>NZ_FUYE01000004.1:164708-479796 GCF_900167535.1 Prosthecobacter debontii
TACCGGAGTGAGGGAGGATTGGAGGCCATCGTAATCCGTTGATTTACAACGATACCGGAATTGCGGTATCGTTGCATCAAAGGCCAGGATGGCCTAGAGGATACGTTGATTGTCAATGCGTTATGAGAGCTTTTATGAAAGACACACGTTAGACACACTGCTCATTCATTGAATCACGCAAAAAGGAACTTGTCGGTATTTATCGGTATGTTCTTGGGACGATCTACTGAATTGTCACGAGTTAGTAGATCACAAGTTTTCACGGTGAGATGCCGTAAATCACAGGAATCTGGAGATCGTCACAAATCTTCAGCAGTGGAGGCCGATTATCAAAACAGCAGCTTCTGCACGTCCTGGCCGTTCCGTTCCATCTGCGACCGAGCTTGAGCCAGGGTGAGACCGAAGGTGATTTGGAAGTGCGGCCCTTCAGGAAAGCTCTTCCACGTGCCAGCCCAATCAATGCCTTGAGCAGCCGCCAGCTTGCCGAGTTCTTGATACAGCTTATCTGCGAGGCGGGGGTTCTCTGAATCTATGTATTGACCGTCTTTGAAAAGACCCAGGTCAATGGCGAGACCGTAGTTGTGCCATGAGCTTCCTGGCTTCGCTTTTGTGACGATGTTGCCGGGCCGCGTGCGGCCTTGTGCGTAGAGCTCAGCTTGCTTGGCCCAGCTTCGCAGGCCAGAGATGACTTCCACTTTAACGCCATGAGCGGCCATCGCTTCTTGAGCGGCAGTAACGAAGGGTTCCAGCTTCGCCCGCGCTTTTGCATTCAGTCCGGCGAGGTTTTCGAGAGTGCGTTTGGTGAAGTTCATAGCCAGCGGATGGACGCGTAGTTGATTGCCAAATGCAGAGTATTATCTGCTGCGATAAGCAGCCAGACTGCGAGCCAGGGAGGTGCGTCTTTGTGGTAGCCCGTGCCAGAGCAATCACACCAATGGAGCTTATCCATGGCCGTGCGCCTAACCTCAGTGCTATACCACCACAGACAGCCAGCTGGACTGAAGATGATATTTTTCAAATAGACCACGAACCGGGCCACATGGTAGCGGTCTATCAGCAGATGCGTTGAAAAGATCACAAGCCAAGCAGGCAGTGAAGCAATGAGGGCGAAAGGCAGTGAATAGACCAACGCGTGACAAAAGGCAGCCCAAGTGGACTTCGTTTTGTTCTGCGCCATCCAGTCTGACTGAGTGACGTAATCGCCAAAGAGGTGAAGAATTAACTGTATCATAAGATAGGGTGGTTATCAGAATCCCAAGAGTGAGAGGCCGACATCCAGCCAAGATGTTTCCTTGGCAGGCTCAACAGACTCAGCCTCTTTGGCCGATGTCACAGGCTCGCGTTTGTATCGCTGGTCAAGGTAGGCGCTGGAAGCATCGAGCGAGACTTGGCCCCATTGACCCGCAGAAAGGCCTGCGAAAGTCTTGGTGCCGTCGGCCCGTGTCGCGCAGGACATGAGAGCACAGGACAGAGTGAAGATGAGGAGGAGACGAGCTAGGATTGTGATCGTGATTTTCATGCTGTTGTTTGGGTTCGTTGTTTATCTGGAAAGGCGGTGAGCCGATGCCGCATCACGGCGAAGCTCATCAATGCTTTGAGAGAGGCGATGCAGAGTCACGGTCATCTCGGAGTCCACCCGTGCCCGTTGCTCAAGGATCGTCATGAGCTGGCGTGTCTGGGTGGCGTGATCGTCATAGACCCGCATCAATGCCCAGGAGCAGGCAGCGGCCAGCAGGATACCAGAGCCAAAGCGCCCAACCGCCCAGATGAGCAGACCGCGCCAGGATTTGGGCACATAGACGGCATTCGGTGTGTCCTGTTGCGCGAAGTTGTGGATTTGAGTCGTGCTCATAGTTGGGAGGCTTCGATGAAGGCTTGGTCGATTTGTTCCGGCTCTGTGAGTCCGATGATGGCAGCCATTTGTATGGTTAGAGGATGATGTCGTTCCGTGGTTTCGGAGTCATTGAAATGCACTAAGGCAGAGTGCTTTTCAGTCGGATCCGTAATGTTGGCGTTGATCCAGGATTTGATGGCCAGAACACGTGCCGCGCCTAACCAGAGATTCCGCTGGCGACGTGTGATGGATTGAGGGACAAGAACCGCTGACAACCTGAAAATCTCCTGCGCACGTTTGTCCAAAACGTCGATCCTCTCTTCTTCTGTGAGAGTGTAGAGAATACCGCTTCGCAGCTCCTGTAGCTCAGGATGCTGTTGAGCTAAGTCAGCTCTGATTTCTTCCAGCGTCATGATTTTTTAAGTCCGTATAGACGGATGATGATGTTGGCTATGTTCCCCGTGGAGAACGCAAACTTGATACCACTCATGTCCGTGGTGTTATTGAGCGATCCGCTGATGTGGCCGTGCAACAATTGAGCGACCGCAGAGTCAGGGTAGGAGAAGTGACCTTTGAACGTCTTCTGGCCCGCTGAATGGGGGTAGATGTCCAGACTGTATAAAGCATAGCCAGCATTTGCGAACTGTGATGCCACGTTCAGCGGAGAGCCGCTTGTGGAGTTTGCGCCTCCGGCACCATACCCCGTCGTGCCATACGAATAGAGCAGACCCGTGTAGTAGGCCGTTCCTGTGACATCGACTCCAGCGTTTCTCCAGATCAGCCTTAGCTGGGTGCCATTCGAAGCAGCTTGCAACTCTTCAATCTCAACTCTGTAGCGCGAATAAATGGAGCTGTTGAAATATCCATCCAAAGCAACCGATGCCACTGAGGAAGCACTCTGAGATGTGATCAGCTCCCATGCTCCGCCGCCACCCCCACCGCCGCCATCGGCTCCAGCTTGACCGCGGATATCTACGCCGTCTGCGATGTCACCCGACAGTCCGCTGGACGTAATGTAGCCAGTCGCGGGCTTATCACCGCTACCACCTACCCAATCGTAAAGATTTAAGACTCGGCGCTCCCCATCGCTAGCGATAGAAATTCGGGGGGACCAACCGTTTAAACCGTCGGCTCCTGGAGCTCCAGGCGATCCATTCTCACCATTTTCTCCGTTAGCTCCGGGCGCTCCAGGTTCTCCATCTATACCATCCACGCCGTTGGTGCCTTTCGCGACAAGCTGGAGCCAATCGGCACCTGCGCCTGGCTCTTCAGTGGTAGCTGACACACACAGCCACAGTGAGCCTGCATGCGTCACAACCGCATTGAGTTCATAGGATCCCGCAGTCCACGCTGAAGGAATGCCCGCGGTGGACCACATACCCAAGTCCATGGCACTACGCATCTCCTCTTTCGTGGCGGAAGCCATGAAAGCATCAATGTCGGTGGATGTAATTAAGTCTGACATTAGGCTGCAAATCTCAAATAGGTGCTCGTTCCGTCAGGTCTTAGATAGCGGCTGACGCCATCAGGACGGCGGTAGGTGTCACCCTCGCCGCTTTCAGACTCCCCCGGCAAAGTCACCCCGGCAGGATCACTCCACGGCCCCTCCCCAAATCCGTTGGTTCCTCTCACCCGGAACTCATAGAACCCACCGCTTAGCCCAGCATCATATTCATAGTAGTTGACTGTGAGGCCAGACGCCAAGCTTGACCAGCCGCCTCCATCCGACTGTGCCTCGATATCATACGCAGTCGCTCCAATGACTGATGTCCAAGTAATGAGGGCTACGTAGCTCAGGTATTCAGATTCTATCGAGACCCCTGGAGCCGCCATTGGCACTGGCAGCGTAACCGCTTCAGGCTCTGACCCAGGGCCTTGTCCGGCATCATTGGCAGGCACCACACGGATGAGGTATTCGCCATCAGAGAACGAGCCGAGCGACATCTCGCTACTCAAGCCTGTTGTTTCACCGAAGTAATCCCAGGTATCCCCTGCGTCGTCAGAGGTCTCAATCACATAAATAAAGCCAGGACTACCAGCCTTGTTGCTGGCGGACCATGTGACAAAAAGCTCCTTGGACAGTTCATTCCCAGTGACGCTTTGGATAACAGGCTGCACAGTCGGCGGCGTAAGAATCCCAGGCGCAACCGCCACCGCCCACTTGCGTGAGATCGGCAGCTTAGGGATGGATGGCGACAGGAGCATTACTGCGCGGATTGAAGAGCCTGCAAGAGTTGGTGATACTGCTGCTGAGCAGCGGCTTGGCGCTCTGGCCCAAATTCACCGCGATACTCACGCGAGATCACGGACGTGGATTTGGGATCCACGATGTCATTGGCGCGCGCGCGGGCCGATGTGGAGAGCGAAGGTTGCTCACCTGTCACCAGCTTGTCTTCACTGACCAGCTTAGCCATCTTGGCGAAGGCCTCGACAGCCCGGGCATTGGTGAAGATCGGATCTGTGTGGGGATCTAAGCCCACCATCTTAGCCATCTGTGCAGCCACGGTGATGTTGGCTTGATAGTCCTTACCCCAGGTTTGTTGGAGCTTCAGACCTTCAGCTTTCAGCATCTCGGCTTCATCGCCCTTGCTAGCCTGAAGGGTATCCATCAGAGAGGTGCCGTAGAAACTCAGGATCTCTTTCACCGCAGCGGGCGGCAGGTGATGCTTATGCGCGAGCGCCAGGAACTTAGCCTCGGCATCCGCATTCCACATCTCATCAGGCAGGCCTTCAGGCTTGAGGTTCTTGGCTTCACCACGGTAGCCCTCTGGTTTCTCAGGAGCGCCCACAACCTTACGCCAGTTGGCGATGTCTTCAGGCTTTGCACCTTCCCCCGGCATCTCCAGCTTTTTGCCAACAAGAGCCTTGGTTGACACATACGCATTGGCGAGGTCCGGCAGGCTTTGGATGGTCGCGAGGCTGCTGTTGCCTTTGAGTCCATCGCCAAGCTTATCCTGCCAGCCTTGATTCAGTGTGCCGTCTTCCTTGGCCCATGACCAGGACTCGCCACCACCAGCGGGAGGTTGCTGCTGCTGTTGCTGACCTTCGCCGAGGAGAGTAGCGGCACCCGCGCCACCACCCGCGCCATCACCTTCAGGAGCGAAAAGAAAAGGAAGTCGGGATTTCATTACGCTTCACCCTCCTTCTTCCCGAGTTTCACCCAACCAGCGTGGGCAATATGGAAATCCTGAGAGGTGCCATCCAGAGCCTTGATCTCATCGACGGTTACGCCCAGGCGTTCAGCCAACTTACCCGCTTGGATGTTGCCTTCAGCCAGCACGTTCAGCACGCGCTCAAGCAGAGTGGGCGAGCCGTTATCGCCTTTATCTTCACCCTCCTTCTTCCCGAGTTCATCGCCATCAGGCTTGGTGAATGTGACAGGCGGGGTGGATGTCTGGCCATCCCGTGCATCCGCGATAGCTCGCAGCAGATCCGATGGAATCTCACGCGGAATGATACAGTTTTCAGCAGGCACGAAATGGCCCACATCCGCAACGAAGAAGGGCTTGGGGTTGTGGCCTGTGATCACAAGGTAACCTGGTGCAGGTTCCTCGATCTTGATGGTGGGATGATCGTAGTTCATGGATATTGGATTCCAGCGAGTTTTGCGCCGAGCCGGACGGCGGTTTGGAGTTCAGTTGTCACTGACCTTTGGCCGTCTTTGATGGCTGCCTTGAGTGAATCAGGACTGGCGAAATCGAAGCGCATGCCATCCGGTGGGAACTTCGCGAGTAGATCCTCCAGCACGCGCTTACCGTCCTCATCGCCGAGGAAGACACGTGCATAGCACTTGGCCAGCTCATCTTGTTTTTGATCACTCATCAGGCGACAGTCATGACTTGTTCGAGTTGCTTACCCACGGGAGAGTCTGAGGGGATTTTCCCCACCTTGGCGGCAGCATCGGCAGCGGCTGCAGCTTGCATCATCTGCTGTTGTTGCGCGGCCTGATCAGCGCGTTCTTGCCGTGTCTTTTTCACGTCGGCTTCAGGCACTAGGCAATCCGCATCCATGCCATCGGCGAGCGCGGCTTGGCGCTCAGCCCTGTCCAGGTCGAAGTTATCCAGAACATGGGGAGCCACTTGAACCAATGCCGTCAAACGCTCCACTGTTCGGGCATAACCAATGGATGGGAGCGAGGCAAGAGCCAGAGCGATTCGTGAGGAATACCGCACCTTGGGCGGTGAGATGAACGCTTGAGTCTCATTGACGGGGATCAGCAGAGACTGTGGTGGCGTCCCAAGTTGACCACCCCGCAGGATGATTCCAAAGATGCGCTCAAGCAGAGGGTTAAAAAGCTCGGTGGTTAGGCGGCTGAAGGTGGGGCTGAACTGAATCAGCTTCTCCTGACTCCGCTCAGCCACCTCACGCGCCGTCATCTGCTTGGTGAGCTGGGCAAACATTTGAAAGAGGTCCACATGGAAGGCCTCCTTGATGGCCCGCTGGCGCTCTTGGATGCGCTGTAGGCCGATGTCATAGCGCCCCTGGGTCATCCACTCCTTGGGTAGATGTGATACCAAATCCTTGGAGAAGTAAGTCACGCCCATGGCGTTACCGTCGATCTCACCTTCTAACTCCTCGGGAGCCAGCACCGGGGGGAAAGCCATCTTCTCCGCCAAGGCATCCATCATCTGCTGAAGGAAGTTGAGCTGGCGTGCTTCAGGTAATGCTGAAAAGCCAGGAGCCCAACCATACAGCCAGCCCGTGGCGCTGCCCCACTCCAGATAGCGAGACACAAAGACAGGCATCTCTTCATAACCGGATACCTTGCACACATGGTAGCCGTCTTTTTCGAAATAGACAGAAGCGATAGGCATGTTCTTATCGTCGATCTTTGCCTTGTCACGCTCAGCGTCTGCACGCGGGTAGATGGCATGGATGTATTCATGCCGCTCGTGAGCTTTTGCCCCGCCCTTTTCAGCCAGCTCTCGCACCTTCTTGCTCACCTTATCCTCACCAAACTTTTGAATGGCTTGCCGTGCAGTCAGCTTAAAGCAGCGCATCACCGTATCCACAGTGCCCTCGTCATCTTCATCGAGGACAAAGGAGCCCACGGGCCACACTTGGGCGTTCAGCGTCTTCTTCTTCCCCGGCTCGACATACAGGCAAGCCGTGCCAAAGCCGCCACGATCTAAGTAGAACTCGTGAACAGCGGTGTAGAAGTTGGAGTTGGCTAACTCCTCGCGGGCCGCCGAGGTGGACTTTGCAAGCCAACGCTTGGCCTCATCATCAGAGGCGCGAGGCTCAAAGGCAAACCATGGCGTTTCCATGGGAGACATCCACGCAAGCTGCCCATTCGCCAAGGTCATATTGGACTGCACCGCCGTGATATCGAAGAGCACGTCATTGCTCGAAGTGCTTGGGCTTGAGACATTGCCATTCAAGCCGGGCGAGCGGCGCGGCATGATGTATTTCGCGATCTCATCCCACAGGGTTTCCCAAGGGGCACGTAAAGCCTTGAGCGCCTCATAACGCTCAAGAAGCTTCTTTCCAAGCTCTGGTTGTTCGCCTGTCATCCGAGCAGTGTTTTAGCCCCTCCAATCTTGGCCCCTGTTTCTCCGGCAAAGATGGTGGATCGTGCTGGCGCTGTGCGTTTCAGGGATTGCCTTCGTGCTTCAATGGAAGCCTGTTCTTGATCCTGTGAGGATTGAGTGATTGCTGGGTTCAACTTTGGTAAAGGCTTAGGCGCTTCTGGAGTCGGCATCAGGCGCTGGCGTTCCATGTCAGCGAGTTGTTGATTCACCAGATTGAGCTGAGCCTTTTCCAGCTTGATTTGCGTCGGGGACGGCCCCTTAGGTTCAGGAGGGCTTCCCATATCATTCGGCCTCCGCGTGAAGAGTTACTTGCGTGTTGGATTCATCAACCCGGCGCACTTGGATCTCTTGAGCATTGGTCACCTTGCACATCCAGGCCTGCCCATCCTTGAGCAGTAGCACACGGCTTGCTGTATCCTCGCCAGCACGTTTCAGATGCACATCTGCACCTGAGTTATTCAAGATCGAAAGGCTGCCGCATCGGTAAGATGGGAACGCGGTCCACTGCGAGCCATCGGCGGCTGTCTGGACAGATAGAAAGTTAGGGCCGATCTCCATATAAGCCCCTCTGTTGACCTCGCTTTAAAAACTCAAGCGCTTTTTCACAGCCTCCATGGAATAGAACTTCACTGAGGGGCGGCCCTTCCAGTAGCGCTGCCATCCAATCAGGGGCAGCTCATATGGAAACAGGTGCATGAGCGATCCCAAATCCCCAGCCGCCAGCCAGATCCACCACGCATCACACTCCTCACGCGGGAAGACATGCCAGGGATCAATGATCTCAGCAGGCGCGGTGGAACATACTGGCCGTGCCATTACAAAACCTGCGGGGGTGGAATGCACGTAGCCGTGCAGCAGATGCGCCTCCAGATGTCGCCGGAAATCAGCCACATCATCGTAGAGTTGTGCGGCGAGTTCGACGGGTGTCATTGGACTAAATATCGCCCTTCAGCCATCAATGGCCAAGCCTAACTATTCCGGCTGGTTTTCTTTATGGAGAACTTTCCTCAGATGATAACGAATTGGCACAATATCGCCAGACTTGAGCTTCTTCTCTTCGACTTCGATCTGTGCCCAGAATAGTTTCCCCCAAGGGACTTCCGTGGCCTGAACTGTTTCATCCAAGATGAGAGGAAACCTCTTTTCATTGATCTCTGGAACGATGGCTGCCCATCCGTTTTTCGTACTGTCTAAATCCGTCGCACGAACAATGATCTGGCGTTTCTGAAGCTTTCTTTCCTGCTCTGGCTCCTGAACTTTCTCATACTTTGTCGGAACAACAGCGAGCACTTCTTTTGGAATCACAATAGCTTCCTCATCGCCAATTTGGATTGAACCAGTGGATTCATTACCATCTGGATGCAGCACCTTGATGATGTCCTTCTTGAGTTCCTCTTTGTTTTTCGTCGCTCTAATAATGACTTCCTTAAGCTCTTCAGGCTTCATGTTCACCTGCGGAGCCCAATTGTTAAAGCTGTTTTCAAAATGAATGTGAATAGTGTCTTTTGTTTCGTCCTTCGGCTTGAACAACTCATAGGCTCCCCACAGGACGGTGGCCCCAATGAAGATTCCCAAATATGTTTTCAGATTAGCCATATCTTTCAGACCTAAAGCTTTACGAAACGCTTCAATATTCTTCTCCATTTCCCGCCCTTTGCCAAAAAACAGTCGGACGACATAACAGTCCTTATAACTCCCAAGCTCAATGTTCTCGATAATCAGCTCAGCATCTTTTAGTGTGATGTTCGCGCTTGCTGCCAAGGCCTTTGCCGCATTTCGAACAATACCGTCTAGGCCTAAAAGGGAATCAGCGAGCATTGTGGCTGTGACTGGTCCTTCAGCTGCATAATAGAAATATTGCTTGGCATCGATGTAATTGGCGGGAGCGGTCATCGCCCTATTTAGGGCGAACCTTTTCTTCATGCATAGTAAAATATGCAATTAAGATGGTGTTCCTAAGAGTAGTGGTATGACTGTTGTTTGTTCATGCGAACATGATGGTGATTGACGCGTGAAGTTTCAACTTCGTTTTGCAAGGGAATCTCTCTGCATTGCAGAACTACCGTTGTGCCAAGCGGAAGTCTAAATTGAGCCGAATCCGGCAGACTTGCACAAGCCGTTGATCCTGAACGATTCTTTAATTGACTGGAATCGGCGGTTTATAACACAACCCCTGCCAAATACTCCCATTGACACCCGTGCTACACTTCCGGCATGAAATTGCTGGCACCTCTGCTAGGCGCTCTTCTTGGCGCGATTGTTACGCAACTCCTTGTCGATCTTTTCGGTATAAGAGTTGATGCAATCCTTGATCACAATGTTGAAGTCATTGCTGGAGATCGGTATTATCTTTTCTCTCTAGGGATGTTGGCTGGTGCGATACTCGCAAGTTGCTGGTGGAGAGCCCGACACAAGAAAGCTGAAGCCAAACTGCCATGGAATCAGAAGCGCCAAGGAGGGCCGATCCTCCCAGGCGCTTCACCTGAATTCCTAAAGCGGCACGGTGGGGCTTAATCCCGATCTTTCCCGCCAAGGTTGTCAGCCCAATCTAGAACTTGGTCCACAACGTTTGCCGCGCCCCCAAGCCAGCCCAATGACTGGCCTGTTGGATGGAGAGCGGATACAGCAGCCACGACATTGAGGGCGGCCTTCGTCGCATTGATTCCCTTCTCGATAGGCTCCTGTTCATTCTCTTTGAACGCGCTTCGGGTTGTGCTGATCGTCTTTGAAATCAGTTCACCGATAGGATTCGATGGATCACTGTCCCATGATGGTTGTCCCGTGGCTGCAGAGAGTATCCCATTGACCGCGCCGGACAGCAGAGGCACGCCGGACAAAGGCCCCATCAGCATGGCCTTGACGTAACGAGCAGGCCCCCAACTCTCCGCATCAAACAGCTCGTCATCATCATCATTCCGCCAATCCGCGATCATGTTGGTGATTGTCTGAAGCATCAAGGGAGCGACCACATGAGAAATCAACATGACTCGCCAATCAGCCTTCGTGCCCTTGCCCTTCACGATCCTGCCAAGAGATAGGCCATAGATGGCAGCCTTCTGGCGTGCTTCACTGGCAAACATGAAAAGCCAGCGCTGATTCGGATTGGCAGCAGCCTTCGCTTCGTAAAGGCTTCGGTCCATCAGTTCAACTGGCTGGGCTGTGCGTGCTACCATGGCCTCAGTCTTCTTCATGGCCTCAGATCGTGCCATGGTTTCATTTAAGCCTGACTTCCGTGCTTCGTTCAAAACGTAGTCGTGATAGATAGCCGCCGAAGCCGCAGTGAAGAAAGCATCTGTACTGCCCAGTTTATCCATGCCCTGCTGAAGAGCCCAACGCGGCCACCGTGTCAGCTTCCCGGGGTGTTCACCCATCATGCCGGCCATTACCTGCCGCAACTCCGGAGAGGCCCCGGCCTCCACCCGCCTGCGGATGATGTCACTTCGAAGCATGTCGCCGAACTCCAGCTTGCCGGACATGAGGCGCTTGAACCCTTTGGCATAGGCCAGAGCTGGCATTTCATACGAGGCTCCGAGGACGGCGAGGCTCTGCTTTGCCATGGTGCCGACGTTCCAGGCCAGGGCTCCAATAGAGACGACATTCTGAAGGCGAGAACTGAACTTCTCCAGATTGCCCAGGGCTGCACTCCGGCGAATACCATCATTCTCGAATACTGTGATCCAGGTTTGCAAGGCAGTTAAAGCCGCCTCGCCACCCTTCTCTTTAACCGATGCTCTTACCTCAGGCGAGAGCGTCACATTCCGAGCCTCCCGCACAAACTCAGCGAAGGCCTTGAAGTGCTCCATGGTGCCCTCATGCTGCCAATAGGTAACCAATGCATCAGCTAGGCGTGGTGGCGCACGGTGAACCCGCCGCGTCTTGATAGCTGATGGGGATAGCCCACCGATACCCATGGAACCAAAGCCACCTTCAGGCGTCATATCCATCCCGGGTAGCATTCCCTCGAAGGTGCCGGGGGAATAACGATCAATCTGCGGCAGAGGGGCGCCAAACATCCGCTGAAACACAGCATTGATGGAAGCATAACCGTCGCGGTATTGCACCGCCAGCCAATCACGGATGGCCTTGGCTTCATTGGTCAGCTTGCCTTCAATCTCATCAATGACTTCAGGTGTCCAGCCGTGATAAGTCAGAGTCTCCTGGTAGTTCCGTTGGCGTGCCAGCATGGTCAAATTGACCGCTTGGAGCTGTGACAGCGGAACCGCCGTTGGAGTGCCTGGAGACAGCCGAGTGATTTCCAAGCTCTCGACCTGGTTCTTATCCGGCTTGGCGTCGTTTTCCTCAATCAGTATTTCCAGCTCCATCGCCTCGATGTCCGAGAATCCGAGAGCCTTCGCTTGATCTGGATCTGCCACCACTCGCAAGGCGATTTCCATTGGCACCTTCACCTTTGATTCCTTTCGGCCCGCCATATGGCTAACCGTCATGGCCGCCGATGAATCCACCTGGGAGTGATCCCATAGCGCTTCCTGGATCTCGCCCCATGATTTGCCTTTCCAAATGTCCATCATTGCGGACTGCCATGCCTGCCGCTTCGCTCGAATGGCATCCGTGCGCTGATAGGTGGATGCACGCGCCCAAGCAACTAAGCGGTTTCCTACTTCGGAATCAGGGCCGAAAAGGCTGTGAACCAACTGCTCGAAGCTGATAAGCTCATACCCCCAGCCGCCCGCCTCGCGGTTCAGCGTTTTCTCGTCGGCAATACCCTTCTGCAATTCTGCAATTCCACCACCTTTACCAGTATCGGATTTCAAGGAGATGGATGAAGCCTGCCAGTCGAGACGCCGCGTTTCATTGAGGAGTCGCCAAGCATTTTTGCCGTCTTTTACAACACTGGAAAGCCACTCTGCCGCAGAGTTGAGAGCCGCTGCATTCTGCTTATCCATGCCGCCAAACAACTCCAGCACCTGCGAACGTTCGGCGAGGTCTGCAAGATTGGCGGTCGGCTCTAAAGCGGCATCGCCGATCTTCTTCCGCTCCCCGTCCATCTCGGCCTCTGGCACCTTGGAGTAAGCTTCTGCCATGGCAGCCAGCCTATGAGCTTCGGGCGTCATGTTGCCCTTTGGCTTCTTACCTGCCTTCATGTCAGGCCGCGCTCTTTCGAAGAGTCCTTTGATTTGCTCCCTCAGTTCCTTTTGCAGGTGCTTTTCAAGAAGGATATCCAAACGTTCCACACGCCGCTGAATCTCTTCCAGCCTGCTTTTCTCAGAGCCGAGTTGAGCCAGCCGCACAAAACCCCCAACCTTCCCGCGAACTTCAGGTGGAAGCACAGAAAGCATGGCATCCAGGGTTTGCATGTCCCGCACAAGTGAAGCCCGCGGGCTCCAATCCTTGGCCTGCATGGCTCCCTGTTCGTCACGCCAAGCCTGTGCTTCTTCCCGAGCCTGTTCAATGGCTCGCGCTTCGACTGCGCGCACATCAGCCGCGGCCTTTTCGAAATCAGCGACATTGCTGCGGTGGGCTTTAATGACACCATCCAAGGCCCTCCAAAGAGCATCGGTGGAAGGCTCTGTAATCAATCCCTGCTCATAGAGATTTTGAGCCATCACATCTGGCATGATGCCAGCGCCGGAGACATACCATGAAGGCGGGACCCACACAGCGCCATCGTAGTCGCCGCCGATGTCCTTACCTTTCTGAAGAGCAGTCGATTTGGACATGAGGCGCCCGTGATCGTGCAGCATGGCAAACACGAGCGGATGCTTCTCAAGGGTATCTAGTCCCGCATGGTAAAGCGCTAAAGCTTCAGGTGATAGCGTCAGCATCCCGGCGTCTGTCAGTTCAACCCGGCGCAAGGCCTGCCTGACTGCCTGCTCATCGTCCAAGCTTTTGGGGCTGCGCTTCTCCACGATTGGCCGGATGCGATCACCCTTCCATGTCCATCTCTCTGTTTCCCAGCGTTCGCGCAAAGCCTGAAGACGTTGCTTGGCTTCCAGTCCAATCTTACGCCGGGCATCGGGATCTTTGGCAAGGTGCTTATCAATGCGGTCCTGCACCTCTGCGAGACGAGCGCCGGAGGAAAGGCTGAAAGCACTCTTCCGGCCCTG
Organism: Prosthecobacter debontii; assembly: GCF_900167535.1. Classification (NCBI taxonomy): domain Bacteria; kingdom Pseudomonadati; phylum Verrucomicrobiota; class Verrucomicrobiia; order Verrucomicrobiales; family Verrucomicrobiaceae; genus Prosthecobacter; species Prosthecobacter debontii. The sequence continues at coordinate 178,139 of NZ_FUYE01000004.1, forward strand.
ACCGCTGGCCTCTTGGACTTTGGCAAGGTCGGCAGGTGATGTGACTTCTAAGATCCAGTCGATGGGATGAAGTTCACCTTGCGTATCCACCAGAGCGTTACCTTCGGTGTTCACGTCCCGAATTGTCACCCCAAGAATGGGATGCACCCAGGAACCTTCATATTCGAAGTAGCCCTTTGATTTCAGGTAACCCGCAGCCACGCCCGGCCCTGGTTCATCGCCAATAATAAACGGCTGGGAAATAACTGTCCGGTATTCGTCATCGCCAGGGAGTTTCACAACGCCCTCAATGGTGACCTCATCACCAAGACGACGGTTAGAGAGTGCCCACCGCTGGATGTAACGCCCGGCATCATCGGCGTAGAAGCCGTGCATTCCTGGCTTGGTCAGCTTCACCATGCGCTGACTGTCCTCATTAAGGTAAGCGATGTGTTCACCGCCTGCCTTCACATCCACTTGCTCTGCTGTCAGGCCTGAGAAACTGGCTGGGTCAATTTCCCGCCCATTTTCACGTGCCCACGCCACGAATCGGGAATGACTGATGACGCCTCTCCCAGACTTCCCACGTTGTTTCTCATCTGTGCTCGAGCGCGACTCAACTGCTCCGGCGTCCACTTCGGAGAGTTTGAGGAAGATGCTGGCTGGATTTCTGACTTCATCGCTCGTTAGGCTATCATTTAGGTTACCGCTGTCAAGCAAGCGGAGGCTGGGGGGCATGGGCGACAAACTGAAGCTCGCCCCCTTTAAGGCATCTTCCAACATCACCCGCTCCATGAGAGCCTTGGCAAAGTCAGATCTTGAGAAGTCGTAATCCTCGGCTACCTCGCCCTCATCCACGCCACCTCCACGGGCTTTCATCTGCTGAATATAGGCCTGATACTCATCTTCAGCCCCCGGCATCGCGAACAGCTTTTCGGTCGCAGCTTTGGCGCGGAGCTTCTCTGCCTTCTTCCCGGCTTTCATGGGGTTCTTTTCAATCTCCTCTTGTGGAATGCCGTGCTGCCAGACCTTCATATCCGCCACGAGCTGACGGCCCATCTCTGTAGCGCGGAGAGAGAATGACATCCCACTGTCCACACGACGCCCATTCTCTTCGAGGATCTTCACCAAAGATTCGTCAAAAATGACGTAGTTGGAAGTGCCGTCTTTTTCCCCTCGGCTCATGCCGTCGAGGTAGCGGATACCGGGAATGCCCGCCGTTAAGAGACGCTGTGAAACTTCTTGGGCGGTCTCGCCTGGGAAGAAATTGTAAGCGTCCAGCCAGCGCTTAGCCATGATGTCTGGCAGCAACCGTGTCAGTCGTTTGGAGGCCAGATGCGGTTCAATAACCGAAAGTAGAGCGGCTTGAACCTGTGGAGATTGTTTGTTCAGCGGCTTACCGAAATCCAGAAACTCGGATGCATCCGGGAGGAGTTCGACGGTGTAGATATTTGGAGGAACGCCTGTTTGCCGAGTAAATTGTTGATCGTAAAAGCCGCCGCGGCCCGATACGGCTGGGTTCTCAGCAAAATACAATCCCCATCCGTAAACTTGAGCGCCTTCCCCAGAGCCGATTTTGGCCATTGAAAAACGATCAACTTTATTGGGAGAAGCGTGAAAAGCACGAATGCTGAACGACATCGGGCCGATCATCTGCGCGCCGTCTGGCATCACAGTAACCTTGCCCTCGCCCATTGGCTCTGCCCGGCCAAAGACGCTCTCGCGCACTTGGAGATATGAGGCGTCGCGAAGAGAAAAAGCCATTCCGCTCTCAATCTCCTCAGCAGTCGGCATCCTGGCTGTCATGCTGTCCTGGTCTGCGATGGCCTCAAGCTCTGCGGCCAACTCACGATCATATTTCACCTGTTCCTCAATGCCGAGCAGCTTGTTGACATAGCTTTCCCAATCTTCACCCAGCTTTCCGGCATCCTTCGCCTGCTTCAGTGTGCGCACTGTGCCCATGACGCCGCGCAGCCAAGCCCCAACCGCGCGCAAGAATGCACGAATCTTGGAAAAGGCGCGCGCGTCTTGAGCGTTGGCAGCATTGAGAATCGCCGCATCCAGAGCACGGGTAATACTCCCAGCTCGTAGGCCTGTGCGGCGTCCATTGCGATCACGTTCCAGAACATCGCGGACGGCCAATTCAACCAGCGTTTCCCGCACCTCCACAGCGTCCCCGTTCCCGCTGGCGATCTTGTGAACACGCTCATACAGTGCCTTCTCATCCGCTCCTTTTGCCCGGCGTGGGTCGAGAACTGGAACCAAAGCGCGCGCGGCTCTCTGGCTCATGTCCATATCCAACACACCTGTCTGCATACCCGTCCGCCATGTGGCTTCAAGCTGCTCATGCAGGAAGGTCATCACCTGCGGTGCCGCGCTCTGGTTGATTTGTAGGCGCTGGACAACGCCTTGAACCGCTTCCCCAACTCGATCCACGAACACTTCATTGATTCCGTTCACCAGGACATCGATCTCAGCGTTCCCGCTGGCAGCAGCTTCCAGAGCCGCTTCAGCTCGCAGGTTCGCCAAGCTGGCAGCATCGGTGATTTCACGGGTGATTTGTCCACCTCGCTGGAACCGAATGCTATTCCCATCCGATAACGCCACTTCACCAGTGAAGGTTGTGCTTCGGTCGGTATTGATAGGCGCAGATGCATGCCAGTCATCCACCACCGACACGAGCGCTTCAGCCTCCTCTTGTGTGGCCACTTGCTTTAACCCTTCGCGGATTCGGCGAGCGGCTTCGGCACTGTCCACATTGATTGTGGTGCCATCACCCTGGCGCACTTGCCAGCCTTGCCCGGTGCGGAAAACGTCAATGGTATATGCCGAGGCTTCAGCTTGTGCGGCTGCTTCCTGTTGCTGTTGCAACGCCTGGATTTCGCCTTGAAGTTGGAGCCTCTGCAGTCGCTCTTCTTTCGTCTGGCTGTCCCAGGTTTCACGCATCATGGAAATGCGGCGTTGCCCGTCAGGTTCGGCGGCAATCTGCACAGCGGCATCTTCACCAAACACACGCGCCAGTTCTGCTTTATCGCGGGTTAGTGCATCCACTTTGGCTTGTCCAATCTCACGACGTGAGGAGATGCCCGCCCCCAGCAAGGCCAACGGCAGAGAAATCAAAGCCACTTCAGGCAGCGCCTCTTTTTTCCAAGTCTGCCACTCTTCAGAAAAGGACTGTGAACGTGCTGGCACGGCATCAAAAGCCGAGAGTATTGATTGCACCGCTGGAGCCGCCATGTCTTGCAATGCTTCCTCGCCGATCTCGATAGGAGCGCGGCCAAGCGATTGCATGAGCCACTGCGTAACCCATTTGCTCCCCGGCTTCGCGCCAACAGACGCCAAAGCATGAGAGACGCCAGGGACTTTACCCAGGAACTCACTGGCAGATTCAACAGCGGCGGAGAAAACGCCAATGGACAAAGCCGCCGATTCAGCGCCGACACCTGTCCAGCCGTTATCATCAAAATCCCCCACAGCGTCAGCTCCATAGCTGGACGCCAAGAGCACGCGTCCCGCTGGATGGACAGAAGCCACCATAGTAGGGCTCGACTCCATAAGTCCGAATAGAGTCGTATCAATGAAGTCTCTTGGCTCAGCTGGATCAATGATACCTCTGGCAATTGCTCGCAGATCCCTTTCGACTCGAACCCTGGCGCGGATGTAATTTGCATCCTCGGTATTACCCACCACATCAGCAATGGTTGCACCTGCGCTTTGGGTGCCTTCAAAAGCACCATCCACGACATTTGAAATCCCTCTTCCAGCGCTTTCCCCCGCCTTCTGCAACCATCCAAGAATGCCGCTCTTGTCGTCTTTGGGTGCTCGCTTTGCCAACTCGATAATGAGGTGTTTCGCATGGCGGTAGGCTTTAGGATCATTGGCGGCGAGCCCGGCCAAATACCGCTCAGGATGCAACCATGTCGCGGCATTCGTTTCCTGTGTGTCGGCAGTGCCCATTTGCTGCTGCAACATCTTCACAGCGTTCCTGATGGTTGGGCCGTTGTCCCCCATCTCAGACTCTACCTTTTCACGCGTTTTATTCCAGGCTTCCCAATAATCACCCTCCCGGCTGGAGTCATAACCCGGATGCTTGCGAGCGGCTTCTAACCACCTTTGGAAACTGTTCTTGTCTTCAGTCTTGCCTCTGGAGCTGCGACGTTCTCCCATGAGTGCGGCCGTATAGGCTGTGCCAATCAGCCCGTCACTTTCCCCCGCGCCAAAAACAAGCTCATGTGCAGACTTTTCCTTCGCCACTTCCACCTTGGCTTTTTCAAAGAACAGCTTGTTGTCCAGGTGCACGGCTTCATTCCAGTGCCGATAGCCATAATCAAGCGAGTAGCGGTCATATCCATCGCGGATCTCTTGCACTGGTCGCTGATAACGACGCGCCAGAAATGCAACATTCGCCTCTCGAAGGCGCATTGCTTCCGATGAACCGGGCACTGCACGTTCAGCCATCTCAAAGAGTCCATTTTCCTTATTAAGAACCGTCGGATCTTCAAAGATAGACCACAACCGCGTGCGTTCTTGCTTCTCGCGTTCGACAACCGATGGCCATAGCGGTTTTCCGGCGTTCGCTTGTTGATCCCGGTAGCCCGCTAGGAACTTGGCAAGTCGAGGCTTGAGCGTTTCGTCTGCCTCGTCAAATCGGTCGAACACTTCGCGCGCGTCTCCTTCTTTAATAACCATATGACTTAATTTTGTCTTCAAGGTTTACTGCCTTTTCTCTAGCTCCTGGCGCTGGCAACAGGGGGTTAGTCGGTTGAGAGTCGATGTCTTGAGGGGAGATGGTAGCCCCGTTTTCTAACATGATTTGAAACATGCGTTGCCGGGCATCCTCAGGCGTCCACTCCTTGTTCTTCGGCATCTTGGCTTCCTTTTCGAGCTGCTTGATGGCGGCTTCCAGCTTGTCTTTGCTCGCGGCTTTGGCGAGAGGGTCCACCTCTTTCACCACCACCGGGTTGCCATCGTTTTCCTTCACTTCGGCACCGCCTTTATCTGGCCAGAGTAGATCGATGCCGAACAGGCTTTGCGTCTCGGTTTCTGTTTTACCGATCTTCTGCGGATCTCTCACCACGTTCACGCCATCAACTTGGACAGGCTTGTTCACTTCCGCGAAAGCGTTCCCCTCAAAAGCAAGGCGAGTCGCCTCAGCGATGGCCGGGCCAGTAATAGCCGCTTCACCCGTGCCGCCCTGCGCATCCTTCAGGCGTTGCATCACCTTGTCGCGGTAGGCGGTGGGTAAGCTCTCTGCTGCCAGTTCAATGCGTGCAGCCGCGATCATATCCTTATCCATATCGCCCGATGACTGAAAGCCACCAGCGGCAGCCGAAAGCACAAGGAAGCGCTCTTCATAGTTCACCTTACCTTGCTTGGCCTTGATGCTGTCTTCGATCATTGCACGATGCCATGGCGTTGCCTGCTTGAGGTTGATTCCCAGACCGTCCACAGTGGCGCTCCCGATCTTATCGGCGGGCAGCAGGTCAATCGCGCGCTTGGCCGCGATCACTTCGTCTTGCGCGGCAGCTTCGCGGGCGACGCGCATCTTGGAAAGCTCATTGGCTCGCTGAGCTGGGTTGAGATTGGGAAACTTCCACGGATCCTCAAGGTCAGTAACTCCCTTGGTAGGGTCAGTATCAGCAAGGAACGATACAGCTCGAAGATCCTCACCCACGGCATGCCGATACTGGATATCAGTGAGAGCATTCTTGCGAGCTGCCTCGAACTTGGGCTGTGTGATGTCGGTGGGGACTTGCGCGTTCTGCCAAAGCTTCCTCGCCCCGTTGACATCCTGCATAGCCAGGAGCCTGTCAGACTCGGCTCGAAGCTGCTCAAGCTGCACGGATGTTGCCTGCACCTGCCCATCCATCCGGTGAGCTTCGGCTTCCGGCAGGGCCAGATAACCACCTGAGACAGCCTCGTTTAGTGTGGCATCACCTTCGCCGCGATTGCCTTTGATGTAGGCTGTATTGGCGCGGTTTAGATAGGACTGCTTAGCGAGCCCGAATGTCTGTTTTGTCGCGGCTAAATCCGTGCCGCTGACAAACTGCTTCTGCCACACATCACCGATCAGCTTCAGGTCTGCTTTGGCGGCCTCACTCATCTCCTTCATGCCAAGGTAAGGCTTGAGCGTCTCCTGGGCCCGGCGCTGAGCTTCAGAGGTCCATGATTCCGGAGCATTGGGATTCTGAGCCTGCCAGGCTTTGAAGTCGATGGCGGCCTGATCCATGGCTGATTGAGCCGTGTTGATCAGCCGTTTATCGGTGGCCTCTTGCTTCTTGATAGCCAGCGTCATTCCCAGGCTGCCCGTCTGTGTCAAAGCCCGCCCCACGCTGCCAAGTGCTTCATAAGGTGCAGCCATGGCTTGCGGGTCCATCAGCGGCATCTTGGACGCCTCATTGAAGCGCAACATCGCTTGCTGCACGTTGCGGCTGTCCATGGTCGGTCTGCGCTCCCGATCAAAGATCGTAGCAGGAGCATCCGCCAAGGGAGCTGTGGACGGTGGGAGAATGGGAACGAGGGGCATATTAGCTTGAAGCGACGGTCATTCCTGTCGAGCCAAGGCTGGAAATCAGAGTGCTCGCGGCTTGATAGTTTGCGGCTTGCTTGGCTGCACGGCCTGTTAGGCGGGTAATCTCAGCTCGGCGCATGCCGGAGTTGTATTCAGCTTGTCCAGTGAAGGCAGTAAGCGCGGCCTGTGTCAGTCCTAGATTGCGGTCCATCGTGGCACCCTGCAAAGCCAGTTCACCGCCAAGACGCTCCATATCAGCCTCACTGAATAAAGTCCGGCGCTTCTGCTCATTGGCAAGGTGCTGCTCATCGCGATCCTGTTGGATCTTCGTCGCGGTTTCTGCGAGCAGGTCCAAGGGCGTGCCGCTGGCCTCAAGAACGCCGCTGTCAGCCAAGGCAACTCGCTGTTCGGCCTGCATGGCCGCAAACTCCTGCCGTCGCTTGTCCAAATTCGCCCGGTTGATTGCGTCTTGCTGGAGATTTTGTTGTTCGAGCTGTTCAGCGTTGCGCTTGCGAGCGTTCGCCTCGCTTTGCCTGAGCTTGAAATTCACATCAGCTTCTGCAGCCTGCATCTGCGACTGTGCATTGAGCACATTCAGATTGTTGGCCGCCTGCCGCTCCTGCTCTTTGGCGTTAGCGTTGGCAATGGCTGCTTGAGTCTTACCAGATTGATAAGAGCCGTAGGCGGAGACAGCCGCGCCGACAACGGCAACAATTGCAGAAACAACGAGTGAAGCCATATCAGAGAGTGAGGATCATAGGTTTCCGTTCTGTCAGCATTGGCTTGAACCCCATGCGAACAAGGAAGCGAGCTAGCCCCTGCGGAGCCAAAACCTTGAAAGTGGTGAAAGTCGCCTCCGGTTCGTGGCCCTTCCCGGCGACAGCCACGAGGCAGGAAACCGCATAAATGAGCGCCCGGCGGGCATCCTTCACCGATAAGCCAGGACGTGTCACAGGGAAAGTCAGCTCAGCCACAGACACACCAAAGCTCTCGTAGCACCACAGAGCAGCAGCGGGTTCTCCATTGAGCTTCACTATCACTCCAAGCGGGGGGAGCGATGCCTCATGGAATGCAGACCCTGAATGCATACGCCACCAGTAGGACACCATTTCAAAGTCCTGGCGATCATACATCACAGCTTCAAGGCCCGTCACATCGCAGATGTCAGCGGCCCTAACCCTCTGACTTGGAGGGGCAAGCGCCCGAGGAGAATCCATCATCCCCTCAATGGCAATGTGCGATGTCACCCGCATTCGCTGCCAGTGGGATAGAGCGGACGGTGAAGGAATCGCGCCGCCACAATGCGCCACCAACTCAGAAATCAGAGCATTGTCGGTTAGATCGGCGAACTCCAAGAACATAGCGTTTGGATTTCCTCTCAACAGATCCCGGGTCATGGAGAAGGCCAACATGCAAGACGCCCACCCCTCCTTTAGGCTTTGCTCCAGTTCAGGGGGCGAGGCCGCAATAAGATCTCGTAGCGCGTCTTCACCGTTTCGGGATACCACCACGAACCGCGCATCCGGCCATTGCTCCAGCAGTCGGGCCGTCCAATAGATCAAGGTTGGGTCAGCATCTCCCGGCACCTCGCGATTCTGGGCATAGTCCTCAAATGAGGCAAAGCCACGCATGCCCTCGTGATAACATGGACGACCACACATGCTCAGCACGGTGGAAAGCCATGCGGTGCGGGTGCGGGGGAGTCCAAGGATAAAGAAGGGCTGTTCAGTCTCCATAAAGGTCGAGTTTGAGAAGCATGCTGCCAATGGTTAGCGGCAAGAGTGTGGAGGTTTTCACCAAGGCGTCTGTCCCAGGACGGGCAGAGGATTCAACCGGGGCGTCCAAGTCCCCGGTATAAAGCGAGCTATCGGAGTAAGGTAGATCTTCGAAGGTGCTGGATGGATGCTCGGCCACCTTACCGCCCTGGCTCTGATGCACATAGAGGCCGATGCGCGACACGCGCCAGAGCATGCCTTGAGCTGAGCCCTTTTGTGACTGCAACTCGAAGCGGCAAGGCTGCAAGGTGCTGGTGAATGGCAGGCCCACCACCACCACAGATGCTGGAGAAGACAGCGTCAAAGCGCCGCCAGATACCACCTGATCACTCAACTGGATGCCATCGGCCAAGATACTTACCGTCTTGCCGTTCAAATGGTCCAGGCCAGTGATAGATGTTGTTGGCTCGCCGTCATACCGCACGGCGGAGTCTGCAAAGATCATGCGTTGATGGTCGGTGAAGTCGCGAGCAAAGACGCGAGGGTCTAGCCGCTCGATGGTGCGGATGCTGCCGCGTTTCACCGCCAGCCAGACTTCATCGGCCACGGTGCCATAGATCACCGCGACGGATTCCACCTCGCCATCCGTCTCATGCACGTGCCAGCCAAAGACATTTTGCTCAACTTCCAAAGTCATCCCCAGGAGCTTACCGCTATTGGTCACCGCCCAGAGGATGGAGTTAGGGTTGCTACCAAAGGCCAGTTGTTTGATCCCATCCAAGGAGATGTGTTCTGCCAGCACCGTCATATCCGCTGTCGTCCACGGCTCGTTGTTGGAGCGTTGGGAAATGCGCCGGACCTTGCGGCCTCCGCGCTGCACAAACACCACCACCTCATTAGCCATGATGGCCGCCACTGAAGAGCTGCCAAATCGGCTCTGGCGCTGGAAGTCAAAGTTGGTTGGCGTGATGGCCTTGCCCTGGCCCGATACTGTCCATTCATCCCCGCCGGTGCCGATGACCATATCGGCCCCCTGGGAGATCATCCACTGGATAGGGTTCAACTCATCGGCCAGCGGAGTCCAGGAGGCAGAACCATCATCCAGAGATGTCCGGCGAAAGTTCTCAATGTCGCCGCTCACACTGCCCCAGATGCGCATTGGAGCCTTAGCCGTGCCTGCAAACCACAGGCGGTTCTGGTGCATGGCAACTGCACTTGGAAATCCTTGATACTGACTCCATGCGCCCTCAGTCCACACGTAAGTTGGGCCTGTCGAAAGCAATGGCGTGATGACATCACATGCGGCATTCACACTCAGCCCTTCCGGTGTCAGGGTGCCGATGCCAGTAATCTTTACCAGCCCATTCATGCGTGCATCCGATGCCTCAAGCAGGAAGCGAGGAGCGGCAGCCGTCGAAGTCTCTGAGGATGTTCCGGCAATGATCCGCAACCGCAAGGTTTCGTCTCCGTCAGTCTGGCCTGAGGCTGAGATATTGCGGTCCATCTTGGAACGCCAGGAGCGCACGAAGTCCCAGCCTCCGGCAGCATTCAGACGTTCAAGATAGAGAGTGCTGTCCCACGAGCCATAGGTGAACACTTCCCAGCCACCATTGATGCGCAATCCCGAGGTATTGGCCCCCGAGATCGTGGTGTTAGCATCCACGCCATCATGAAGGAACACATCATCCCATGAGCCACCCACCACAGTCATGGTAAGATTGACCGCATGCGCACCGGTGCCTGGCTTGCGAGCGGTCACGGTTACATCGGTGCCTGAAACGGTCGCGGTAACATCGGCATGAGCCGCAGTGCTGCCAAAGTAAGCCGTGCCCGCTCCTGCGCCTGCATTGATCGCGGCGGCGAGGTTGGAAGCACTGACCCCCGCATTGGCTCCAATGTCCACGTGACCAGCCAGCGTAGGCGTTGCCACAAAGGTGTAGGTGCGGCTGCCAATCGTGACAGTTGCATTGGCTGTGGGATTGGTGGGGATACTCAGCACACCCGTAGCCGCCACCGGGGCAGAAGTGGACACGATCTCGACAAAGGCATTCTCGCGGCGGTGAGTCAGCTGCCAGTAAGATCCTACATGACCCGGACGGAAAAGAGGTCGATTTGCCGTGAGCTCCCGACCTGAGCCAGCAGTTTCGTTGTCGATCTGAATTGAGGTCTGGAAAGGACTGGGGTTATTGAGAGCCTCAATGCGAGCGATGTCTTGCCCCGCTGGCAATGTGTAATCAAAGCTGTTTGTCACCCACCGGAATTCTGTTTCCACAGCCAGCACATCCGTGACTTGGATGTTATGACTGATGGTCGGGTCAAATGTCGCATACTCTGACCATGCGCCAGACCCTGGCGTTTCCCGGTATTCAAGGGCCATGCGTGTAGCTCCAGGTGCGTTCAGTTGCAATGAATCCAGCCCAGGAGCTTGATAGTTGAGAGTATATCGAAACGATCCGGCAGGGATAGTGACAGGCTCGGGAGCCGCACCTGTAGCAATCGGATAATCCGACAAATACATACGGGCAGGATTATTGCCCATACGAAACGAGCCCTCAAAGTAAGGCCCTTGGTAGTGGAAAGCGAAAGTTTGCGTAGCGCTCTCCCCTGGCGGAGATGGGGTAACGACCGGGATGGGGTGAATGGTAGGCAATGATCCATACCAAGTCACATCAACGATAGGCCTCCATCGATATGGACCAGGAGGCACGCCACCTCCATTAACGATGAACAACCGAGTAACCACCAAGCGTTTCATTTCCCCGTCGTTAGGGGGCGGCGTGCCCACGATTGTGACTGTGGGATCAATACCACTACTGGGGATGAAAGTCTTCTGCCTCCAAGCGTAGGGCCGCCAGTCATAATCGCTGACGATATCGAAGTTATCTGGCAATGCTTGATCCCCTGGATTCTCGTCCAACAACGGAGGAAATCGCCAGTCGATCACCTGGATGCGCCAGTCATTATCCGAATACCGGATCAGCTTGCGAGGCTCATAACCTGGATGCGTGAGATAGACCACATCGTTGACTTGGCACATCTGCACATCAGGAAGGTCATCCGCCCCGTAAGGCAAGAATACAGGCTGAAGCAGAGATACCAGCGCCCCATTCTGCCACACTCGCAAACCGAACTCGGAAAGCTCCAGCATGGCAACTGTCGAAGAGCTGAACTGGAAGGAACGCAGATTGGATGGCGTGTCATTGCTGGCAGCCATGCCAATGAACTCCATGCCAGGGCGTCGGAAGGTTGGGCCGTGGGCATGGATCACAAAGTTGCGAAGCTGCCGACAGCCAGAGGCAACTTTCTCCACACCGAAGCGGGAGCCCATAAGCTGGCTGATTTCGCCCGCATTAAAGCTGGGGATATGAATGTGCGCGGTGGACATGATTAGGGACGGAACGGCCCACCATGACGGCGAGCACGCAGGGCTAAGGAGTTGAAGGGGAGCAGGCCTTTGCGGCGACGGCCTTCATTGGCATCCACACGACGGGCCAGTGGTGCCGTTACATTTTGGTAGGCTGTCAGCAGGTCGCTCGTCTTGTTCGTAGTGCCTCGAATGGTTTCAGAAAGAGCCACCGCCAGCTTGAGGGCGAAGGCTTGAGCAAAGAGAGAATCAGTCAGTGCCTCGTCAGATTCGAGATCACGGATGTAAACAAGCCGAAGCGTCGAAGCATTCGTGAGCAGCTTGCGACCCTCGACAACCCACTCTTCAGAGATCCAGTCGCCAGCCTCGGAATCATTCACCTCCAGCACGCGCAGGCAGTCCTCAGGCAAATCAAATTGATAGGACCAACCGAATTTCGGAACCTTCACAAATTCCCCATCTTCAGTCAAACCTGTCTCGGTAAAAACCGCCTCATCCAGGATAAAGGCGGTGCTGTCCGCCACCGTGACCGACCACGATCCATTCAGACCTTTTTGGGACGTGTTGTTACGAATGTGGATGCGATCTCCTGTGGCTAAGCCATGAGGTGAGCCTTGATCCACTTGGATGCCGCCACTGTCATCACTGAAGCCATCCAAGTCCATCCACACGAGGCTGGCATTGTGGCGTTTCACCGCAAAGTTCCAACGGTGAGAACGAAGCACCTCTTTAAGCACAGGCTCATAATGCAGATCACAAGCCCGAGCTGATGCGTTGGCATCCCCGATAGCTGCAATCCTTGCCTGCCCTAGATGGGCAAGTGCCACATTGCAGAGTTCGAGCTGTGTCATGGCCTGGAAAGAAAAAGCGCGGCCCCTTTGGCGGGAGAGCCGCAAAACCCGTTTTCCACACTCCGACCAAGGAGCGTTAGCGACCGCGCTTGTAAGCGAGGACGAAGATCACGTTCACGCCCGCCGTGGGGGATGTGGAGGTCACCACGGTGGCGAACACCTCGGCATTGCCACTGCCCGAGTCAGGGACCAGCGGCGTTTGAGCCAACCACGCGGGCATGGTATGAGCGGCGGCACAGAACTCCACCTTACCCGCGGTCGTCAGCGCCACGCCGTCGCCCCAGCCATCGGGATTGTCTGCTGTGCCCACATCAACCGTAAAGGCGGTGCCAGGATCGGCGTCACAGATGATGCTGGAGAGGTGAGGCAGCGGGATCACATCCTTGGGCAGGACACACAGTTTGATGATATCAGCAGCCGCTTCGTCCGTGCCACCCGTGAGAGTGTAAGGGATGATTGCAAACTCGACATCACCGCTGGCGATGTTTGGGGGAGCCAGACGGGAGGTATTGGCGCGGTCCTTTTTCTGGAGCGCGAAAATGGGGGTTTCGAAGGTGACAGGCATAATCTTGGATGCTTAAAGGGTTCAGGAACTCAGGGGTTCAGGGTTATTCCGTGCACTCGATCACCACCACACCCTCGTCATAGACGCGAGTAGCGCCGAGATCGTATTTGGAGCGGATCTGGACCGACTCAGAGAGGTCATGGCGGATAGCCATATTGGAAGACATCGCGCCCTTGGTTCGCTTGATGGAGCCTTTCACCCAGGCAACGCAAGTGCGAGTCGTGCTTACCTTACGCAGCTTGGTGGACTTGATGAACTTGAAGCCCATGAAGGTGTCAATCTGACCAGACACCAGAGCTTTCACGCTGTTGTAGTCCGCCGACTTCACCTCAGTGGTGTTCAGCAGGTTGGTAAGCTGCTTGGGAGACACCACCATCACACGAGGAGCACCGTCTTCCAGCTCGCCGTCTTCAATGATCTCGTTGGCTTGGATCAACTTGGCCAGGGTAAGGCCAGTGCTGCCGTGCACAATCACCTGAGAGGAAGGCAGGCTGAATGGAGTTGTGCCCAGTTCACCCGTCATCACCGGATCAATCGCCGCCGTCCATGCAATGATGTCCTTATCGCGGTTGTAGGCGTTGCCGTGGCTGATGACATAATCACTGGTGGGAAGAACCAGCTTGCCAAGGTTTTTGGCGTCGGTGTCGTCCACGAGGTTAGTCACAGAGAAGTTCCGGCGTTGTGCCCAACGGTTGTCAGAGTTCGGATTCGAGATCTGCGTGGGCTGGTTACGCTCTGTGCGCTCGGAGCTTTCTTGGGCACCGAGGCGGTCGTAGCGTTTACGTTCGCCAGAGAAGTCTTCATCGATCACGAAGTCATCGAGTCGGGCTTTGGTCTGCTGGCACCGATGAATCCAGTTCGTGCTGAACTCAGTGGTAAAATGTGCGGGAATATGATCAGGCATAAAGGAGAGAATTGAAGTGAATCAAGGTTCTCGGGCGGCTCGGTAGTCAGCGTGAGCTGGCCTCGCTTAACGAGTAGTCCGCCGCTTGCGGTAGTCCTTTCGGGCCTCTGCGACTTAAGACCCTCTGTTGATCTCGCTGAAAAAGTTCAAGCGGAAATTCTGCGCGGCTTCATTCCCTTGCGCTGGCGTCTCTCACCATACTCCCCTGGCCTTGGCTCAGCGGCTGAAGAGAACTTGAACAGTCCCGCCCGGTGAGCTTCGGCCATGTGTCGGAGTGCATCGGCTGGGTGGCTTGCCCAGTCATGCACAGGCTCTGCCTTCGTGAGAGCTCCCGCGCCCTCCTTGTGCTGGCGATAGGCGGCGAGTGCTTCTAGTCCCTTCTCGACGGCGGGAGTGTTCCGCCAGGAGATGCTCGGCATCATCTCAATCGCGTGATTGATCCCGATCCACACCGATGCCGTTCGTGGCACACACACAAGGTTAGACAGTCCAGCCGTCCGCAGCTCCGAGGCAAAGTTAGAGCCGCTTCGTTCTGTCTGAAGTGCATCGTGTGGCAGGTAGTGCTTACCAAGGTTGTAGCCCTTAGCCAGGAGCATGGCGACAAGCTCAGTTAGCGTTCCTTCGAAGCCCGCGACATAATCAATGATGCGGATCTCACGCCCGACCACCTGCCAAAACCAAATGGCTGTATGACGTGGGGAGCCAAGATCCCAAGACGTATTCACCAAGGCATCTCCAGCCACAGGCATGGAGCAGATACGGCCCTCAGTCCGAGCCCGATCCAGAGAGGGTGCGTAGATGGCACCTTCAATCGGCGCTCTCCAGCACTCATCAAGAAAGGTGGGGTTCTCGCGCATCATAAAGATGCCCTGCGTCCGTCTCTCCTGTGCCCACCACCGCCGCTGCTCGTCGCTCAGGTGGATTCCATCACGTTCCAGCCGCTCTTGAATGTCATGGAAATACTTGAGGCTTTGCGCGTCATGGGAGGCATGAGGGGCCACGTTGCGCGGATCTTGCCACCAGGGGGAGAAATCAACCTGCCAGTCATCGGCAGTGCCTTTCAACGTCGGCTCAATGAGCTCGTAAACCTTGCCACCCTTACCACCCTTCCAGGTCGTCTCTCCAACTATCACACCGTGGCGAGCCGATGGCAGCGCTCCTGTTACGATTTCCTCGGCCCGCTTCGGATCATCGAACTGAATAACCGCCACCTCAGACAGCCAGAGGAAATCATTGGAGCCACCACGGGCCTTTGTGCCAGCATAGAAGGTGGATGGTGCGCTCTGTTCTGGATCTTCCGCATCAATTGTGAGCTCGGAGTCGTTATCCTTCAGCTTTCGCAAAGGCATGATCTCCAGCGCGGCGTTGACCGCCACCTTCACAATGCCAGTCATCTTCTTGGTGGCATCCTCACCTGTCTGATCGATCAGCGTCGCGGTGAAGCTTTGGCGGAAACAGAGACAGTCAGCAATGAAGACACCAATGGTGGTGGACCAGCCCAAGCGCCGAGCCTTGAGCTTCATCTTCTTCTGAACCTTCTGCCAGCCCGGTGACTTCGCTTTCACGGCGTCCACTGCGTCGATAAGCTCACGCAGGAGAACCTGTTGTTCGGGCCGTGGTTCAAAAGGGATTACACCCCGACCATCCGCAGTCTTGATCTTGTAGAGCTTGCCTGATGTGAGCCGCCAGAAAGGATCTTCCAGCAGAGCCAATTCACCCACGGTTAATGCGTCGGCTGTCATTTTCGTAGGCGCTTGAGCAGTTCAGCCATGGCATCATTGCCCTTCGCCTCACTGCCCTCTCCGGCGAGATCGTTGTCAATCTTAATCATCGCAGCCTTAGATGGGAACAAAGCAACAGGCCCCATCTTCGTCATCACCAGCTCACAGTCTGGATTGTCCATCCTGGCATCAGATGGCTTAGCTCGACATATACGGGCAGCCATAAGCCTCTTCTCAAGGATCGAGAGCACCGTTCCCTCTGCTCTCTCCTTGGCTTTCTCGTCAACCTGAGACTTAATCCAGGCAATCCTGAGGGCCACCTGAGGAGATCGAGCGAGCGCA
This sequence comes from Prosthecobacter debontii, assembly GCF_900167535.1. NCBI lineage: Bacteria > Pseudomonadati > Verrucomicrobiota > Verrucomicrobiia > Verrucomicrobiales > Verrucomicrobiaceae > Prosthecobacter > Prosthecobacter debontii. Next base: position 194,091 of record NZ_FUYE01000004.1, read on the forward strand.
GGCCCTTCCGTCTCAATGGTCGCTGCAGAAGCTTTGTTACTCGCGATGCACTGCCGATAAGCCTCAGCAGCGGACACTTCTCCTTGGGCTAAGAGCAGCGCAAACCGCTCATGCTTGGGATTGGATAGAGGCTGGCTTCCGTCGGTCACACATCACGAGGCTAACCACCTGAGGGAAAGTCAAGGCTTACCTAGCAAAGGTCGTCTAGTCCTAAATCTGTCACCATCTATCCTCTTTCCTCCAGCTAGCCACATGCTTGGGATCGATATCTTTTCCCATCGTTTACCGTTCCAAGCTTGATCTCCAGCGAGAGGAAGTTCATCTTTTTCCAGCTCTCGCCACGGCGATGGATGAGCAGGCATGTCGTTAGAGTTGTCAGTATTTTGCATGTGCATTTCTGTCTCGCAGCAACACGGGGTTATAGGGGTATCCGCAAACCCTGAGTCAAGCTGAATCCTTCGCTAGCTCAGGGAATCCGAGTTTCTTTGCCGCCCCCTTGCACCGTGTGCATCGTCTCGTCTCTTCGGCTGGGTGCCACATGGAGCCAAGCGGAATGCGGGCGCTGCAAAGGGCGACGCCGTCAGGTCCGACCAAGTGAGCCCAGTCATGGTGCAGACTGCGCATCCATTGGGGCGGGGTAGGTTTAGCCTCTTCAACTGCAACACTTTTTGCAACGCCCTTAGCTGCCCGAAACCTCCATGATCTAAGGGTTGCGGGCTTAATTCCGAAGCGAGTAGCAACCTTAGAAAGCGCAACGCTCGGATTGCGTTTAATGTATCGCAAGCAGCGGGTTTTGAGGGGTAAGCTCATGCCGCCATCTTCTCTTGAGGTTTCACTGAAGGGGTGATGAATGCGACGGCATCCCGGTCCTTTGGCTCTTTCGGCTCGTCAAAGTCAGAGAGTCCAAGGTGATCAAGAACCCCGTCTGTGAGCTTGTGAATCAAACGCTGCTGTGATTCGTCCAGATCGGACACGGTTTTCCTTGTGAGGCAACGCGCGAAGTATTCAGCGAGGTTGCAGCGTGACACGGTATTGCATCGAAAGCTCAAATCATGGGCAATGGCACGCCGGACAGCAGACACGGCCAAAAGCTCAGCTTGGGGAAGCGAGTGGCCAAGTAACCGGGAAAGGTCATAAGCCTGTCGGTGAATAGCCAATATGTCACTGTCCTCAAGACGAGGAGCGCGGGTGACTTCAGGGATTGCCGCCTGCCAAGCTGCCCGGGCCGCTCTAGCGGCGTCTGTAGTGTATCGGCCTGCGGAGTCCTGATAAAGCAGCCCGCGGCCCTCAGAACGCCACCAGCACTCAAATGCTTGGCGGTGATTAGCGGTCACAGGCGTTCCAGACTTTGGCTTTATCTGCATCGGAGCGTCTTGCTTCTGGCGGAGGGCACGTTTGGGGGAGAAGAGAGGCTGCCCCTTCCGGCGTCCCCAGCGGACAAATAGGGCAACGGTCCCTTCATCCATGTGAACCACCAGGGGCGCAGTGTCGCCAGGGCCTCCAGGGTTTTCCTTGGCCCATGCTTGCGCGAACTCATAGAGGATCTGGCAGAGTTCGGCATTCGTGGAATCCATGCATTCAGAAAGCTGGGTCATGTTGCGCTCTTTAGCGTAGCTGTGGGGCTCGCCCGCCTGCATCCAGGCTTTCACTGTCTTGTTGATCGTGCTCGTTTTCATTGGTCGCGTGTGGGTGTGGGAAATTGATTTTATGATTCTTCAGTTCGGTGGTTATCCAACTCGGCTATGAAGAAGCGTGCCCCGTCAAAGGCGCAGTCGATCACATCTCCAGCCGCAAAGCCGCGAGCCAGTTGCACGATGAGCTTTCGTCGATTCCTGATGATCTCATCTTGGGTGTCCATTTCTGAGGAACTGGATCCGAATTTGACTGTGCCTCTCCTTTTCTCAGCTCGGACATGGACAAGCTTCAGCCACGCTTCGCAATCCATCCCCAGAGCCTTCGATTCTCGCACTGCTCCATCTTCGTTTTCCTGGGCAACTACAAGGCAGGCAATGCCAAGTGTTTTGGTTGCATCACTAAGGCATCCTGAGATGTGAGCGAGCTCACGCTCCCGGTTCCCATGGCTGGCGCGAGTTCGAAGTTTGCCGATCAAATCCACAACAAACAGAACTGTTCCAGACCTTGCCTCTAGGCGCATGTCGGCTACCACATCCTCAACATACTTTCCCGCTGCGTTGTCAATGATGATGAAATCTCCAATGCTATTCTTCAAAGCCGTGATCGCGCGGGAATACTCGTTTTGTTGCTTCCTGTTCACGAATCCATGACGCTCCACCGTGCCGTCAAACTCGGAACTCTCAGAGGCCAGGAAGCGCCCAGCATAGGACACACGCTGAACCTCGTTTGTGTAGATCTTGGCCTTGAAGCCACGTCGGGCGGCATGCTTCACAATTTGGCCAGCCAGCACTGATTTGCCGGATTTGGTAGGTCCAGTTACGAGCCAGTATTCATTCAACCCAATACCACCAGCACGGCGGTCAAGTGTTGGGAAGCCTGTAGGAATGAGCGTTTCTATCCCGGCATCCTTCTTTTGCTGAAGCTCCATCATGTGATCAATATGCTCACTGAGGCATTCTCGAAGAGTTGCCGAGCTCCCCGTATCGAACTTCACCCCATCAAGGGACATCTGCACAATGTTCTGGCAGTCGGTTAACGTTCCTGCTACTTCGCTCTCCATCCTGTCCGTCAGATGCCGGAACATAAGCCGGACCGCGAGAAGGTGACCATGAATCCCTTTACGGAGTGTCCACCGGTCGTGGATCATTTTCAAATACCGGTCGAAGTAGGCAGGGATGACCAAACTACATGCAATTATCGTCGCTTGGCCTTGCCTCACTAGCCCCCTTTCGATCTTCCCTTGATCATTAAGGCGGATATTCAGAGCTACCGATTCCAACGGGATACCCTCTTGATCCATCGTCAGGAGTTCTTCAAAGATCGTGCGTGTCTCGCAATGATAGAAAGCCTCTGGCTGAAGCTTTGCCCTCGCCTCCATGATGCGGTCAGGATCTTGGAAGATGCAGGACAAAAGGCCTTCTTCAGCTTCCTGGCTATTCGGCATGCTCTCGGCAGCGTTTGAAAAGCTAGCAAGAAGTTCCTCAGCGGTAGGGGTTTCATCACGGCGACGGCCGTAACGGCTGCTCTGTTCAGTGATCACTGCCTTGGCCTCCTGTTTTGAGCGCTGCGATGTTCAGAGACGATGCCTGAGTAATTGGCGCAAAAACCCCTGAGAGTTGCAGCCTGCTTAACAGCCCAGGCGGCACGCTGATTGTTGTCAATCTCGCTCCAGCACCACTGTATTCCCGCCATCAGTTCATCAACCGTGAGAGTTGTGGTTTTGAGCAATGTGGCCACTGCTACTCCATCGGCAACCTTGAACGGGTATTTGTCCTGAAAGTGTAGTTCCCATGCTTCAGTGAATGCCCGGATGAACTCATGGTGACGAGCATCTTTAGGCGATCCCGGTTTCCCTTTGGGTTCCTTGCCCCCACCCGACGAGCCTCCTTTTGGAGCCGTCGGTATGTTATCCGAAGATGAAGATGAAGATGAAGATGAAGGGGTTAGGATTTGCTTATCCTGGGTGGTTTGCTTTTGCTTAACCAAAAGCGGGTTTCCGCCCTTCTTTCCTGCATTTTGCCTCACTTTTCGCAGTTCCTCGTCATTGACCATTCTCTTGTTAAAAATGGCTCCATCGCTTTCCCTGCGCTTTGCTACACCATAGGTTACCAGTTTGGTTAAATGGTTGGTTAGGATTTGCTTATCCAAACCGAGTAGACGCGCCAAGGCATCTTCAGGCATAACTTGCCCATTGAGCAGGAGCACGCCGCGTTCTTCTGACTCATGCATGAGGCAGAGAATTTCAAACCACACGCCCCTAGTTTCATAATCGAGAGACTGAACAGCGGGATCTTTCCGCCAGTCTGCTGGATAGAACTGTAGAGATGGTAACTTACCAGAGTTCTTTTTTGGGCGCTCTTTCATTATGCATTCCAGTGTCCGCGCTTTCGAATTGCGGTTTTACATCAACCCTCTCTTGATTCCTCGCTGGGCTTAGAATCCCCTTCAGCGATCATTCGCTTTAGGTTGGCCAATGCTCCATCATCTAAAGGCCTCTCTGCATATCCAGGCTCCTTTCCTTCTGGAGAGGGCAGGAAGAGCTCCTGTTTGATTCCTTGCTGGATTGCTGCGCTTAACTGGATTGCCTCTGAAAGCGTAAAGGTCATTTCAGAGCGTCGATTACTCCCACCCTTGCGGATCGTGAGAACTCCACCCTTACAAAGCACCAACATGCCCGGGATTGCTTGAACGGGCGGAACTTCAGGTATATTGAGAAGGATGCTTGATTCTGGCTCAAGGTCTATAATAGGGTTTTTCATGCGGCCTCCTTGGTGAGAGTTTCAAGGTCTTTGATGATGATTTGCATGACGACTTCGGCGGGATCTTTCAGGCTGTTATCAGCAGCCATTTTCATCAATTTCTCATGCATTCGTTTATTCACGAAAATGATGATCCCCTCGGCGTCTTGAGAGACACTGAAGCCAATTCCGCTCTTACCCTTGAACCGAGGCCAGAGAACCACTCTGATAAACCGCTCAGTGGTTAATGGGTGATACTGATCTAACCTCTGCTGGCCGTGTTCAGTCAGGACAAAGTTTAGATCCTTGGCAACGGTGTCATAGATGAACCTGTCGGCATATACACAGCTCATGCGAGCTTCTTCACTAAGCTCCTTGAATCGTTTCTTGGAGACCGTCACATGGATGTGACCGCTTTTTTCGGCCCGGATGGTAGCGACACCTGATTTAACCTGAATGAACAGGCTTTGAATACGGATCATGCTGCCACCTCCTCAGTCTGGTTGAGGGCTTCATCTTCAGCTTTCCATTCGGCAACGATTTGCTTCAGAGCTTCAACGCTGGCTTCTTCATCGTCCAAGTCCCAGCCTTCAGTTAGATAACCGAAATCGCCAGACATGAAGTCCTCGATAATCTTTTCAACGGCTACCTCGGCTAAGCCATGACCTGGAAGCAAATCCAGAACGGTATCAAGCTGGAGAGCTCGCGCCTCGATGAAAGGGTTCAGAAATAAAGGCCGCTTTCCGAACGACTCGATGAACTGACGCCACGGTTTTGCGGCGTGGACAATGTAAGGATCTGAGGATGAACCCTCGAGCATGTCGAGAGTCTTCAAAAAGTGATCGCGAATCTTGTCGTGACCTTTGCGGATATCCTTGGCGGGTGGTGTGGTGTTGTTACTCATGGTGGTGTATGGGAAAGGGCCCGCCGACGGACCTCCTGACTTGTTTCGAGCCGTGCCTGTTTCCAGCAGTGCAGCCCGTGGCGGGTTGTGTTTCAGAGCCAGCGCGTTGAAGCAGCGAACGGGCAGGCGAGCCGGATCAATGGCCATTGCCACCACCGGAAAGTTGAAGCTGAACAATGGGCGTATTCCCACGTCAGACGTTTGGTTTGGTGCTGGCAAAGCCAGACCTCAGATTGACCCATTCGGCAACAGATGCGGAATGAGTGGAAAGCATTGCTATCAAGAAAGGCAATGAAGGCCGCAGCTTGCCAGATGGTGAAGGTCAGGAGGACACAGGTGAGGAGAAAAAGAACCGTGCTCATAGTGATACTTTTTGTTTGGCCTTCTGGCGTTTGATTTTGTCCTGTGCTTTGAGGGTGGACTGGCAGCGAGTGAGCTCGGCCTCCAGTTGCTCTGCCGTCATTGGGGTTTTGGCGGACTTATTGACCCAGTCCAAGAGTTGCGTGAAATAGACCTTCGTGACTGGCCCCTTGTCTGCATTGACCTGCACCGTGGGAAGGCCATCCTTGATGACGGTGGGCATTGCATCCTCAGTCTTGCCCAAGAAGCGAGCCACAAGCCGAAGTGACAGAGGGCCGGAGATCATGCCGCTTCCTCCGCAGGTTTTGAGGTTGGACTCTTGTTAGGCTCATCATCACTTGTGAGCGGTTCATCATCGCCTAGAGCGATAGCAATCAACTGCTGTCCGGCAGTGCGATGGCGCTTCTTAGCTCGAAATTTAAGACGAGTATGAATGTTGGGTGGCAGTTTGATGACGACTTGTTTCATATGCTCTCGGGTGGACTCCCACCACGCTTGGTTTATCCGGTGGGAGTCCACCCATGTCAATTCTTTTTCATCTTTTTTCACCTTTTTTAATTTGCAAGGTGGGTGTCCACCCGCGACGCTACGGCCAGTTATGCCTAACCAACGAAGCAAGGATAAAGTGAAAGTGAACGTCTGGATGACAGACACACAGAAGAAGCAGCTTGAACAAAAGGCTGCTGATTTAGGCTTTCCCAGTTTGACTGAGTTTCTTCAAGCCGTGGCAAACGGCACTGTGAAAGTCAGCCTCAAGATCGCGCTCCTGTGCTGCCTGATCGCGAAGCTCACACAAAGCCCCACGAGCTGGAGCAGCGCGGAAGTCTATGCTGAGGCTGTCGGCACTGGCCTAACGTGGTTCGGCACGGGAGCCGCTTACGTTTTGTCTGGCCTTTTTGAAGTGGGCAGCACAATTCTTGCCTCCCTGTGATATGAAAACCGAGGATGTGCTTCCGCCCGAATTGATCGATCAACTCAGAGACTTTGGGTTCATCGCGTTCATGTGAACAGCATTGACATTTTTTAATGGAGGTCAAGTTGCAGGCGGTTATGCCGATAATCAGGCCTGAGAACAGAATAGGGAGGGTCATGATTATGTTTCATCGTTGGCGTGGCGTCATTTTCATACCACAGGGACAATAAAAAGCCCGGCCAGTGGTGGAGCACTTGGCCGGGCTTCATGCAGCGGGAACTGAGAGAGCCAGATGACTCAGGCTCCACCCAAAGTTCTTCTGCGGTGAGTAGATACTGACTCCCCAAACCTTATTCCACAAGGATAAAACGATGCTTACCCCTAACTGGTTACACTCGTATATGTGACCAGAAATCGAACAGGTAACGAACAGGAAATAAAGCGGAAATAGTCGGCATTAATCGGCATAAACCGAACATTTTCTGAAACTGGAATGATACCAAAGTGATATGTAAACACTTTTTTTGTGACGGCTAAGCGGCCACCGCAAACCACGCCTTGCCGTCTTCTCTCCGCAGCGGGCGGCGGTAGTGCTTCTTGATGATCGTCTCAGAGTTACCTGTCCATTCGGCCACTTGCCCCTTGCTGACGCCGTTCGCGATCTGATAGGAGATGTAACTGTGCCGCATCACATCGACTTCCCACTTGGTGATGATCTTCGCAGCCCTCGCCAGCTTGCTGATTTTATGTTGTGGATTAGGCGGGCAGCATAGACCCTTCGCATCTTTCCAGGGTTCAAGAAGCTTTCTCGCCAGTGGGCACATAGGGACGAACCTTTGATCCGGCGTCTTCTCTGCTACAGTATCATCGATGTGCAGATAGCCCCGCTTCCAATCAAACAGCTCCCAGCGAACACGCTCAATCTCGGTCGGGCGGGGACCAAACCAACAGCCGATAATCAGATACGGCCGTAGCGTCTCAGGTAGGATAGCTAGGATTGCCCGTGCTACCTCAGAAGTCCAGATCTTGGGATTGGTCCGCACCTCCAGCCTCTCGATAGATGCCGCTGCATGAGGCTCCCCGGGGGCCAGCATCTTCTGTTCGGGTTCCTGGCACCAGTTCAGGAAAGCTTTCCACGTTTTCACGCGGTTATTGAAGGTGTTTCGAGATGGCGACTCATCTCCTTTCACCGGTCTAGCGATCCATTGCTGAAGCACTGGCTTGGTGATTTCCTCCAGCATTACACCGGTGTGAGAAGCATCAAAGGCGGCGAGCTCCTGCCGGGGAGCTTTGGAACTGAACTTCGACATCCCTGGTGTATTGAAGGTTTGGAGATATGAGTCCTTAGCGGTCGCAAATGTCACCTGCACCAAGTCTGCGGCACCACTGGCAAGGAAGTGCTGAACCGCCCTTGGGATACTCGCTCCCTTGAGGCGTGTTTGGCAATCCTCCATCTCACGCAGCCATGCGAAAGCCGGACGATTTCCCGCCAGCTTTCGGACCAGCTCAAGCACCTGAGAATCCTCGATCGTGACAACCCGCCCGCCCTGTTTGCCGGAGATTTCACGCGCCTTTTCTTTCGCCACTTCTACAGCTTCCTTTTCCGTCTGTGCGGTGGTCTGGCGTGGCCTCCTTGCCTCTCTCCAATAGATCACCCATCGGCCATCATTACGGGGGCGGACGAGCACCGTGACACCGCCGTATTTAACCTTCTGCGTTCTGCTTTGTCCCTTTGCCATGACACAACATGACACACGGAATTCATGCACAAAAGAACATATTTATCGGTATTACCGGAGTGAGGGAGGATTGGAGGCCATCGTAATCCGTTGATTTACAACGATACCGGAATTGCGGTATCGTTGCATCAAAGGCCAGGATGGCCTCACACCTTGTCACCCACCCATTCTATCAAAAGACAGCGCAGGCCGAGCGACCGGAGCGCGAGTATGGCGGAGCCTACTTGCCCAGCTTTCCCAGGACGACGAAGTCCAGGAAAAGGTGGGGTAGTCTTGGCTCTCGCAGAGGCCTTGGCCGTCCGACATCGAAGACGAAACAAGTACAGTGCCTCGTCACCTCGCTTCGTTCAGCCTACACCCGCTCCGGTCGGGCGACTGCTCGGGCCGTGGGGAAGAGGGCGAGAGTCGAAGACTTCTTTTTCGCTAGCATCACGGCGTGTTGGGACAACGTCCTACCGCCACGGACAGACTTGAGTTTTATTTTTAGCCTTGCCTCCGTGAATCCCTGTGAGGTGTAATGCCTCCATGAATGAGTCCCCCCCTCAGACACGAACTGGCTGGTGTTGGTGGCATTGGCTTGTGTCAGGCACTGTGCTGATTTTGCTGATCGTTACTCTGATAGGAGGCCACCTCCAATGAGGCCTTCCGTCGTTTGTTTCAGGAAGGCTTGGTTCGAGATGAAACCATCTTTGGCTGTCCGAGATCAGGTTTCATGCCGGACAAAAATCTCGGCACAGCGCCCGACTATGATCAGGCACTGCTTCCTGGAGAAAATCACTGGATGATGGTTGCTGGCCTAAGCTCGACCTCGCCATCCTACTACCCCGTCGTCCTGGAAAATTCAGCTCAAGCCAGTTGGCCTCCTACTTGGACTGATTCAACGTGGTGGGGAAACCTCCTTGGGACAAAACGGGAGAGAGGAATGGCTTGGAAAGATCAAACGGTGATCATTGCCTACAATGACGCTTCCGTGGGGACGGTGAAGCTGGAACAAAAAGGGGAGTATTTGCATCTGCCTGCCGACATCCTCGCGCCCGAGGGTAAGGAGCCCTTACCACCCATGAAAATACTCGATATCGAAGTGGAGCGAAATAAGGCACCCCATGCGCAGTGACGGATGAGTGAACGCACTCTTTAGACTCCTTGAGACCGATGAAAAAAATCAAAAGACCCGGCTGCTTGATCGCCGTGGCCATCGTCGGCGGGATTTCCCTATGGCTAGGGGTGGCATATTCAATCTGTTATACCTGGCCTATGGGAATATGAACTTGGAACCCGCCATTGTCTCTTACATGAAAGCCAATCAAGATCGCTGGCCTTCGTCCTGGGAGGATCTGCACCGCTACTATCGAGATATGCACTTCCAAATTCACACCACATGGTTCATTCGCAGGTACTTCACCGTGGCTTGGGATATCGACCCTTTTGCCGTGGCGGAGCAGACTCCAGAGGCGCGTAGCAACCACCTGCTGTTAAATGTTAAGGATGACCTCTGCACGGTCGTTTACAGGCACCATCTGGAAGGCCCCGGTGGCGGTCAGCGGCGTTGGGTCCTTCCTTCCATGATCGAGGACTACGTCCGAGAACGGAAAGGTCTGCCACCTCGCAAGCGGTGGTGAATTTACAAAGAGACGGTCCTTGGTAGGGACGAGCTGCGTCTCGTCCGTGACTTCGGGGGCGAAGGAGGCGCGGAGCTAAAGCGGTGTGAATCGGCCTAACAAAATCCATCACCGTCCCGCCATCTCCGCTTTCAGAAAAGTCGGACCCGGCGCAGCGGTTCCCCACCAACCCAATCAAAAGACAGCGCAGGCCGAGCGACTGGAGCGCGAGTATGGCGGAGCCTACTCGCCTGACCTTCCCAGGACGGAGGCGACCTTGAAAGGTGGAGTGCTCTAGACGGTCGCAGAGGCCTTGGCCATCCGACATCGAAGGCCGGCAAGTGGCGAGTAGCGTCCGCTTCGCTCAGCATACACGCGCTCCGGTCGGGCGACTGTGAGTGCCGATGGATAGGAGCGAGAGTCATAGACCTCTTTGCACCTACCTCGGCGGTGCGTTGGGACAACGCTCTCTACCTAAGGATGGCCTTACGCCTTGAAGACACGCGGCAGCGACGTGGTCCGCACACGCCGTGTGCGGGATACCGCGTCGAAGTCTGAACGAGGCGTGATCCCCCTCTGATCCTGGAAGTCTCCCAGACTCGACGGCATCCTCCCTGACCATCCCTCTGCACGACCTCTTCGGTTTACAGTCTCGTCTGGCCTGCCGAACGGCTTTCCGCACGCCAACGCGAAGAAAGATCCGACTTACTTATTGGCTCCGGTCGAACTCGTCGGAAGCTTCAAGCTCGCGAATATCAACCCAACCCTGCTGGAAGCCTTGCTGCATAAGTTTTTTCAGCCGCCAGATTGGACATGGAACTGAAAGATCGTTTCGGCGGTCAGGTGGAACCCCGGAAATGGTATCTGGTGCCGCTGAACGGGATTGAGGAAACCATTGAGAAAATCCGTGCAGGGACCTTGGCTGATTATTACTATGATCCCTGGCAGTGCCCAAATCGTCCGAATGAGACCGAAAGGCTCGAAAGCGCGTGACTGGTGGCCAATCAATGAAGAAGCCGGACTGGTAAAAGAATGTGCGTTGCGCTTTGGCGGCGGGAAGTTGGAGAAAGAACTGACTCCTGCCGGGGAACAGGTGCAGGCTTATCCGAAACTTGGAGAGCTGAGAAAACGCTCTATGACCGATCCTTTCACATCGTGGACGATGTGAAGCAGAATATGGGTATATCTTCTTTGCCCTCCAGCGAGCAGGGAAATGGCTGGAGTGGCTAGAGCCGCAAGATGAGCTGCTGTATGTCTGCCTCTTTATCCATCTGCATGATGTGGAGGTGCCGCGCGGCTATGAGAAGCCCGAATACGTGCGAGCCTATGAGGCGAATCGAGAGCGTGCCGCCGCCCTGGCGCGCCGCCTGCGCCCGCGGGTGGAGAAGGAGATCCAGGCCTGGGAGCGGCGAAAGTCATAGGTCCAACGAGAGCCGGACAAAGCGGATGCTTCCATAAATGAACAAGGGGAGGCCCAGGAGCATGCCGAATATTCCAAAAAAGCAAAAACTAATCCCAAATACAAGGCAAACCAATGATGTCGTCCTAGCCATAATTTTTATCGCACAATGTAATTCGTCTGTAATGCGCCGCAATCTGGATTCAAAATGATCTGGTCGGCTGGCTTCCAGTCTTGAAAGAAATCGACTCAAGAGTCTTCTTTTAGAGTAGGACAACCTTCCTATTTCCTCGGCCTTGGGTTTCAACTTGTCGAAGAGGAAGGCTTCGTGGATAAGGTGTGGCGTTTTACCCTTCTTCCTTCATTCATCCCCATGCCCGAAATCCAAGAACTCTTCGAAAACAATCGCAACTGGTCCAAGCGCATCCGTGAGCAAGATCCGGAGTTTTTTAAGAAGCTGTCGCTGCAGCAGACGCCGGAGTTTTTGTGGATCGGCTGCTCGGACAGTCGGGTGCCGGCCAATGAGATCGTGGATCTGCTGCCGGGGGAGCTGTTTGTGCATCGGAACGTGGCGAATGTGGTGGTGCACACGGATCTGAATTGCCTGTCGGTGCTGCAATTCGCGGTGGACATCCTGAAGGTGAAGCATGTGATGGTGGTGGGTCACTATGGCTGCGGCGGGGTGCGGGCGGCGCTGCGCGGGGATCGCGTGGGGCTGGCGGATAACTGGCTGCGGCATGTGCAGGATGTGCGGGACAAGCATCGCACGCGTCTGAGCGGTCTGCCGAACGAAGAAGAAACGGTGAATCGCCTGTGCGAGCTGAACGTGATCGAGCAGGTGGTGAATCTGGGCCAGACGACAGTGGTGCAGGATGCGTGGGAGCGGGGGCAGCCGCTGTCCATCCATAGCTGGGTTTACGGTCTGAAAGACGGTCTGGTGAAGGACCTGGGCGCGACGGTGAAGGCGGCCGATGAGATGGCGGAGATCCCGTATCAAGCGATGGAGCGTCTGGGCTGAGTCCAGGCGGGCTTGAAAGGAGCGCAGGCACTCTTGCCCGCCATCCTCTCGGGCGAATGATCTCCAGCAGATTCAGGGAGGCCAGCGGATTGGAATCAATCGGTCATCGGTGGGCTTTCTTGAATCTGCGGGAAGTTGCCCTCATGATGACGATGGGTGTGTTTTCGTGATGGGTTGAGGCAACTCATGTCGTATTGGCTTGTCTCCATGCGTGCCTTTCTTCTCTCTCTTTTTTGTCTTTGCTGGCTGCCGCTGACTGCGGCCTTACCTCAGGCGGAACGGATTCTTTTCCTGGGCGATAGCATCACCTATGGGGGCACCTATGTGCAGATCATCGAGGCGGCGCTGGTGGCGCAGCATCCGGAGAAGAAATACGAGGTCTTCAATCTCGGGCTATCCAGCGAGACGGTGTCGGGTCTATCCGAAGAAGGTCATGCGAACGGGCAGTTTCCACGGCCAGATCTGCATGAGCGGTTAGACCGAATTTTGAGCCAGGTGAAACCGCAACTCGTGATTGCCTGCTACGGCATGAACGATGGCATTTACTACCCACTGAGCCCGGAGCGGATGGAGGCGTATCAGAAGGGGATGCTGAAGCTGCGGGAAAAGGTGGCGGCTATCGGTGCGCCGATCCTTCACCTGACACCCGCGGTGTTTGATCCGGTGCCGATTCATGAAAAGGTGTTGCCTGCGGGTCTGAAGGACTATCCGAAACCCTATGCGGGTTATGATGAGGTGCTGACGGCCTATTCCCAATGGTTGCTGGATCAGCGGGCGCAGGGCTGGACGGTGCTGGATGTGCACGGGGCGATGACGGCGGCGCTGGCGGAAGCCCGCAAGGCGGACGCGCAGTTTACTTTTTCCAAAGACGGCATTCACCCGAATGCGGCGGGTCATGCGGTGATGGCGGGGCCTTTGCTGAAAGAGTGGGGGTTGAAAGTGACCACCGATGGCATGCCGGATCATCCGCAAGGGGCGGCCATCTTTGCCCTCGTCCAGAAGAAGCAGAATCTGCTGCGCGATGCTTGGCTGAGCCAAACGGGCCACAAGCGCCCCGGCGTGAAACCCGGCTTGCCGTTAGAGGAGGCCGAAAAACAAGCGGCTGAGCTGGACGCGCAGACGCGGCAACTGGCGATTTCTGAGAAGCCTGTTGCGACGCAACAAGCCAACTTTGCTGGCACGACCTCGGATTGGAATGGCTATGTGAAATACGACTTCGAGGTGGATGGGAAAGCGGTGCTCGTGGTCACCCCGAAACAAGCGGCCCCCGGCAAGCCTTGGGTCTGGCATGGGGAGTTCTTTGGTCACAAACCGGCCCCGGATATCGCACTGCTGGGGAAGGGCTATCACATCGCCTACATGAAGGTGCAAGACATGCTGGGTTCACCCGGAGCGGTAAAGCATTGGAATGCTTTTTATCAGGAACTGACGACGAAGTATGGCTTGTCCGAAAAGCCTTCCTTGGTGGGGCTGAGTCGAGGTGGTTTGTATTGCTACAACTGGGCGGAAGCGAATGCGGATCAGGTCTCCTGCATCTATGCCGATGCACCGGTGTGTGATTTCAAAAGCTGGCCCGGAGGCAAGGGGAAGGGTAAGGGAGACCCCAAGAACTGGGAGCGTGTCTTGAAGCTCTGGAACTTCAAAGACGACGCCGAAGCGCTCGCGGCGAAGGTGAACCCGATCGATCATCTGGAGCCACTGGCCAAGCAGGGGGTGCCTTTGCTGCATGTCTATGGCGATGCGGATGATGTGGTGCCCTGGGATGAAAACACCGGGGTGGTCGCCGAGCGTTACAAGGCTCTGGGTGGCAGCATCACCCTGATTGCCAAACCCGGCGTGGGGCATCACCCCCATGGCTTAGACGATAGCTCGCCGATTGTTGATTTCATTGTGAAGCACACACGCTGACCTGAGTTTGTGCTGGAGAGAGTGGGCGCCTGCACGTATCGGAGAGATCTCATGTCGGATGAATCGCATCATGAGCGAGAGCTGGGAGGCCAGTTGCTGGCTTCGGTTTCTCGCTCCTTCTATCTTACGCTCAAGGCCCTCCCAAAAGAACTGCGGGAGCCGATCTCCTTGGCCTATCTGTTGGCAAGAACCGCCGATACCATTGCCGATACAGCGGCTGTTCCTGCCGAGGTGCGACTGCAATGTCTCGAAGACTATCAGGGCCTCGTTGAAGGCGATACCGCCAAGCAACGCGATCTCACGGAAAGCTTGCAGCAGAAGTTTGCTCCGCTCCAGGAAGATGAGTCCGAAAAGCGACTGATGGAACGCTTTGCCGATGGGCTGGCCTGGCTCAGCACCATGCAAGGGGCCGCGCTCGTGGCGATCCGGCAGGTCCTGCACCACATCATTCGGGGGCAAATGCTGGATATCCGGCGTTTCCCGGGAGATGGCCAGGTGCGTGCGCTGAACAATGCGGAAGAGCTGGATGAATACACCTGGCTGGTCGCCGGTTGTGTGGGTGAGTTTTGGACCGAGATGTGTGCGACCGAGAAGCCGGGATCACTAGCTCCCCAGGTCTCGGTGGAGCAGATGAAAGCCTGGGGCGCCGGTTTTGGCAAAGGCCTTCAGTTGATCAATATCCTGCGAGACGTGGGCGAGGATCTGGAAGATGGCCGCTGCTACCTCCCTGGTGGTTTACAAGGGGATGCGGTCTTGGAAGCGGAATGGTCGCAGTGGTCGGTGGTCTGTCAGGATCACCTGGAATCGGGCCTGAGCTATGTGCAGCACGTGGCCGATGGTAAACTGCGGTATGCGACGGCGCTCCCGCTTCTGCTGGGGATTCGCACTGTGGCCAAGATGAAGCAGGCCACCTGGGCCGAGATCAAAGCGGGCATCAAGATTAGCCGACTGGATGTGGCCAAGATCCTGGCTGAAGCCGCCATCGCCTGCCGGAATCCCGCCAGCCTGGAGAAGCTCTATCGACGGTTAGGGAAGTAAGAGGGGCTTACCCACGACCTCAGACCACCGTGGTATTGACGATCTCGTTGCGCTCGTTCATGAGCAAGCGCTTCGGGGTAATGGGCTGGTCGGACAGACCAAAAGCCATGATGGTGACGATTTGGCCCTGATTGATCAGGTGGGCGGCGGCTCCATTGACGATGATTTGCCCAGAACCGCGTGGGGCAGGGATCACATAGGTTTCCAAGCGGTTACCGCTCGTGACACTGGTCACGAGCACCTTTTCGCCATTCCAAATGTCGGCGGCCTCCATCAAGTCCTCAGGTATGGTGATGCTCCCCTCGTAATGAATGTTGGAGTCAGTGACGGTGGCGCGGTGGATCTTGGATTTGAGCTGAATACGAAGCACGGTGTTAGTGTGCTTACGGGATGCGTTGCGTCAAGGTTGCATTCCCGTTCTCCTGTATGTAACTCTGGGTATGCGTCTCTTTACGCTCACCCTTTCTCTTTTAGTTTTTTTGGGACTCCCGGCCTGCAAGCGGATCGAGTCCAAGCTGGATCGCCTAGCTCGGGCGGCCGGCATCACTCAAGCGCCTGCTGAATCTGCGCCTAAAGCGACAGAACAGCCTCTGACGCCGGAGCAGGTGGCGATGGAAAAACGCCTGCAGGACAACTCGGTTTATGAGGTCCCCAAGGAAGAAGACATAACGCCCAAGTCCGAGGCCTTTGAACTGAATAAGTCCGCAGTCGTTTCTATTCTCGGCTATCATGACTTTCGTGATCGAGGCGGCAGCCCCATGATCATTGCCGCCGGGAAGTTTCGGGACCAAATGAAGGCCATCAAGGAGTCAGGGATTCCTGTTATCCCCCTGAGTGATGTGTTAGCTTGGCGGAAAGGTTTAAAAAATATTCCCGAAGAATCCATTGTGATCACCATGGATGATGGTTGGCAGGGGGTCTATACCTATGCGTATCCGGTCTTGAAAGAGTATGGTTTTCCATTTACTGTTTATGTCTATAAGAAGTATGTTAATATAGGCGGACGTAGTCTAAGTTGGAGCCAGATTAAGGAGATGATGCAAAATGGCTGCGAGATAGGTAGCCACAGTGTCTCTCATGAAAGCTTCCGTGCGAAGAAAGGAAGAAGCGATGCCGAGCATGCGCAATGGGTGCTTGCTGAACTGAAAGACTCCAAGGATTTCATTGAAAAGAACCTTGGGGTTCCATGCACCAGCTTCGCCTATCCCTTCGGCGTTTTTGATGATGCTCTGGCTGAAACGGGACTTCAGGTAGGCTATGAAACGCTGGTGACGGTCAACAGTCAGAAAGTCAATTGGGATACTCCTTTGAGTAAGATGGGCCGTTTTATCATTCATGGGGAAAGCGATACGAACTTCAAGCTGGCCACCAGTTTTCGAGGGCGAGGTGATGTCACTTCCAATCACTTCCTGAAGGCAGACGCCAAAGATGAAGCTGGAAGGAAGCTTTTGGAGATGAGTCCTGCCCCAAATGAAGTCATCACCGAAAGACGCCCGACCATTCGTGTGAACCTGCAACATGTAGGCACCGTGGAGGCGGACAGTGTGAGGTTACGTGTCTCCGGGTTAGGGAGCGTGTCAGCGCAATATGATCCTACCACGATGCAGGTGACTTACCAATTACCGTATCGACTGCGTCGTGAAGACTGCTCGGTGACCCTTAGTTTTAAACGTGCTGCAGGGCAGCCGGATGAGGTGGTAACTTGGAGATTCAAAGTCAATTTAGAAGCTAGCTATCTGCCTCAATCATAATTTGAAGGTTGCGGTATAACCTTTGATTGACAAGAAAGATGAATAGCCAGAGTATTGGCAGAGTTCCCTAACTCAACCAACAACCTAATCATGCCAAAATCTCTTCCTTCTGTTGATCAGCTCACACGAGCTCTTGAAGTCACACGTCAGATTGAAAAACTTCAGGCCGAACTCAACAGCATCCTCGGTGGTAATTACAAGTCAGTCGGCAAGTTGCCCAAAGCTGAAAAGCAGGGCCGCAAAAAGCGTGAAATGTCTCCTGAAGCTAAGGAGAAGATTGCTGCCGCTCAACGCCTTCGCTGGGCTCGCCAGAAGAAAGCCGAGAAGAAGGGCTAATTTCAGCCGGATGGTTTAAAGCCATTCATTTGCCTCGTGCAGGCTTTCAGCTTATGCCGTAGATCCTTATATGGATCTACGGCATTTGCGCTATTTTCAGGCAGTTGCGGAGGAACTCAGTTTCTCCCGCGCTTCCAGACGGCTCTATATTGCGCAGCCTGCCTTGTCGCGTGCCGTCCAGGAATTAGAGCATGAGTTAGGCATCAGGTTGATCGAACGCGATCGAAGAACCGTCGCTTTGACCCCCGCCGGGACTGTTCTCCTGCATGAAACGGCGCTTTTGCTGGAAAGGTTCGAGGAGTCCATTCGTCGGGTCCGGCGCACCGCATTAGGTGAAGAGGGGGAATTGCGTCTGGGTTATATTGGGCCTCCGACTCAACGGTTCCTGGGGCGATTGCTTCACGATTTCCGCCATCGTTATCCCAACGTTTCCGTCCATTTAGAAGAGCGCACCCCTGAGCGAGTCTGGGAAATGGTGGCGAAAGGAAGGCTGTCTGTCGCACTCACTCGACCCCTACCGGGGCAAGGAGGGAGAGCGCTGGAGACGCTGTTACTGCGAAATGAGCCTTTAGGTATTGTGGTGCCAAAGCATCATCGCTTGATGCAGGAAGAAGCGGTGACCTGGGAAATGCTGGCTCAAGAATCACTCATTGTTCTGGCTCGCCGAGAAGGCGTCGGGTTGCACGATGAAATTCTCGCGGCCTGTCGTGCGGCGGGCTTCACGCCGAAGATTGCTTACAGTCCCAGTTTGATGGGCACCGTGCTCAGTTATGTCGAGGCAGGGGCTGGGGTGGGAATTGCGACTGATAGCGTAGCTGCATCGTCAATGCCTTCGGCTTTGCGGTTCCTCCCCGTTACGCCTGAGAAGACAGTGCCTCTGGTCTTAGTGTGGAATCCGGAAGACGATTCACCTACCGTTCAGGCATTTCGAGGACTTGTTTCGGAGTGGTTGAGTGGCGGCAAGCTTTGGCAGACGATGTCTGATTGAGTCAATCTTTGATGAAGCGGCTCCAGATGCAGGAGCCGCTTCACCCAATCCTCACTGATGAAGTCATTTCTTACTGCGGCGGCGGCGCACCACCATCGCCGTCAAAGCTGCCAACAGGAATAAACAGCGACTCGGCTCCGGCACGACGACGACGGTTACAGAAATCGTGCCGTTGGTGAGGAACTGACTGACATCCCAGATGCGGGACAGACTGCTCAGATCAGGCAAGTCAAACTGGGCACTGTTATCGCCACTTCCATCGCGGAAATTTGCGCCCACATCGAAACTCCCACTGAGGGCTCCCATCCAATCCAGTAGATCAAACGTTGCGCCATCGGCGAAGGTGGTATTGAAAGCCTCCCCCGTGAGTGAAGTGCTCACCACCAGTCGCCCGTCAAGAGTCAAGCCGTTAAGACCGCTCACCACAATTTGATCGTAGCTGGATGTCCCTTGGATTTGAAGCTGGCCAGTGCCGTTGGTTGTCAGATTGAGGCTGTTGAGAGTCAGGGTTCCTGTGCTCAATCCACCTGAATCTCCTGGGCGAATGAAGCCTTGTGTGATGGTCGTCGAGCCATTGACAATGCCCGTGCCTGCGAGAGCCGCAGTGGCACCGTTAACG
This sequence comes from Prosthecobacter debontii, assembly GCF_900167535.1. Lineage (NCBI taxonomy): Bacteria > Pseudomonadati > Verrucomicrobiota > Verrucomicrobiia > Verrucomicrobiales > Verrucomicrobiaceae > Prosthecobacter > Prosthecobacter debontii. The sequence goes on from NZ_FUYE01000004.1 coordinate 213,035, forward strand.
CTCACAGCGCTACTGCCAGAGGTGCTGCCGACTCCAGCTAGGCCCACCTGTAGCGTGCCTGCGGTGATGCTGGTGCTGCCGGTATAGGTATTCGTCGAAGCGAGAGTTTGAACCCCTGAGCCCACCTTCACCAGAGAGAGTGCTCCACCGCCAGATCCGTCTTGAATTCGTCCGCTAAAAATCGTGGAGGTGCTGTCGCCACCCACCGTTAAGATAGCTGCTGTCGCGCTGGCATTCTCAACGACCCCAGACTCCGAACCGGCTAGAGAGCCAAGCGCAATGTTGCGGCCTGAAGTGCGTAACGTCGCATTAACCGTGGTCGCGGAATTCACACCGAAAGCACTCGTGCTGCCCGCGATCAAAGTGCCAGCCTGAACAATCGTCGGGCCCGTGTAGCTGTTGGCACCGCTCAGCGTCAAATTCCCTGTGCCGACTTTCGTGATACCGCCGGATGTGTTGGTGCCGAGCGTTACGGTTCCAAAGGTAACGCCAGAACCACCTCCTCCGATCAACGAAACCGTGGGTGTGCCCGTGTAGTCGGTGCCTGCATTGGTGATGGTGATGCTGGCGATCTTATAGGTTCCGTTGCCGGTGCCGTCATCGACCATATTGGCCACAGCGGTTGCGCCACTGCCATTGCCGCTGATGGAAATGTAAGGGGCACCAACATAGCCACTGCCACCGTTTGTTACTTCAACGGTCACTACGCCATTTCCAGTTGGTGCGGCCAAGTTCTGCCCAATCGTGAGGTTTTGATTGCTGGTGTCGAAGGTTGCACCGCCAGCATAGATGTTGGCTTGGCTCAGGCCCGTCAGGAAGGTGCTACCGCTGGCACTGGTTGCGGCTTTGAGGGTGCCTCCGTTGAAATTAAGGATACTCAATCCGGTAGAGCTGCCTTTTTGAATTTGGCGGGTTGAGTAAATGCCACCGTTAAGATTCAAGATGCCTGTGTCGTCCACGCCTTGTGCCAAAATGGTGTTGCCATTGATCGTCACTTGTGATGTGCCCGCGACAGTTTGCTCTCCTCGCAGTCCTCCCGAGTTGGTCGTGCGGTTGTTATAACCGATTCGATGACTGAGGGCTGTGATGCTTCCCCCTGTGAAATAGGCGACGCCTCGTGCAGAGGATATTCCATCCGAACCATTGCCGCCGACTTCAAGTCCGTTGCCGATGCTGATGGTGATGGAACCTCCTGACTGATAAAACACACCCGTCGATCCCGTGGCTCCACCGCCCATTCGGAAGCGAAATGATGTCGTGCCGGTATCGGTGAGCGACCCTCCGTTCATTTGATAGAAGCCATAGGATGGGGAGGTCGTGCTATTGCCCAAATTGATCGGGCCAACGAGGGTGAGGTTACCGCCGTTTTGATAGAAGGCCCCAGAGCTTCCACTTGCTGTGCCGATCAAAAGTCCTGACGTCGAAGAGGCGTTGATGGTGGAATCTGGTCCCATCACGAGAATGCCTTTTGAATTGGTCGCATTGGCGACGCTGATGGAGGTTGCTCCCGTGGCACTGCCGGAAACATTCAACGTGCCGCTTGTTACGATCAAGGAACCGATAAAGGTGTTTGCTCCAGATAGATTGAGTTGACCCGTGCCGCTTTTGGTTAGGCCGAAAGAGCCGCTGATATTTCCGCCCACGGTAAGAGCATTGGCACTGTTATTCGTCCATGTTTGGGAGGCTCCCAGGATGATGTTAGCATTCAATGTGACTGCTCCTGCACCTGAGTTAACGACAATCCCCGTAGCGTCTGCGATGGTAAGCGCGTTACCATCCGCATTCAGGGTGATTCCAGCCGAGTCGTTCACGACAAGGTTTCTGACTGACATAGGAGCTCCTAGAATCATTGAGCTTTGTTGAGTCGCTCCTGTGCTGGAGAAGGTCACTGTAGCCCCGGCTCCTGGAGTCAACGCGGTGGCTCCTGTGCCGTTGGAATTGGTGACCCAATTACTGGCTGTGCCGTTGGAGAGCGCCCAAACATTGTTGCCAACGTCGAGTCCCCCCTTCCAGAACACGCTCGTCAGTGCAGTTGCACTCGCCACGTTGACACTGATCGTTGTATCGGTGGCGTTAAAGTTGCTAACGGTGAAGTTGGTCGCGTTGTAGAGCTTGCCCAGGCTGTAGGTAGCACCTCCCGAGGTGAGGCCTCCAGCAGCGGTCAGGAGATTATGGGTGCCTGCACTAACGGAGCCCCCTCGAATGCCGAAGATATCGACGGTAATCGCGCCACTCGCCGTAGCTGGGCTTGAACTCTGAATGACTGATTGACTGAGGGTGCCTGCGACAGCGGTGCCTAAGGTACTGCCGCCATTCAAAGTTAGGCTTCCAGTGCCCAGATTCAAGGAACCTGCCGCCGTAGGCTGATAAGCAAAAATGGCCCCCGAAGCGATGTTCAGTCCGCTATTGGAACCTAAAGCTGAGGTCGAAGTCGCAATTAGCGTGCCCCCATTCACCTGGGTGCCGCCTGTGAAGCTGTTCGTTCCGGATAGAGTCACAACACCTGATGTGGATTTAACAATACCCGCCGAGCCTCCCAGTCGGCCGGAGACGGTGCCTGCCTGGAGATTGAACGTTGAGGTGCTAGTCAGGACTCCGGTGCTGCTGGTGATGCTGCCACCGGTGAGGGTGACTCCAGCGACGGTTTGATTGAAGCCTTGTAGAGACAACACGCCGCTGCTGACGCTGATCTGACTGGCTGTATTGACCTGATTGGCTTGAAGCCAAGTTGCTGTGCCACCTGCCACAATGAGATTACCTGCGATAGATGGCGCGCCAGTTGCATTCAACTGGAGGACGCCTTCGGCTACGGTGGTGCTACCGGTGTAACTGTTGCTACCTGAGTAGATCAGAATGCCTGTGCCTGTTTTGGTGAGGCTGCCCGCTCCGCTGAGAATGACGGTGTCCTGAATCGTGGCCGTTTGAGAGCCACTCACATTCCAGGTGTGAGTGCCTGAGGTGTTGCCCGTGTTATTGAGCACGATATTCAAACCACCGGTTAGGCCATTGATAGCGCTGACTCCACTGACCGTTTGATTGGCTCCGGCAATGTTACTGATGGTTCCATCCACCCAATTGAAGTTGATCGTTGCCGCATTGGCGCCCGCGCCTGAGCCGACGGCACCACGCTGGATGGTGGTGGCATTCAGCGTGCCGCTGTAGAGATTGAACGTGCTATTGATGGTCTGTGCCGTCGTTGTGGCCGCCTTATCCGCCAAGGTCAGCGTGCCGACCGTGATGGTGCCGCCATGGAGGCTCAAAGTCGCGATGGAATTACCGGATGAGTTGGCTCCTGTCACGGCTGCCTGTCGGCCGAGAATGATCGTGGTGGCGTCCAAAAGACCGCCTCCCATGATGAAGCTGGCGGTGGTGATTTTTCCGGTCGTTCCGTCCCGGGAATTGACGCCAATGCTGAGAGTGCTGACCAAGGCATCCAGTGTGCTGTTGACAGTGCCACCCGAAGTCAGATCCACGGTGCCCATGGAATCGGTGACGCCACTATTCACTGGAGCCACGGAGATCGATGCGCGACCCACGCCATCCGTAGCGCGGATTTTCAGTGTTGGGTTAAGGGTCGTTGTGTCGAAGTCCAGAACACCCGTGGTCTTGCTGACACCCACCACAATCGTCGAGGCATTGATCGTGTTGGTTTGCCCCAAATGAAGGGTTCCGCGGTTGAGCGAGTTAACCCCTGTGCTGAAACCACCGATATTGACACTGGATGCCGTGATGGTGTTGTTTTGTGCGAGCGTGAGCGTGGCGGCGCCAATCGTGCTGGCTTGAGTGAAATCGGTCAGACCACCGACGTTAAAGGTGCCCGTGCTGCGGTTGTAAACGAAGTTCGTCAACCCACTCATCGTGACCGTTTGAGTATTGGATGCGGATGTCGCATTGCCGCCACCCACCTGGAAATTACTGCCGTTGACCGTCAGTGTTCCACCTGCCCCCGTGATGGTATTGACGCTGGTGGTGCCAGTGGTTTGGAAATTCAGCGCGGACAGCGTCTGGCTGGTGTTGCCGATATCGAGCGTGGAGTTGTTTGTGCCGCTGAATGAGACGGCTCCGGTTGATAACAGTCGGTTGTCTCCGCCACGCAATGCCAGCGTGCCGCCCGTAACAAGGGTGTTTCCTGCGTAGGTGTTGGCTCCAGAAAGCTCGAGTGTGCCAGTGCCCAACTTCACCAATCCCAGTGGGTTCTGCTGATTGTTGGTATCTCTGATCTCCGAACCGTAACTGAAAACACCCCCTGTGGCGTTGGTGGTATCAAAGCCCAAGAAGGAACCTGCCTGGAAGCCGCCCGTGGCACTGCCTAGTGATTTAATGATATCGATGTGCGAGGCTTCGAATTCACCTGCACCACCGACGTTGAAGGCTGCGGTGGCTCCGGCTTGAACAGTGATGTTGTCGCTCGTCCAAGCCGAGGTCGCACCGGCATACAGAGAACTGACTTGGCCGAAAAGAACGGTGCCAGCACTAATGGTTGTGCTGCCAGAATAAGAATTGGCTCCTAGCAATGCCAATGTTCCTGTGCCTGTTTTGGTGAGGCTTCCCGCACCACTCAGAGTCACGGTGTTTCTTACCGTTGCAGTTTGGGTGTCACTGACGTTCCATGTGTGAGTGCCCGAGGTATTCCCCGTTGTATTGAGCACAATGTTCAAGCCGCCCGTTAGGCCGTTGACAGCGGTGCCTCCATCGACGGTTTGATTCGAGCCTGTGATGTTGCTGATCGTGCCATCCACCCAGTTGAAATTGATTGTGGCCACATCGGCGCCAACACCCGTGCCAGCCGTTCCACGTTGAATGGTGGTCGCATTAAGTCGGCCGCTGTAGAGGTTGAAAGTGCTGTTGATGGCCTGAGCCGTCGCCGAAGCTCTCTTGTCAGCGAGCGTAAAGGTGCCTGCCGTGATGGTGCCGCCATGCAAGCTCAGAGTGGCATTGGCGACACCGGAAGAATTGCCCGCTGTTATAGAACTCTGCTGGCCTAGGATGATCGTGGTCGCGTCCAAGGTGCCGCCCCCCATGATGAAGATGCCCGTTGATGTTTTGCCAGGGGCACTATTACGGACGTTCAGTCCGATCGTGAGTGTGCTGACCAGAGCATCCAGTGTACTATTCACGGTGCCACCTGAAGTTAAATCCATGGTTCCAAAAGAATCCGTGATGCCGCTATCCACCGTGGAAACCAAAATGGAAGCGCGCCCGGTGCCATCGGTACCACGGATTTTCAGGGTTGGGTCCACCAGATTTTGGAAATCGACGATCCCGGTCGTTTTATTCACCCCGACAACAATGGTCGAGGCATTGATCGTATTGGTTTGGCCCAGATGAACCGTGCCGGTATTGAGTGAACTGAGTCCGGTGCTCACCCCACCGACGTTAAAGCTTGCTGCGGTGATCGTGCTAGTTTGGGCGAGTGAGAGGACTCCGTTGCCCGTGGTGCTCGCTTGTCCGAAGTTTGTGGCACCGCCTACGGTGAAGCTGCCACCACTGCGATTATAAACAAACGCGCCAAGGCCGCTCATATCCACGGTTTGAGCATTGGATGTCGCTGTCGAGTCACCTCCGCCCACCTGAATGTTGCCGCCAGTGACAGTGAGTGTTCCACTGCCTACAATCGTGTTAACACTGGTTAGACCCGTGGTTGCAAAGGTGAGCCCGGCCAAGCTCTGATTGGTGGATCCAATGTCAAAGCGGCTGCTAGCGTTCCCCGCGAATGTCACACTACTCGTTGTTGCTAGACGATTGTCACCACCGCTTAAGGTCAGGGTTCCCTCAGTGATGCTGGTTCCACCCGTATAGGTATTGGTGCCGGTGAGAGTCCACCTGCCAGCACCACTTTTGACCAAAGCTAAAGCGGAGGCTCCACCATTGCTGATGCTCTGGCTGATCGTGTTGGCTCCCGCATTGCCGCCAGCCAGATTCAGCGTCATTGTTCCAGAGGTCGTGCCACTTGAGATGCCGCCTGCGATCTCGAGTGTCGTTGTGAGGGCTGGACTGTCGTTTTGAATCGTGAAACTACCTGCCGTGGAAGCTGACTCGGGAGACAGTACGAGCGGAGCCTGAATGATAAACGCCTGCCCAGTGGTCGATAAAGTGGATGACAGCGAGATTGATCCCGCATGACCCATCGTTAGGGTATTGCCGCCCAGGGCTCCCAGTGTGAAGCTAGTCGCACCTGTATCCAAGAGGACACTCCCTACCGTGGCATTGGCAGATAGGCTGACATTACCAGCCATTCCGATGTTAAAGACAGCCGTATCGAGAATACCCGGCACCGAACTCGGATTCCAATTCGCTCCAGCATTGAAGTCACCGCCAGCCGGATTTTGCCAGAGCAACGAATCCGCTACTGCATTTGATATTGCCGTTAGGCAAAGGTATAAGGGCAGCGCTCTGAACAAGAAGCGCATTTGCGAAGAAAACGCAAATTTGTGCAGCTGGATATGTTGCATGTAAAAGGGGGGGAATGATACAGGCTGCGGCACTGCGATCTCTCAGCAAATACCGCAATTAAAATCAAAGTTTCTCACATAGTCAGTATTAGGGGCGACTCCAGCTAAAAAACACCTGGATTTGCTCGATTATCGGCGCACGGTTCAATGAAAAGTGTCTGCAGACTTCACAATACGGGTGAAATAGGTTTGACTAAATGTATGGCTAAACCGCGCTCTTTCCTGGCCGCTTCGGTTCGTTTCGAAGGTGTGTTCGATGTCGTGCTTTTGTTAGGCCTCAGTGGTGCTTGGTTGGGACTGTTGGGTCGTTTTCATTGGGCGTTGGATTTGCTCAGCCACTTTCGCTGGCAGTATTTGTGCTTGTGCTTGGGGCTCGTCGCTTGGGCTCTTTTTCGGAGGCGTCAGGTGCTGCTGGTGGTGGCTATGAGCACACTGCTGCTGAACGGATGGCTTATCGGGAGCCTTGCTTTGCAGACAAGTCAGTATCGTGTCCCCCAAGGGGATAGATTGCGAGTGGTGAGCCTCAATGTTCTGACCTCGAATTCCAACAAGGAAGATGTTCTTGAATACTTACGCCAAAAGAAGCCTGATGTGATCTTTCTCATGGAGGTGGATGCGGGTTGGACTCAGGCGCTACAAGCGTTGAGGTCTGATTATCCCCATGGTTTAGTGAGAGATCAGACCGACAACTTTGGCGTGGCGCTTTTGAGCCGTGTACCTCTCAGGGATGTTCAGCTTTTCATCACTCATGGGTCAGACATGCCTTCGATTCATGCTTCGTTGAATTATGAGGGGCGTGATCTCATCATCCTGGGCACACATCCGCTACCACCGATGAATGGGGGAATGGCACGCAGTCGGGATGCGCAGCTGCGCGGGGTCGCTGACTGGGTCAGACAATCTCCGGTGCCCGTGCTGGTGATGGGAGATCTGAATGCCACCCCGTGGTCGCACGGGATGAGAGTTCTACGAGCGGGTAACTCTCTGGCTTACCGTTGCCCTGACCCGGCATGGCAACCGACGTGGAATCCCAACACGCCATTCGCTGTGCCCATTGATCATGCTCTCTGCACACCGCCTTTGATCATCGCAAGTCGGAAGATCGGGCCCGATGTGGGGTCTGATCATCGGCCTCAAGAGCTGGAGATCACCTGGGAGTGAATGTGGTGAAGGGTCAAGTCAGCGATAACCTCTTCTTTTCCTGATGGGCTTCATACCCCGCAAAGGCGATGGGGACGACCACGAGAAAAAACATCCAGATATAAGTGAGCTCCTGGTGGAGAGTGGCTGTGGGTAGAATCCAGCCCAAGGCCGCGACGATCAGGCTGCTGCTGGTCCAGACCCATCCTGCGAGGCGATGCGTCTGCCGCCAGACATGCTCGGACTTCAGCGTCCAAGGAATGCGGATGCCAACGTATTTGTTAGGCTTGAGTTTACCGAAGAAATTCCCCATGAAGGCCAATAGCAAGGCGGTGAGGGTCACGACCCACCTGCCCACATCGGGGCGATGGCCGAGGGCTGCGGTGATTTGAATGATGGTGATCGCAGCCAACATCAGACTGATGCCGAGACGAATGAGGCGTGTGGCTTTGCCATGGGATGAAAGTTCTCCATCGGAAGAACGGTGGCGCTGGCGGTCACGGCTCTCGAGCCAGAAAATGAGAGCAAAGGTGATGAGCATGGCTCCGGGCATTACCAGGAGTCCCCAAGTTTTAGACGCATGCCAATTGACTTGGCCTTGTAGATTCCACTGCATGGGCACGCGATCCGTCGCATAGGGCATGGCTATGAAGGCCGCCGCGATGGGGATGATGAGCAGCAAAAGCTGAAGCCATTCTTCGCGGAGGAAATGATGAAGCTTGGTTTTCATGAGTTGGATGTGCGGGGTGAGAGTCTTTTGATCGCAGCGGCTTTCTTGGCTGCGACTCGAGGCGTTTCGACAAGCGTGCGCAGCCAGACCATCACATCTTCCACCACGCTGGTATTGAGATGGTAACGGCGGAATTGGCCTTGGCGCTCTTCTTCGATCAGTTCGGCCTGACGAAGTAGATCCAAGTGATGCGAAACCGTTGGCTTGCCCACTTCGCAGGCCTCGGCGATTTCGCCCGCTGTCAGCGAGCCTCGTTTGAGCAACTCAAGAATCTGACGCCGCGTGGGGTCGTTCAGGGCTTTGAAAAGCTGGTTCATGGTTTGATAATTCGATAATTATCGAAATAATGCAAGCCGATTTTTACCTTAAAAAGATGTTGGTTGATTCGATGAAAATGAAGACACTTTAGCTTCACATGTCGGATTCCAACTCTACAAACCCATTTAAAGACTCAAGGATTCCGTCTGTCACAATTTTAGAGCATTTAATCACTGCAAGGCAGTGGGAACAGCTTTTGGCAAAGGCTTCAGAAAGACTTGCATACGATGGATTTGATCTGCCGGGACATCGAGCGTCAGCTTTGGCCTTGCTGAATCTTTATCGAGCTGGGGATGCATACAATCATGTTTGTCTCCTATTGAGTTTAAATCCAGATTATGATTATCATCATTTGTTAGCTGCTCAAGTTGCTAGTCAGCAAATGAAATGGAGTGTCGCTAGAAGACATCTTGCCGAGGCACTTGCTTTAAATGTCGAAAATATAGATGCGCACCGCCTCATGGCAGGAGTCTTGGTGTTGTTGGGAGAAACACAGCAGGCATTAATTCATGCGGATATAGCCCTCCAGTTAGATGCGGGCAATGTTCACTCATGGAGCACTCGTGAAATGGTTATCGAGTCTCAGACAGCCCATTTAAAACATTGGCAAGAGAGGTTCCATGTTCTTGGATGTGGTTTGGCAATTAATCCGATTGATCCGTTTTTACAATGGCGGGTAGGCAGGATCTTGTTATCACTTGAAAAGAATGCCGCTGCCGAAAAATGGTTTGGGCGTGCATTATCGCAAGATCCCTGCAACCCTCTATTTATAAGCGATTGGAGAGACTCGGTTGAAAGAAGGAATTTTATCTGCCGATGTCTGTCTTATCCATGGCGGCAGGGACGAGTCTTTTGTGGCCTGTTTGAGAGATTTAAATCACAACCCGATACCTTAGGACCTCAAATACTGGCTTTCCAGTCTTGGTTTATTGTCCTCATTTGGTGGGTTTTCTCTTGGTTTTTGATTGCTCCTATTGGTTGGTTCTGGCGTTATTTTATGTTAATTCATCCATCGTTCGATGTGAGCTGGCAACCACGTCGATGGTTGCGCCAACAAGCGACATTCGTTCGCGTGCTTTTGATGACTATCACATTGGCCATCTTGGGGGGAGGTCTATACTACTCAACACCTGTTGAGTGCTTCAATGCCTGGATTACCTTGAGTTTGATTCATTTAGGCAGCACAGCCTTTGTGACGATGCTTTTTGTCGGAGCAAGATGGCTGACATCTCCGAGTCCTCCGAAAAGTTGGTTAGAATAGGTGTGAAGGATTTGCTTTGAATGGTGTTACGTCGTTAAATCCTCTCGCCTGTCGCACGGACGATGACGAGAACGATGATGGCCATGAGGATCATCAGGAGGCTGATGGTGACGGCAGTTTCCAAATTGCCGGCACTGAGTTCCAGCCAGATGGTCGTGGGAAGGACTTCGGTTTTAAAGCGAGTGGTGCCGGCAAAGACCAAGATGGGGCCAAACTCCCCCAAGCTACGTGCCCAGGCAATGCAGAAGGCGGCGATGAGGCCGCGTCTTGCGCTGGGAAGGCCGATCTGCCAAAAGGCTTGAAAGCGCGTGGCCCCCAGGGTGAGGGCCACCTCTTCCGGCCTGGGAGAAAGATGATCGAAGGTGCTGCGCACGGTGCGGATGGCAAAGGCTGCCGCGACGACGAATTGCGCCAGGATGACGCCTGCGATGGTATAGGTGAATGGGAGTACGGTTTCGATGGCTTTCCCGAGTTGCGTCTGAAAAAAGATCAGCAGGCACAAGCCGACCACCATGGGCGGGAGGACGATGGGGATATCCAGAGCCGCATCCACCCAGGTCTTGGCTGGGAAGGTGCGGCGAGACATCAGATAGCCGATGGGAATGGCGACGAACGAGGCCATGACGGCCGCCGTGGTGGAGGTGACCAAACTCAGCCCGATGGAATAGCGGATCTCTGGTTTCGCCAATGTGGTAATCCATGTCTGCGAGTCGCTGTAGCTGGCACTGGCCCCGATGAGCAGGAGCCAGAAAAGGAGGTAAGCTGCGGCCATGAAAGTTAAGCAGAACCAGAAGGTGCGAGAAGACATGAGAAGGGGGCTGGAGACTGTAATGGCCTCCGGTTCCGGGCACAATGTCCGAGAATCTCTGGATGGGGAATTGAATGTCCCTTGCCCGCTCTGGCATCTGATTCTAGTTTATCTAGTAACTGATGATCCTTTGCCTCGAATCCTCCCTCCTTGGGGGCCATCTCTCCAATGAAGTGCCCGGTCTAGTCACGGGCATGCTGCATGTGGCGGGATGCAGTCAACCTTTGAGGATCGAACTCGTGGGCAATTTTTTGCGAGATATCGCGGGATGCCGGGTGGATCTGCACAACCCTTTGCCCCACGGCAACCTGGAAGATGTTTCGTGGCTGGCTCCTCTACAGCATGGGTTCTGTGGAGTCATGACAGCATCTTATCGAGTGGCCAAAATGCCGCGCAGACGTGTGGCGGGCGAGACTCTTCTGCCTGAGCCTGCCGGGCTCAAGAATCTGCTGTTCATGGAATGGTTCAATCAGCAGGGGCAGCGTATTTTGATCCAGTCCTGGCATCTCCAAATGCGGGTGAGTGCTCCGGCATGGAAGATGAGTGAGCAGGAGGAAGCGACCCTGTTACGGCAGTCTCGTGCACGTCGGAAGCACTTCTTGCTCAATCAGCGGAATGAGGCGGATCGAGCCAATGCTCTGCATGCTCCAGGCATGGCCGACCCGTTTGAGCCGCATGATCTCAGTTCAGTCAATCCGTTCACGACTCTGGAGAATGCTCAGCCGAATGCGGAGATGCAGTCTGGGGAAAAATCGAGTTCATCCAGTCCGGCTAAGCGCTCGACAGCATTGGCTCAGGAACTGCGTCGGTTTGAACAGTTGCTCGTCTTCAATGAAGATGTGAGGACGCGTCCAGCCGTGATGCATCTGCTCTCGACCGTCGCTGACTTGACGGCGCATCTCGTGCACGTTCTGAAGCAGTTTTCTGACGAAAAGAATGCGCAGTGGCAGTTCTTGGTGGTGGATTTGGAGCAGTCGCTTCCCCTGTTTGCAGCCGCCTTGAACGCCACGGATAAAATGGTGCTGCACGCGACCCCTGGAACGGATTTGGAATGGCTGGCGATGGTTCAGGCCAGTCTGCTGAACATTGAATTGCGCATGCGCGAGCTTCTGAGCCTGCTGCGTTGAGAGGATTAAGCGGGAGGTGCTTTTCCCAGAGTAGCGCCACGGATAAAGTCAGGCATTAGTCGCGGTGTTTCATGAGTCAGAGGCCCATTTTTGCCGCCAGAAATGATCAGGCGATGCAGCTTGCGTGCAAAGGCCTCCGCACTGCGGCGGTAGCGAGTTGGTTCGGGGTAAAGATGCTGGAGGAAGGGTTCATCATCGCGGCTGACCAAGGAGATTTGAGCGGGAAGACGCACCCCATGCTGGAGCAGCCAAGTCTGGGCTGTGGCGAAGTGGTCTGCTCTGAGGATGAACCAACCCGTTGGGAGAGGTCGGGCTTCCAGGCTTTGGCGTAAGACGGCCACCACACCATCTGGCGTTTCGTTATGATAAGCGAGGCTGACGGTGGCGGGCCCGGCACCCTCCTGAAATCCGGTGATGCTTTCTTCATCGCCTGCCAGAGCTGTTCGAGACCCCACGACGAGCAGATGCCGGTGTCCCAAGGCCACAAACCTGGATGCGGCATGGCGGGAGACGGCGCGATAGTCCGTATCCACTTGGGGCAGGGAAACTCCGGCATAGCGGGACCCGGCTAAAATGGTGGGCAAGCGGCGTGTTTCAAACCAGCGCTGCATGGCCAGAGTGGAGCGGTGGAGGACCCAGACGACTCCAGGGTGTTTGGCCGCCAGGGCCTCTAGAGCCGTGCTTGGAGAGCGGCGGTAGGCTGCTGATTCCACTTCTGTCAAAAGCTGCCAGCCGATGCCCTCAAGGCTGCGACGTAAGGCCTCCATCCAGAGGAGTGTTGTGGATGAGAGGGCATGAAATGGAACGGCCAAGAGTAGCACTGCCGTTTGCCGAGCAGCCTCGGTGGGGGCGATTTTTCCTGTGACTTCGCGCCTTTTGCCCGCACGTGTGGTGAGCCATCCTTCAAGCTCAAGCAGGGCCAGTGCTGAGCGGATGGTGTTACGCCCTACTTGCAATTGCTTGGCCAATTCCAGTTCTCCAGGGAGAGTCTGGGGCCAGGTGCCGAGCTGGATTTGCTCTCTCAGGAACATGGCGGCCTCCAGAGCTCTAGGCGATCTGGGAGGTAATGCATGGGAGGCGCTGGGTGGCATAATACGGCTGCGAAATTGACCCCCGACTTCCCCTGGAAGACGGCAGGGAACTATCGGCCAAAAGCCTGAATGAAACCGACCTCGAGAGCCAGGCTTTCATTCACATTGGTGTGGAGGTAGGACTCCAGTTTGCGCAGGGTCTGGAGTCTGCGCATCGTCTCTCCAGGTTCCCACCGCTGGGCAAGCACGGCTGTAGCTCGGGCCTGTTCGGGCAGATCCAAATTTTCTGCTCCTACCTGGTGGCGGGCGACGTCCCCCATCCAAGCCAGAAGAAGATCCATCAGGGCATCACGTTCCTGGAGGTAGCTGGCTTCGATTTGTGCGGTGATCTGCTCCTCACGCTGTTTCAGCCACGTGCCATCCGTGGTCTGTTTATAGTGGTCCTGTTCTTTTTCGAATTCCTCTTCCTGCTCGTCTTTGATGTCGTCGTGCAGTTCTTCCAGGATGGCTTGGAAATCCGCTTTCAAAGCAAAAGCGGCGGAGATGCTGCCACTGTTTCCTGCGGTAAGCTTTTCCAAGACGGCCAAGAGTTTTTCCTCGTGATCGCTGAACTGCCGAACCCCTGAAGGCGGCATGAGAGAGATCTGAATGACCCGGGACCGAATCGTGGGTAGGAGCTGTCCTGGCTGGGGGGTCAGTAGCAGCAGAAGTGTTCGTGGTGGAGGTTCCTCCAGCGTCTTGAGGAAGGCATTCTGCGCCTGCTCGTTCATGCGGTCAGCATCCACAATGACACCCAGCTTATAGCCGCCAGGGCCCGTGGTGCGATGAATCATCCTCTCCAGATAGCGGACCGTGCCGACTTCATCTCCGGCCTTGCCGATGGTGATGCGGCGGGATTTGCTCTCCGGGCGCAGAATGATGGCACCCTCCTGAGACCAATCGTCCAGATTGTCATGATGGGCCGCAGTGACCAGGCTCATCATTTGCGCCGCAAATCCTTCGCAATTGGCAGCGCGCGGCCCTGTGATCAGATAGGCATGGGCAAGGCGCCCGAGCTTCTGCGCACGAGTGATCAGGGAGAGAGCGTGGTCAGACTTAAAGGGCATGGCGGCTACGGGATTGGACCTGAGTCCAGACCTCTTCGTGAATCATTTCCGGTGAGCGTGCGGCGTCCACTAAAAGGATGCGCTGAGGATCTTCTGCGGCCAGTTTGAGATAGCCCGCACGGACCTTTTCAAAGAATGCTAAGGGCTGGCTTTCCATCCGATCCAGGGGACGGCCTGAGGCTTGAATACGCTGCCGGGCCAACGCGGGGTCCATATCCAAAACGAGGGTCAAATGGGGCAGGGTGCCTCCGGTGGCAAAGGCATTGATGGCCCGCACACTCTCCAGCGGGAGCCCCCGAGCCATGCCCTGATAGACCGTTGTGGAGTCCAAAAAGCGATCCAGAATCACGACCGCGCCCGCCTCGAGTAAGGGCCTGATTTTTTCCCTGACAATCTGCGCACGGCTGGCGGCAAAGAGGAGAAGCTCCGCCTCAGATGACATGCCTTCTCCAGCCTTCGCATGCTGGAGGAGGTGGCGAATCTCCTCACCCACTGCCGTGCCACCGGGCTCACGAAGCACTTCCACTTGGCTTCCTGCCCGCTCCAGCCGCTCTCTGAGCAGTCGGATCTGAGTGGACTTACCGCAGCCTTCAGAGCCCTCAAAGGAGAGAAAAAAACCGGCGGAAGAAGTCATGTGTGTTGGAGGAAAGAACGGAGAAAGGAAGGTGGTGAGGTTTTTTTAGCGTGGGGAAACCTGATGTCGAACAAAAGCGTTTCGATTTTCGGATTGTATCGTATTTCTCCCACCCCAATCTAATGATACCCACTCCACCTTTTGAATTCGCGGCTCGTGATTCGAAGCAGACCATCGAAGAAGGTCTGGCCTTCGCTCCTAAATTTGATGAGAACGGTCTCATCGTGGCCATGGCGGTGGATGCTCATACCGACGAGGCCCTGATGCTGGCTTACATGAATGAGGAATCCCTGCGTTTGACTTTGGAGAAAGGACAAGCTGTGTATTGGAGCCGCAGCCGTAAGGAGATTTGGCACAAAGGAGCGACCAGCGGAGAATTCCAGGAAGTCGTCGAGATCCGCACCGACTGCGATCAGGATGCCCTGGTTCTGCGCGTCATCCAACACGGTGGGGGATGCTGCCACACCAAGCGCAACAACTGCTTCTATCGCAAGCTCGTGGTACCTAAAAACGGTGGCCTCGTGAAACTGGCGATGGTGGAGTAAACACAACGCAATCGGCTATTCATCCGAATAGCCGTGAGTGATAAATTTGAACGGCATACCTGTTGGGCATGCGTGCGGTTTCCCGTTCAGCGTCGCGGGTTTATATTCGCCGCTGAGGATGGCGTTGGAAATCGTTTCGCGAAACTCTGCGGGTACGTCACCGAAAATGTGAATGTTTTCGGGACGTCCTTTAGCATTAATAATGAAAGTTGTGAATACTATTCCCGTCTTTGTCGGATCAGGGTGTTTGATATTGCTGGGCGCTTTAGCCAATTTAGGCCGCACTAGCTTTTCTCCCCTGCGTTCCTTCATCTCGATTTCATCAATGAGTTCCGGAAAGCTGCTTCGAATAAGCCAGTGACGGAAATCGAAAATAAGACCTTGTTGGCTTTTAGCCGCATTGACTGCCTCGGGATTGGCAGATTCGGCAAAAGAGATTTTCACCTGCATCGGAAATTCCGTTGGGCACCCCGCGATACTGCCAGGCTTGAATTTCCACTGACTGAGCGCCCGCTCAATGGATGCTACATAGGTTTTTGGAGCAGTTCCAATCACCTTTATCTCACTGACTTGGCCAGAACGATCCACCCGCATGACGGCCCAAACGCTGCCCGAAGCTGGGAGGACGGGATACTCAGGTTTGGGTGAATAAACAAGCTGGGGGTAAAGGACTTGGTCTCCCGCTTTGACGTGAGCCTGAACTGTTCGGTCGAGGAGAGGAAATGCTTGGCGTTTAGGTGTTGGAGCGGAGCAACTGGCGATTCCCAAAAATACGGTTAAAAAGCTACAGAACTGAAGAGATGGGTGCATGAGCGGGAGTTGGCTGGGCGAGGGCCTCTAATGGAACCTCAGCGTATGACAAAACGAATCGGAAATTTGATGCACGAGGTGTGTGGTTTTCCCCGAAGGAGGGCCGGTTTGAAAACCCAGTGACGTAGGGCCTTCTCAATAGCGGGACGAAACTCTTCTGAGCCTTCGCCATAAATAGCAATCCCCTCTGCTGTTCCTTGCTCATTAATAATAGCCAAGACATTCACTGTCACAGAGGTGTGCTTGTTCTTTGCGTGGGGTCTTTTCAAAAACGACTCAGGCATGCGTGGGGTCACCGTTTTTATAATTCTGGGATCTTGAGTCGGTATTCCCTGTTTCTGGTAACTCTGCCACTCAGCGTAGGCGCGAGTATATGTGTTGTCGACGCCTTGAGGCATCTTGAGCGCAGAATTGGTTGTGCACCCTACGAGCATCGAAAGAATGATAAAAGCTGGGAAAAGCAATGTGATGGAGGTCGTCATAAGGGTGACGTTGCCTAAAACAGAAACGGAGCCTGTCAAAACCACAGCCTATTTTATTCAGGACCTCTCCTTGACGCTGCGGCTCGTGTTTCTATGATGATGCGCCCAAGCCTGGGCTCTTCTGTTTTACGCCCCCTCTACATCATGGCCATTCTCGTTGATACTGACACCCGCATCCTTGTTCAAGGCATCACGGGGGACTTCGGTTCCCGCCACGCCAAGGCTTCTCTCGACTACGGAACCCAGTTGGTGGCCGGTGTGACCCCAGGGAAGGGGGGACAATCCTTCGACCATGGCAGCCATAAGGTGCCCGTGTTCGATACGGTGTCTCAGGCTGCTAAAGAAACCGGTGCAACGGTCAGTGTGATTTTCGTGCCTCCTCCCTTCGCCGCAGACGCCATCCTCGAAGGGGTGGACGCTGGTCTGGATCTGGTGGTCGCCATTACCGAAGGCATTCCCGTCAATGACATGATCAAGGTCAAGGCTGCGATGAAAGGCAGCAAGACCCGTCTCATCGGTCCGAACTGCCCAGGTTTGGTCACTCCAGGCCTCGGCGAAAAATCCCACGGTGGCTGCCGTATCGGCATTGCTCCAGGCTACATCCACAAGCGTGGCAATGTAGGCGTGGTGAGCCGTTCCGGCACCCTCACCTATGAGGCCGTGTGGCAGTTGACCACTCGCGGCTACGGCCAGAGCACCTGCGTCGGCATCGGTGGTGACCCTGTGAATGGCACCAACCATCTGGACATTCTGAAGATGTTCAATGAAGACCCCGAAACTGAAGCGATCATCATGATCGGGGAGATCGGTGGTAACGCCGAAGTGGAAGCCGGGCGTTGGGCCAAAGACAACTGCAAGAAACCTATCGCTGCCTTCATTGCGGGTGCTACAGCCCCTCCTGGACGCCGCATGGGCCACGCTGGTGCGATCATCGGCGGTGCCGAAGACACCGCTGAGGCTAAGAAACGTATCCTCAGTGAGTGTGGTATTTCTGTGGCCGATTCTCCTGCTGATATGGCTGCAGCGCTGCTTAAGGTCTGGGGCAAATAAGAGCCTCCATTTTCAGACGATGTAAATAAAAGCCGCCTCATAACAGAGGCGGCTTTTTTGTGACTGCGGATTTGCGCACTTTGAATTATTGTTGGTTAATCCGCGCGTGTAAGGCAAAAAACTGGTAGTTTCAGACAACTTAGTCATGTCTGAAAACATTCAAGACTTAGGAGTCTTGAAGTGGTCGGGCCGGCGAGATTCGAACTCACGACCTCTTGCACCCCATGCAAGCGTTCTACCAGGCTGAACTACGGCCCGACCTTTTAGCGGAGCCTCTGCGGCTCGGCTGGGGACGTGGATACTGGAGTTGAGCGATGGATTTTGCAACTGAGATGTTTGAGATCAGTGAAGAATCTTCACTTTTTTTTCAAAGCTGCTGGTGTTGTTTTAGGGGGTGTTTCTCCTTGAGAAAGTGGTGGTCTTCAGGAATACGTTTAGCATGACGATACTGCCGGAGCCGGATAGGCGTGTTGATTGGGGGCCTAAAGGCTCGCAGATGATTCTCACGTTGGCGTGTGTCGTGGTCGTTCTGACCGGGATGAAGGCGGCAGCAGGGGTTCTAGTGCCGATGGTCTATGCCTTTTTCCTGGCAGTGCTCAGTTTTCCTTTATTGCGTTGGCTCACGCGGCACAAGGTGCCAGGGCCGATTGCCTTGGGCATTACTTTGCTGATGAACTTGGGCGTGTTGGCAGGGCTGATCACGCTGGCCGTTCGCTTGCTCATCAGCTTCAATTCAGATCTGCCTCGTTACCTGAGAGGTGTTCAGCGAAATCTGACGGATTTCGGCGTCTGGTTAGATGAAAATGGGATCGTGGGCGCGAAGGACACCATCAATAGTCTTTTTGATTGGAACACGATCATTGGTTACGCAACACAGCAGGATGTGATGTCTCGCATCGGTTCCATGCTGGGCAGCACCTTTGGCACACTAGCGACCGTGTTTGCAGGACTGGTGATGATTTTAATCCTGATGATGTTCATCCTCATAGAAGCCACGGGCACACAGAGGCGGTTGGCTGCTGTCAGAACGTCAGGAGGGCCTGATTTCAGTGGTCTATTGCGCAGTGTGTCGGACATCCAGAAATACTTGGGTATCAAGACTCTCATCAGTGCTCTCACTGGCCTGTTGGCAGGGGCATGGTGCTGGTTTTTCGATCTTCAGTATCCGCTTTTGTGGGCCATTCTGGCGTTTGTTTTCAACTACATTCCCGCCGTTGGAAGCACGGCTGCCAGTATTCCAGCCATCGTGGAAGCCCTGGTTCAGCACGGCGGCGGTGCGGCCATCGGTATCGCCATCGGTTATGGAGGCATCAACTTCGCTCTCGATAACTTTGTGCAACCGACTTTGCTGGGGAACCGCTTCGGCATTTCGGCCTTGGTCGTGGTGTTATCCGTGATCTTTTGGGGGTGGCTTTGGGGGCCACTTGGGATGTTCTTGGCGGTGCCTCTGACGATGGTGATGAAGGTGCTCCTGGATAACAGTGAGGAGTTTCGCTGGATCTCGGTCGCGATGTCGCAGAAAAAAATGCGCCGCGGAGAGGTGGAGATGGTGGGTTACGATCTCGATGAGAATGAGATCGTCGGCGGGGGAGCCAGCACGGAAAAACCCGGACACTGAAGCGTGTGCCCGGGTTAAATCGGCACCGGTGCTATTTTACCTCTTTGGCGGGTTGATCTCCCAATTGTAAGGTGGGCACTTGAGCTTCTTCACTGACCATGAAGCTAATCCAATGGCCAGCTACCGCGTGGGCAGGAAACCCGCAAGCCAAGGCAAACTCCCCAGCTTCATCGGGCGTGAAACTGAAGTCAGCTTTGCCCATGGTCATTCCAGTCAGATGCTTCGGAGTCGCTCCTCCTTCAAAGTAGGGTTCAGCGATTTGAAGTTTCTTGGTATCGGCCTGCTCGATGATGATGGCGCTATGCGGGATCGGGCTAGGGTTAATGAAGGTCACGTCCACCTTCCAACCGACAGGTACCGTGAGGACAGCTTTGCCGTGGGAGTAGCCATTGAAATTCATGCCGTAGTTGGCGGCGTTGAAAGTGGCGACCAAGGTGACTTTGACACTTTTGGGGGTGTCTCCGGACTTCAGAAGATCCTCGGCGGTGATGCCCGCAAAGAGTTCTTTTTTTAATCCCGGAATCTCCGTGCTGTGTTCGTGGCCGGGCGGAGTCTGAGACCAACCGCATGAGATGACGCTCAGAAGGAAGAGGAGGGTAAGGCGAAGCATGATAAGAATGACAACCGCTGCCTGAATGCGGCGGTTGCCAAGGGGTTGAGGCTTGGGTCGAATCGAAGACGTGAGTTGAATCAAAGGTGGACTATTTACCTGCGACAGGAGCCGTGACGGCATCCTGAGCCACCTTGCTGGTCGGAACGATTTTCCAGACGGCTCCACGCTCGCTCGTGTAAGGGTCCACGGGGCCACCATAATTGGCAGTGGCATGAGTAAGGTAGATGCTGCCATCCGGTCCGATGCCGCTCCCGGTGGGGCGAAGGCCATCGGCGAGGTCGAGCAGTTCCTGCATCTGCCAAGCACCATTCACCTGTTTCATGCCCCAGACCTTGCCACTGCCCCAGTCAGCCGCGAAGTAAACGCCGTCCAGCTCTGGATATTCGGTGCCGCGATAAACACCCAGGTTGATGACACAGATCCCTTGATCCACGTGGCTGTATTCCGCAATCGGTAGTACTCCCACTTGGGGATACTTTTCAGGATCCACGGCGGTTTCAGAGCCATCGGGGTTCTTCTTTAGGATCATGGGGAAGGGGTGACTCCCGCACATGAATTTCCAGCCGTAGTTTTCGCCCCCCTTACTGCTGGCGGGCTGCATGTTGATTTCTTCCCAGTGATTTTGGCCGATGTCCGCAATGTAAAGGTCCCCAGTTTTAGAGTCGAAGCTGAAGGTCCATGGATTGCGCAGGCCGTAAGACCAGATTTCGGGTTTGGCTCGCGGATGCACTTTGGAGAAGGCTTCCTCGCTGACTCCGAAGAGGGTCATTTGCTGCAGAGGCGTGATGAATGGGTTGTCCTTCGGGATGCCATAGGCGCGGTCGGCGCTGCTTTGATTCACGTCGATGCGCAGCATCTTGCCTAACCACGTATGTAAATCCTGGCCGGCATTGATCACATCACCCTCCCAGCCGCCATCGCCCACACCGATGTAAAGATACCCGTCTGGGCCGAAGGCGATCTGGCCTCCATGATGATTGCAGTAGGGGAAATCGATCTGCATGAGCACCTTCGCGCTTTCGGGATCGAGGCGGTCCGGGTTGCTTTTAGAGACCGTGTATTCGGTGATCATGGTGGCCCCGTTGAACCACAGGTCTGCATAGGCGACATAGACTTTTCCGTTCGTCTTGAAGTCTGGATGGAAGGCCATGCTGAACATGCCTAACTCCAGGAACGAAGAGATGGTCTTGTCTTTCAGGTCGAGAAAAGGACGCTTCAGCTTCTTGCCATCTTTGATGACTTGAATGAGGCCGGGCCGTTCAATCACAAACACCCGGCCACTGCCATCGTTCGGGGCGGCGACGCTGACAGGATCCACCAGATCATCGGCGACTTTGACAAGGCTGATGGCAATCTCACCCGGTAGCTTTCCTCCGGGCTGGACGGGTTGGGTTTCAGCAGCGGAGGAAACTCCAGTCGTCAGGGCGAGCAGAGCCAGCAAGGTAGGTTTCAGTTTCATGGTTGGTTGCGTTGAAAAAACCGATCAAATCAACGCCTCAAGGCTAAGGAAGTGCCCCGGCTGAAACAAGCCTGAAATGGCTTTGCTTGGATGCTCCATGCAAGCGAGCGGAAAGTGATTTAAGAGTGGATGCGGGACAGGGATTTGGTGAGCCTATAGAGACACACCGCGTTTCCAGGGCAGAAAATCATCTTGGCCGAGCCGGATGGCTTGGGGCACATAGTCACCACTGGCGGTTGCGAGACAAAGATCCAGGAGGGATTCTCCCATGGACGCGACACTTTGAGTTCCAGTGATCACGGCGCCGGTATCGAAGTCGAGAATGTCCGCCATCCGCTGCATGAGAGCCGTGTGGGTGGCCACCTTCAGTGTGGGGCAGATGGGGTTGCCGGTAGGGGTGCCTAGTCCGGTGGAAAAAAGCATGAGTGTGCAGCCCCCACCCGCCAGGGCAGTGGTGGATTCCACATCGTTCCCCGGAGTGCAATACAGAGTTAGGCCACCGTGACGACGAATAGGTTCTCCATAATCGAGCACATCCACAATCGGGGCCGTGCCGCCTTTTTTGGCCGCACCAGCCGACTTCATGGCATCGGTGATCAGGCCATCCCGGATGTTGCCTGGAGAGGGATTGGCATCGAAGCCCGAACCACAGGCCCGCGCAGCGTCTTCATAACGCCGCATGAGATCTAAAAAACGGTCCGCCAACTCTGGAGAGAGACAGCGGTCGCAGAGATTTTGCTCCACGCCAGAGAGTTCAGGAAATTCAGACAAAACCGGGGCTCCTCCCAAGGCCGCCAGTAGATCCGCGGTATGACCGATGACAGGATTCGCTGAGATGCCGGAAAACCCGTCGGACCCACCACACTCCACACCCAGGATCAAGTCAGAGATCGGACATGTAGTGCGACCGCCTTGTTCATGCGCCTGGGCGATGCCGTGAAAAGTGGCCCGAATGGCCTCGGTCAGCATCGCCTGCTCAGAGGCCCATTTTTGCTGTTCAAAGATGAGCAATGGCTTGGAGTGCTGGGGATAGAGACGGCTGAGTTCAGCTTCTAGAAGACTCACTTGAGCGTGCTGGCATCCCAGGCTGAGCACCGTAGCGCCGGCAACATTGGGATGAGCGATGTAACCGGCCAGCAAACGGCAGAGGGCGATGGCATCCTGTCGGGTGCCGCCACAGCCCAGCCCATGCTCCAGAAACTTGATGCCGGAGATGTTAGAAAAAAGCGGGGTGGGAACAGGGAGTGCTTCGAGAGGGAGGCCCGTGTTTTCGGCAAGCCGACCACACTGATGGGCCTGCACGAGTTCCTGCGCATAGCGCTCGTAGGCAGATGTTTGCGCATAACCGAGCGCCCGAGTCAGCGCCTCTCGCATGAACGCCACGTTGCGGTTTTCACAAAACACCAAAGGAATCACCAGCCAGTGATTCGCCGTGCCAGCAGGTCCATGCGCACGCCGAAATCCTTGAAAAGTGCGACCTTGCCACCGGCTGACGTCTGGGGGTGTCCAGAGGAGATCGGCTTGCTTGCCTGTGCAGGGGGCCGCGTGATGTTGAAGATTGCCTGTGCGGATGAGACCTCCTGCAGGGATCGCCTGGGTGGCCCGGCCTACGGTTACCCCATACATCGTGGCCAAGTGCCCTGAGGGGAAGTCCTGCGAGGCAAACTTGTGCTTTGCCGGAATCGCCTCCGGTAAGGTCCAGGTCCGGCCCTCCAAATGCACAATTTGCCCCGCTGATAGATCCTGAAGGGCGACGATGAGGTCATCAGCGGGATGGACGCGGAGGATCATATGGAATATTGTGGGTGGGTTGTCAGTTATGAGTTTGGCGCACGTATGTGTGCTGTTCCAGATTTTCTGTTCGCTCAGTTCACCGCCTCGTTTCTTTACCTCATGTCCATCTACGACCGCGACTACATGCGCTCTGGACCTCCACCTTTTGGGGAGTGGATCCGTGAGAGAACCGCATTCCAGTGGTTGTTTGCCCTGAATGTGATGGTCTTCGTTCTCCAATGGGGATTTGATTTCGCCTGGGTGCGCGATGCCCTCACTCAAGCCCCCCTGCGCCCAGCCGGGGGCATCAGCGTGGATGAATTGGCCGATGGACATTTTTGGACTCCCTTCACCCACCTGTTCGTGCATGCCGGTTGGTGGCCGTTTTTGGGCAACATGCTGCTGCTGTGGTTTGCCGGGCGGCGAGTGCAGGCCCTATACAGTGGCCGCAGCCTCGTCTTCCTCTACTGCATTGCCGGGTTGCTGGGTGCGGCCGTTCAGCTTGCCGTCTCCGCCTACGCGTTGAAAAATACCGGCTCACTGTTGATGGGGGCTTCCGCTTCTGTCTTGGGGCTGGTCCTGGCTTATGCCGTGGCGATGCCGGAGGAGGAAGTACCTCTGCTGGTGATCAGCCAGCGTGCCTTTGCCCGTCTGCTCATGGCCGTCAATGCGGGTGTGGCCGTGCTTCTCCTTACCGGGCACTTGCCCGAATGGGCTCAACTGACGGACTCCAACTGCTTTGCTCATCTAGGTGGTGGCTTGGCCGGTTGGTACTATGCCCGTTCATTGGGTTATGGCCGCGCGCAGAGACCGCGTCCGTATCTGGAATTCCGCGAGCGTGAAACCGTCACCGGCTCATCTCTCCGCCGTCGCCCACAGATGGCCCGCACCCGTCCGGCGGCTCGCCGCCCCGATGTGGATGTCGATCTGGAAGCCGTGCGCCGAGAGAACCCGCAGAACGATCCGCTGGTGGACCTGATGAAGGATGAAGTCGATCCCATCCTCGACAAGATCAACGACCACGGCATGGGCAGCCTCACCGAAGACGAACGCCGCACCTTAGAGAGGGCGAGTCGGCGGTTTACCAAATAAAACACCCCAGGTTTTTTAAACCTGGGGTGTTTGATGTCTTGGTCTTAAGGCAGGCGTGGGAACTTGCTGAAGTCGGGTTTCCGCTTCTCGACGAAGGCGTTTTTACCTTCTTTGGCTTCCTCACTCATGTAGTAGAGCAGGGTCGCATTGCCCGCGAGGTCAAGCAGACCCATCTGGCCATCGCAATCGGCATTGAGGGAGGCCTTGAGGCAGCGCAGCGCCAACGGGCTGTGCTGGAGCATCTCACGGCACCATTGGAGAGTTTCTTCCTCCAGTTTTTCCAGCGGGACGACGGTATTCACCAAGCCCATTTCCAGGGCCTGCTGGGCATCGTATTGACGGCAGAGATACCAGATCTCCCGGGCTTTTTTCTGCCCCACGATGCGGGCTAGATAACTGGAGCCGAGGCCGCCATCGAAGCTGCCGACCTTGGGGCCGGTCTGACCGAAACGAGCGTTTTCGGCGGCGATGGTGAGATCGCAGACGACATGCAGCACGTGACCACCCCCGATGGCGTAACCCGCGACCATGGCGACGACGGGCTTGGGCAGGGTGCGGATTTTGCGCTGCACATCCAGGATGTTCAGGCGCGGCACACCATCATCACCGACGTATCCGGCATTGCCACGGACCTTTTGGTCACCCCCGGAGCAGAAAGCCAAAGGCCCTTCGCCACAGAGAATGATGACGCCGACCTCAGGATCTTCATGCAGGATGTCCAGGGCGATGAGCATCTCCTTCACCGTCTGCGGTCGGAAGGCATTGCGCACTTCCGGGCGATTGATGGTGAGCTTGCCGATGCCGTCGGCGGTCTTTTCAAGCTTGATGTCTTGGAAGGTCTGAATGGTGGTCCACATGGTCGGTGAGCGATGGTTTGGGCAAAAGCAAACGACTGCCAGCTTCGTTAGGCGACGAAGCTGGTGTAGCGCTGAAGCTCGCTGAGACGGCTGGCCACATCATCTTTCGTGACTTTCTGCAGCTTGTGAGTGCTGAAGGCTTCACAGGTGTAGCTGGCGGTCACGCTGCCATGGACCACGGCCTGACGCAGGTCTTCAAAGGAGGGGGTGGTTTTTCCTTGGGAGGAAAGCCAGCCAGCCATGCCGCCGAGGAAGCTGTCGCCAGCGCCTGTCGGGTCGAAGACGGAATCCAGGGGATAAGCGGAGCAGGAGAAGAACTGGTCAGGTGTTTCGCCGAAGAGATAGCTGCCGTGCTCGCCGCGTTTCACGACGACGAAGCGGGGGCCTTTGGCCTGGAGCTTACGTCCGGCTTCGACGAGGTTGGTGGTGCGGGCAAATTCCTTGGCTTCGCCGTCATTGATCACCAGGAGATCGATCTTTTTCAGCACATCGTGCAGGCGCTCATTGGCGATGCTGATCCATAGATCCATCGTGTCTGCCACCACGAAGCTAGCGCCAGTGCATTGCTCCAGCGTCTGGAGTTGGTTGTCCGGGCTCATGTTGGCCAGGACGGCGATTTTGGCTTCAGCGGCGGACGCTGGCACTTTAGGAGCCCAGCTTTCCAGGACGTTGATCCCCACCGCATGGGTGGTTCGGTTGTTCATGTCTTCGTGGTATTCCCCTGTCCAGGTGAAGGAGGCACCGCTGCTACGTTCCAGACCATCCAGCTGAATGCCTTTGCTGCCGAGGAGATTCAAGTGGGCCTCAGGGAAGTCATGTCCGATGACACCCACGATGTGCACGGGCTGGGTGAAAATGCTGGCGGCCAGGGCAGCGTAGGAGGCGGAACCACCGAGCAGATTATCCTGAGAATCCTGAGGCGTTTTGACGTTATCCAGGGCGACGGTTCCGGCGATGATGACTGACATGGGATAATTGAGCGTGTGGAATAGTTCTTGCAGCAGGAGCCCGGATTTTCATAGGTGATCCAGGTCCCAGGGCGGCGGAGTATCCGTTGGCCCTCTCTGGTGTCAATCGTTCATCCCGTTGCTTTCCTCTTCCATGCGTTTTTCGATCTGTCTCATCGCGTTGGCCTTGCTGCCGATGATGATCATCGCTCACGGATGGTTTTATGCGGAAAAGCAGCAGCCAGGCTTGCAAGCTGCCGCACTGGAGGTGTTGCAGACGCATGGCATCAAGGCCGCCGTCGCGGATCTTCGTTATCTGGATCTGCGCATCGCAGGCAATGCTCCCGATGCCACCTCTCTGGAAGCGGCTGAGCAGGCCTTGGCGGTCTTCGGGCCGCTGCGTCTCACGCGAAGCGATTTGGTCATTCCCGCTGCTTTACATACGCAGCTGCAGGGAGCCACCCTGACGATTTCGGGTTGGCTTCCCAAGGACGCACGTATCCAGCATGTCACCCAATTGTTGAACAAGCTTCGGCCGGACCTCACCATCCAGACGGAGGAGGTGAAGTCGCATCCTCGAGTGTTCTGGCCCGAAGGGGAAAAAGCTCCGCTGACCGTGGAGAGCCGCTTACTCGCCCCGCTCGTGGGAAATCTTCGGGTCACTCCGTGGCTTGATCTTCGCCGCGATGCTCAAGGGCTGCATGCGGCAGGGGGGCTACCCGCCACGGGCCTGCGAGGTCAGTTGATGAAGCTGTTGGAGCCTCTCCAGGCTGAGCAACTCCTGGAGAGCACCCACACGATGCCCGCCACCTTCACACAGGATCAGGATGTGATCCCGTTACTTGAGGCTTTTTTTGCGGAACCTGGGCCTCGACACATTCGCTTTGAAGAGGGTGACGGCCCGTTGTTGGAAGGCTCGGCGACACGCCAGTTGGAGGCTCAATGGCTCGCGCTCTTGCGTCCGGTCACCGGTGGCAAACGGGTTCGCTCCCACCTGACATTTTATCCCTCCGTTTTTCATTTGCCGGGGCGCAAGCTGATCTCACCTCTCCCGGCTAAAGTAGCTTCTGAGTTGGCTGAAACACTCCAAGAGACGCCGATATCCTTTTCTACAGGTAGCGCGACCCTGAGCGCCACGGAGCAAGCCCGCCTCGCGGCCCTCACTCCCGCGCTCCTGGCCGCCGGACCTGCGGTGAAGTTGGTCATCGGCGGTCACCTTGACCCAGGCTCCGCTTCTGCTCGGGATCAATCTCTGGCTCTCGCCCGTGCTCGGCAGGTGCTGTCCTTCCTGGTCGAACAAGGCCTGCCAACCAGTGACGTTCTGACCGTCGCCTTTGACTCCGTTCCTCCGGGCTCACCTGGCGCTCTGGCGGCCCCCCACACCGTGGAGATTTTGCTTCGTTGACCTACGCTTTCCTCATGAAATTTGAGATTACATCCCTGGAGACTGAGCCGCTGGTCTATTTTCTCCTTCACAGCGCCATCTTTGTCACAGCGGTGTCATTTATCTTCTTTTTGTTAGGCCTATGGTTCGGGGCCCTGACCTGGGGACGGTATAAGAAAAAGAACCGGATGCAGCAGGAGGAGATGCGTGGTCTGCGTGAAGAAGTGGCAGGATTGAAGCGCAAACTCACGGAGCAAGTCATCCGTCCAGCCACCGGGCCCCTGGGAGAATCGCCGCCAGCTTTGCTCACCGAAGTCCTGCCCAAACCTTCGGAGATTTTTCCGGAGAGGGCGGCCAACTCCACACCCGAACTCACGCCCAAGACAGCATCTGCGCCAGCGCTGACTCTGCCTCCTAGCGCGGGCTCTGCCAAAGCGCCGACTGCCCCCCCACCCGAGGCGACGAAGCCCGCACCTGCAGGGGCTGAGCCGGAGAGTGAAACGACACCTCTACCCTTACCTCTGATCCCTGAGTTGGCCCCGATTCCTGGCATTACCCACCACACGCCGGAGCAGGTGGCGGAACTCCTCAGCCCGCGTGAACCAAAGTCCCCAGATCCTGCGCCTCCACGTGTCACGCGTGAGCTGCCTGAGCCTAATGACGTGGAGCCTTTTTCCTTCCTTTTATCAGATAGCCAGGAAGGGGATTTTCTAGGCTCATCGATGGAACCCGAAGAGCCCCTTGAGGCGGAGGTCGCTCCGCTTTCACCTCTCCACGCCATCGCTCACGCCGAGCCCCCGGCGGAGTCTGTCGAGGCCGTGGCTCCGCCTTCCGTCACCATCCTTCCCGAGGTCGATGCTTCGCTCGGCTTGGTTTATCGTCAGAGCCCTGCCGTGGTGGAGGATCTCACGCGTGTGCGGGGGATTTCACCGGCTCTGCAAAAGCGACTGCAAGAACTGGGCATCTACCGGCTCCAGCAAATCGCGGGATGGAGCCCAGCGCACATCCGAGAGTTCTCACGCCGTCTTGCTTTTAAAGATCGCATCGAGCGTGAACGTTGGGTCGAACAGGCCCGGCGGTTGATGGATGGGTGAGAATTGGATGGGGTATCGTTACCCAATAACCATTCGAAGGAGGCCCAAGAACGAAGCACCATAGGCTGCGACGAGAACCCAGAAGAGAAAGGGATGCTCATGCTGATGCACAAAGCCCTGGATGAATAAGACCGTGCCTTCACGAAT
Source organism: Prosthecobacter debontii (assembly GCF_900167535.1). Lineage (NCBI taxonomy): Bacteria > Pseudomonadati > Verrucomicrobiota > Verrucomicrobiia > Verrucomicrobiales > Verrucomicrobiaceae > Prosthecobacter > Prosthecobacter debontii. The sequence goes on from NZ_FUYE01000004.1 coordinate 241,513, forward strand.
CGCATGAATGATCAACCATCCAATGATGGCCAGGAAGGGAATGGCCAAACAATGCGCCGGACTCGACGGAGGACTTTCCGATAATTGCAGACTAGTGACAACCAGGATGGCTCCAATGATACCAATGATCCACGATACACAAAGACTGGCTTTTGATCGTGGAGGCTCGACTACACTATAAATTGAAACTTTCATCCAAAGGCGATCCCCGTGGTGAGATGCAAAAGCCGCTACAATGAAGCTGATTCCAACCACAGCGGAGACCAGGCCTCCGTCAGCAAACAAGCCTGCTCGGGATAAACGTGAAGCCAGCAACCATCCAACGGCGAAACCCACGATGACACCAAAGATCAAATGCAATCCCCAAGCTATCCAATCGGCCTTGAGTGCTGGTGGATGCTTGTCACGCTGCTTGTTAGACATGAGCGTGACCTCGTATCGATTGAGGGTGCCTCGACTCCTTCTTACCGCTCGCGTGATGAAGGTGCGTTGAGGAATTTTTTCACCTCATTGAAGATCCCATCGGGAGCGACCTGTTGAGCATGATCGCGCACGCCTTCGAACCAACTGTTCATGGTCGGTGCGTGACTGCGGGCGACGTTCAGCAGCAGTTCCATGGTGATGGGCACGGGCTGGCCGGTGTGAATGGCGGCCGACAGGGCCAACTCGGCGGCCCGATCAAACACCCATTTCAGATCTGCGCCGGAGAAGCCGCCTGTGGCATCCACCAGGGTCGGGACGTCGAGGTTGGAAATCGGTTTATCCTTGGCGAGGAGACTGATGATCTGGGTGCGCGCGAGGGCATCGGGCGGCTGCACGAAGATGGCTTGATCGAACCGACCTGGACGACGAAACGCCGGGTCTAGAGCCCAAGGCTGATTGGTGGCACCAATGACCAGCACGCGCTGATTTTCCCGCAGACCATCCAGTTCATGGAGAAACTGATTCACCAGATTGCGGAGCTGGCTCTCGCGCACATTGCGGCGATCCTGAGCCAGGGAGTCCAGATCATCGAACACCAATACGCAGGGAGCATTGGCCCGCGCGGTTTCGAAGATCTGATGCAGGTTACGCTCGGTGCTGCCGAAGTAGGGGTCGAAGATCTCATGCAGGCCGACAGAGAGGTAGTTGCAAGGAACTTCTCCCGCGACAGCGCGCAGCACGAGGGTCTTGCCGCAGCCTGGAGGGCCATAGATGAGGATACCGCCACCGGTGCGGCGGCCATAGGCCTTGTAGAGATCGGGATACTGAAGAGGGTAGATGATCTTCAGGCGAATCTCTTCCTTCAGCTCATCCATGCCGCCAACGTCGGCAAACGTGGTTTCAAAGCGATTCGGGTCACCTGGGGTAAAGAAGGTCTCAGGCCGCCAATCGTAGGGAGGCTCTTCCAGGGCGTCGTCGTAAAACTCCTGGGAAGCTTCACCCTCATCCAGGCCGTCATTGGGCATGCTCGGCTCTGCCTGGGTCGGGGTGGCCGGGGAGGTCCGGCGGGCATCCCTGGCGGTGCGGCCGAGTTCACGCTCGAGAGCAGGATCGCTCATGGTGCCGTCGATTTGCGCGGCGAGGTCGAAGTGTTCGATCGCTCGTGCCCGGTCATTTTCACTGAGATAAACACGGCTCAGCAGTAGGTGTGCGGAGGCATCGTCGGGCTCCTGGAGTAAGACACGCTCCGCCCGCACGGCGGCACCGGAGGTATCTCCCTCCATGAATAGGACGCGAGCGATGCCGAGCTGGGCGTCGGTATGATCAGGATCCAGCGCCAACACGCGCTCAAAAGCGATGCGTGCATCCTCGAGTTGCAGCATCTCCAAGCTGGCACGGCCGTAGAGCAGGAGAAGGGAAAGGTTATCGGGCGACTGCTCAAGAGCGTCACGGATGGCCTGAAGAGAAGACATAGCCTATGGGGGAAAGTGGAAGGGCCGGGGCCGCACTCACACCCCATGAAATAAAACCGGCTGGCGTGGGATGCGAGAGATTTCTTTCAGATAGACACGACTTCCACGTTCAGGGTTGAAAACCCGTCTCATCTGGCCCTTCATGCACGCTTACCCCGAATCCTCCGTTCCTCCCGCATCACCATGATTTTTGACTGGATCGCCGCCGCCCGCCCCAAGACTCTCGGTGCCGCTATCGCGCCGGTGGTGGTTGGCTCCGTTTTGGGCTGGAAAATCGGCGGGCAGTGGAGTGGGTGGCTGCTTTTTTGCACCCTGGGCAGCACCATCGCCCTCCAGGTGGCCACGAATTGGTTCAACGATGCCCTGGATTTCAAGAAGGGGGCCGATACCCAGGCGCGCATCGGTCCGCGTCGAGTCACGGCCTCGGGTGCGATCTCAGGTGGTCGGGTCATGGGGGCCGCCTGGTTCATGCTGGTTGTGGCGGCCCTCCTTTCGATCCCGCTCATTCAGGCTCGTGGCATGGCCATTGTGGCGATTGGGATTCCTTCCCTTTACTTCTGCTACGGCTACACCGGGGGCCCCATGCCTCTGGCTTATCGGGGGCTCGGCGAGCTGTTCGTGATTTTGTTTTTTGGTTTCGTGGCCGTGTTAGGTTCAGCCTTTGTGCAGTCGGGCGAGTGGCTGGAGGGCGGTCTTGTGGCGGGTTTTCAGATCGGGTGTCTCTCCACGGTTTTGATCGCCATCAATAACCTGCGGGATCAGGCGGAGGATCGCACCACGGGGAAACGAACCCTGGCCGTGCGTTTCGGCGTCACCTTTGCCCGACTGGAGATCACCTTTCTCATCCTGGCGGCGCATGCGGCAGGGGTGTATTGGTGGCAGCACGACTTCCCCAGCGCCTTCACCACGCCCCTGGCGGTCGTGCCGGTGGGGCTCTTTTTGATCCTGCGTATCTGGACTCACGCGCCCGGGCCGAGCTACAATCGCCTTCTGGCACTCAGCGGCATGCAACTGCTCTTGTTCGCCGGATTGTTTTGCTGGGGCGTATCTAGGGTGAGTTTTAATACTGGGGAAGGGCTCGTTGAGTCAGAACGGAGGTCAGGGCAAGGCGCGAGCGCCGTGCCTATATCCTCTGCGATCTTGGCCCAGCGAAGCAACGCCGCCATGGCCTTCGTTCTGACTCAACCCGGAGGGCCCGTGAGTAAGGTGCCGAATAGCTGTGTTGAACGCCTTGGAGCTATGTCACCATAGCCCCATCGGCGTTCGCCTTGCTCTTCAACACCTTCTCACGGGCGAGCCTCTCCCCAGTATTAAAACTCACCCAAGGACAGACCTGACCTCACTTTGATGGCCGACCAGACCATTTACATCTACGAGTATCTGCTGCGCAGTGGTGTGGCGCTGAATTCAGCCTCGCATCGTCGGGTTTTCCCGGGGGCCTTGATCCGGGTTGGGGCAGGGTATGGCTGTGTGCATCCCTGGCCGGAGTTTGGGGATGCGCCGATTGAGGAGCAACTGCGTCTGCTGGCTCAGGGAGAAACGACACCCGTCACGGAGATGGCGCTGCGCTGTGCCGCCGTGGATGGCGCGGCCCGCGAAGCTGGAGTCAGCCTCTTTGCCGGGCTGGAGATTCCCCGCAGCCATTACTCCTGGAGCTTTGCTCGGGATACACAGCCGCAGTTTGAAAAGCTTCTCGAGGAGGGGTGGCCTGCGCTTAAAGCCAAGGGCTATGCGAACTACGGGGAAACCACGCGCTTTTTGGAAAACTGCGCGCGCCTGTCCGATAATCCCGATCTCCGCTTCCGAGTGGATTTTAACGGCTGTCTCGATGCCCAGGCCTTCCAGAGTTTCATCGAGTTCATGCCCGTGCGTGTGTATCGGCAGTTGGATCTCGTGGAGGACCCCTTTCCGTATGAGGCTCAGGCCTGGGTGCACTGTCGCCAGCGTTGGGGCGTGAAGCTGGCTTTGGATAAAGGCTGGCGCGCTGGCACTGCGGGCTTTGACGCCGTCGTGGTCAAGCCTGCTCGGCGAGATTGGCGCATCGTGGCTGAGACGCACCCGACCAGCCCTCTCATCCTGACCTCGGCCATGGATCATGCCCTCGGCCAGATGTTTGCAGCTTATGAAGCGGCCGTCGCACGCCGAGAGCTCGGAGATCGTATCGGCCTCTGTGGCCTTAGCACGCAGCATCTGTTTGAGCCGGATGCTTTCTTCGAACGCATCCGAGTGCGAGGTGGCTGGATGACTCCGGATCTATCGGGAGGCGGCCTCGGCTTTGGCGAGGTGTTGGAAAAACTCCCCTGGAGGCCTTTGGCATGACTCCGCTCCAGATCGATTGGCACAGCGCTGAGAATCACCTCGCGGTGAATCCTCTCCAGCCCGACGGAACCGCAGGCTTGGCCGACTTTCTTACGGCCCAGGGCCTCAGCCATCTGTGTCTTTTTCAAACCTCCGGCAGTGAAGGCTTACCGAAGTGGGTGGCCTTACCGAAAGAGGCCTTTCTCATCTCAGGCCGTGCCGTGAATGAGCACTTTGAGGTCACCGCCCAGGATCATTGGCTGATCGCTTTGCCCCTGCATCATGTGGGTGGTTTCTCCATTCTCGCACGGGCTCACCTCAGTGGCAGCCGTTATACCCAGGCGCAGGGGCGCTGGCAGCCGGCAGAGTTCACGGCCATGTGTTGGGAAAACGGCATCACCCTCGCCTCACTCGTGCCGACTCAGGTGCATGATCTCGTGCAGGCACGCCTGACCTGTCCTGACCCTCTCCGTGCCGTCATTGTCGGCGGTGGCGGCATGAGCCAGGCCCTGGCCGATGCGGCGGTGGAGCTCGGCTGGCGGGTGTTTCAAAGCTACGGCATGACCGAAGCCGCCTCTCAGATCGCCACACAGCCCTACAACCCCTTCGGTGCGGTCTTCGATGTCAAATCACTCCAGGTGCTGCCTCATTGGCGGCTCCACACCGATGCCGAGGGCGTGCTCACCGTCAGCGGACCTGCCTTAGCCCGAGGCTATGTAACCCGTGCCACCTCTGGCTCCTGGACCTGGCGGCCCATGCCCGAGGAGGGGCTGAAGACCCGCGACCACGTCCGCCTCTGGACTCACGGCACACGCTCCTTTCTTCAGTTCGTGGGCCGTGAATCGGGCTTCCTCAAGATCCTCGGTGAATTGATCCACCTCGCCCCCCTCCAGGAGCAGATGGAAAACCTCGCCCGCCAGCTCGGCTGGAGTCGTTTACCCGTTCTGCTCGCGCAGCCCGATCCCCGGGCCGAGACTCGCCTCGTTCTCGTTTGCGAGGCAGGCAGCGGAGACCCCGCACCCCTCCTGGCACGCTTCCACGAGGCCTCGCCTCCCTGGCTACGCGTTAGCGAAGCCATTCGCCTCGACCACATCCCCCGCAGTGATCTGGGGAAGGTCCAGATGGAAGAGCTGCGGGAGCTTGTTCTTCGATAAAACCCATTACGAAGTGCTGGTTTCGGCACGCTTCTCGTGTTCGGCTGCCATCGCGGCTTTCTCCGCAGCGAGTGTGGCGATCGCCGCAGCACGGCGGGCACGTTCTTTGGTTTCCTGTTCAGCTCGGGCTTGTGCAGCCGCGGCTTCACGTCGGGCTTTGGCGGCTTCTTCCGCTTGGCGGGCAGCCTCTTTCTCGGCGTCCTGGCGGGCCTTCAGTGCTGCGGCGGCCGCTTTGACCGCTTCCAATTCCAGTCGAGCCTGTTCCTTCGCGGCTTCTTTAGCGGCCTCTCGTTCAGCAGCCGCTTGAGCTTTTTCTGCGGCGAGACGGGCTTTCTCGGCGGCCTTCTCGGCAGCGGCTTGTTCGCGAGCGAGTTTCGCAGCTTCCTTCTCAGCCGCGAGTCGGGCTTTCTCCGCTGCTTTTTCAGCGGCCTCTTGCTCACGGGCAACCTTAGCCGCTTCTTTTTCGGCAGCGATTCGTGCCTTTTCAGCGGCTTTTTGAGCGGCTTCTTGTTCTCTAGCTTCCTTTTCAGCCTCCCTGGCGGCAGTCTTTTCTGCGAGTGCTTGTTCGCGAGCAAGCTTGGCGGCTTCTTTCTCGGCCGCGAGACGTGCCTTCGCAGCTTCTTTTTCGGCTAGGGCTTGGGCATGCGCCGCGATAGCGGCTTCCTTGGCGGCGGCCTTCTCGGCGAGAGCCTGTTCACGAGCAAGCTTAGCGGCTTCTTTTTCCGCGGCAATACGGGCCTTTTCAGCTTCCTTTTGAGCAAGGGCCTGCTCACGAGCGGCGATGGCGGCTTGCTTGGCGGCAGCCTTCTCCGCGAGAGCCTGTTCGCGAGCGAGCTTCGCGGCTTCTTTTTCTGCGGCGATGCGTGCTTTTTCAGCCTCTTTTTCCGCCAGGGCTTGTTCCCGAGCGAGGATGGCAGCTTCCTTGACGGCCACTTCAGCCGCAAACTTGGCCTCTTGAGCTGCAGAGAGTGCGGTGGCCAACTCGTTGAGCTGCCGGGCCAGATCTGCCGCTGTCTCCGTTAGAGCTGGGACGGCCTCGGCGAGCACGCGGGGCTGGATGTCGAGCGATTCCAGCTTCGCAGCGGTGTCGCGGAGTAGGGAAGTGAATTTGAGGTCGAGTTTCGTGGTCATCAGGGTTGGCTGAAACAGGACAACCATGAATGGAGATGCTTCGTCATCTGTAAAGTCCCTTTGCTGGTCAAATGAACTTCGCGTCATCCCACAGCTAGGGAGATGACGCGAAGTTGCAGGGAAAAGCTGGGATGAATTCTCCCGTCGGGGAATGAAAGCTATTTCACCGGCTCTGCGCTCCAGACCTTGAGGTCATCGAAGAAACCGTCCTTGCCCATGCAGCCGAATTCCACCTTGGACTTTGTCGGGTGGGCGAGGCCGGGAGATTGCATGAAAGCCACCGCCTTGCCATCTACCGAGGCGCGCATGCTGTCTCCTACCGTTTCCAGCATGAAGGTGTGCCAAGTGTTGGGATCGAGGCTCAGCGGGAAGGCCACGTTTTTCCGGCCTTTGGGCGTGGGCGGTTCACCGGTGGCCCCTTCGGGGCGCGCCTCGGCCAGCCCTTTCTGGTCCACCAGCGTGATCTTATCCGCCGCGATCCGTGCCATGCAGATGTGCCCGTAGTGCGAGCCGTTGAACTTCCGGTCGTCATATTCCGCTGTGACGGACTGGGCGTCGCCGAGCTTGAAGCGAAACTCGATTACGCTGTCCTTCGTCGGGATGTCGTTACCGATCACCGCTTGATGGCCTTTTACTGCGGGTTTGCCGTCCTTTGCGGGGGTATCGTAGCGCATCTGCGTGCCTTTCAGCGCGCCGTTCTCCAGGGAAAAAGTCGGCACCACGATGACCCAGGGCTTGCCCAACGCCGTCCGCTCAAAGTCATCGGAGAAAAGTAGGTCCTTCTTCTGGGCGATCGGGTTGGCGGGAATGGCTGGAAGCTTGGGGGCATCGGCAGCGAAAGCGGAAGCCACCGCAAGGACAAAGGAGGCGAGTAAGCGCAGGTTCATGGCAGGGCAGGAACGCCCCACCTTTTCTCATCCTTCAGCCAACCTCGACAAAGTTCGAGCAGGGATAAAAAGTGACGCTGGAGGTTTGATTGCTGTCATTTTTCAGCATGCATTGCTCATCATCGGCCTTTTTGGAGACCTCGGCAGTATTGGGTGACGGTGCTCGGACGTTTTCTTTAATGAACACTACAGCGCTGCCCTTTGAAGAGGCGGAGCGGTAGTCTCTACGGATCCTCGTTGAATCTTGGTTTGAATGCGCCTGCAATCGCTTCACGCCGCCATCTGCGCGGGAGTCTTCACCTGATCGAGCACTTTGGTGATGAGGTCGTCCACCTTGATCTGTTGGGCTTCGCCTTCGAAGTTGAGGATGATGCGGTGACGCAGGGCGACATGGGCGATGGCGCGGATGTCATCGGTGGAGACGGCGGTGGCTCCATGGACGGCGGCCCAGATGCGGGCTCCGCGGATGAGGCTCTGCAGGCCGCGCGGGCTGGCTCCGTAGGAGACGAAGCGCTGGATCTCAGGCAAGACGCCAGGAGTCTCGGGATGGGTGCCGAGGATGAGTTGAGAGGCGTAGCGGGCCACGGGATCCGCCACGGGCAGCTCGGCCAGATCACGTTGGAGCTTCATGAGCTCAGGACCATGCAGGAGGGTTTTCAGTTCTGGTTCCTTAAAGCCGGTGGTGCGGCGGGAGATCTCCACCAGGGAATCCAGGTCGGGGAAGGGGACCTTGATTTTGAACATGAAGCGGTCGAGCTGAGCTTCGGGGAGCGGATAGGTGCCTTCCATCTCCATGGGGTTTTGGGTGGCGAGCACATAGAAGGGCTCCGGCAGGGAATGGCGTTCGCCGCCGGTGGTGACGGAGCGCTCCTGCATCACCTCCAGCAGCGCCGCTTGGGTCTTGGGCGTAGCGCGGTTGATCTCATCGACAAGGAGCAGGTTTTTGAAGACGGGGCCTTTTTCAAAGAACATCATGCGACGCCCCTGATCGTTTTCATTGACGATGTGGGTGCCGAGGATATCGGCGGGCATCAGGTCGGGAGTGCATTGCACGCGTCCAGGCTCCAGACCGATGACCTGCGACAGGGTGCGGACGAGGAAGGTTTTACCCAACCCGGGCACGCCCTCCAGCAGGACGTGACCTCCTGAAAAGATCGCCACAAGCACATCGGTCAGCAGGGCATCATAACCGACGATGGACTTTTGCAGTTCGGTCTTGAGGTCTTGGAAGAGCTTGGGGAAATCAGACATGGTGGGAGAGGCGAGGAAAGGACGAAGGAAAGAGAGGGTGTCAGGGCTGCTGCGGGGAAGTGGGCGCCTGCTCGAAGCGACGGCGGAGTTCGTTGAAGTAGCGGCGGACCTGGGCACGGCGGCTCGGTGGCAGGGCGGCGTCATCCAGGGCTTCTTCTTCGGCTTGGATGAATTCGACAGCGGTTTGGGTGGCACTGCGATTGGCGTTCTCATGGCGAGCGGCACCCTCGATGGCCCGAACGCTGGATTGTCCGTCCGTGTTGGATTGAGCATTCACCACGCTGCTATTGCCTGTGTCCTGCTTGGCGGTGGGATCGGCGTTCAGCTCGGCTTTGCCCATACCGGGGTCGCGACCGCCGGGCATGCTGATGGCAAACTGCGGTGCATCCGGGGAAGACTCGCCAGGAGGTGCCCCCACGATGATGGACTCCGGTGGTTGATCGCCGGGCTTCTGACCAGGGATGGGTGCCAGTAGCATGGGCGGACCTTGGGGTTGACCCTGTCCGCTCTGCCCAGGTTGGGGCTGACCCATTTGGCCCATCTGCATCTGCTGCATTTGTCCCTGACCCTGGCTGGGGTTTTGCCCCGGTTGCATGGACTGCATGTTCTGGTTTTGGCCGGGGTTCATCTGGCCTAGCCCGGGTGGTTGCAGGGCCTGCTGCCCCTGACCTGTCTGGTTTTGCCCCACCTGCGGGATGTTTTGGCCCGCTGTTCCGCCGTTTTGTTCGGCGGCAGCGTTCATTTCCTGCATGCCTCCGGCGTCGTTTTGTCCGGCGATCTTGCTGCCGGCATCACGGAGTTGCTGGGCCAGTTTCTCCAGTTCTTCGCGGGCTTTTTCCCGCAGGGCCATGTCCCGCAGTTTGTCGGCCAGCTTTTGAAACTCCTGCCCGGCTTCGGCGGCATGACCACTCTTCATCTGACTGCCTGCCCGCAAAACATGTTGGCCGACCAGACGCTGGTTATCTTCCTTCTCCGCTGCCTTTTCGATCTCTTGGAGGGTTTCATCCAGTCTCTCACGCGTGTTGTCGGTGAGCTGCGGAGACTGGATTTGCTCAGCGAGCTTATCCGCAGCGCGGGCTGATTGCGCGGCATTCTTCGAGGCCACGGCGTCGCCCAGATCGGCCGTATCGGCATGGCTGCGTAGGCTCTGGATCATCTTGTCAGAGGCCCAGGCGTCTTTATTGAGCCCCAGTCGCTCGGCGAGTTTTTCGGCTTCACGAGCCCGCTTTTCCAGGTCCGACATCACCTCGCGTGCATCCTGGCCTTGGCTGTTCTCCAGACTGGCGGCGGTGGTCTTGAGGTTCTCTTTCAGCTTCTCCAGCTCGGCCTTTTCGCTCTCCTCCAGTCCGGCGAGGTTTTTCTTTTCCCAGTCGGTCTTGGCTAGCTTTTCAGCCTCGGCTTTCGCGGCAGCTTGCATGGTCTCATCCAGCGGCATGGCGTCATCGGTTGGATGAAGGCCGCCGAGGCTGACGAGGATCATCAAAAGCACGAGGGGCAGCTCCAGCCAGCGTTTGAAAACGATCACGGGCAGGTCTTGAGCCAGTGTTTTCAGGGCTTCAGGCAAACGGTCGCGCTGCTGTTGGAGGTGGGCGTCCTCCAGCGTCGTGCGGGCATCGCGATGCTCAAACCACCACGCGGTAGCAAAGGCTTCGCGGCGCCCTGCCTGCGCATCCCAAAAAGCCAAAGCACTGTAGGCACCTGGCAGCTTCCAGGCGGCCCAGCCTGCCGAGCCGAGGAGCCAAGCGATGAAAAAGAAGATGCCCCAAGAAACGCCGCTGCTGGAGCCGGAAATTAAGACCGCGAGAATCAACAAGCCCAGCGCCACACTGACAGCCATGACTCCTTGAGCGAGAGCTCGGAGCCAACGTCGCAGCCACACCCGCCGCCGGACCTGCAAGGCCACGGGCGCAAAGCTGAGAGGTGAGGTCGGAGAATCCACAGGCATGGCAGCAGTCCCTAGATAACGGTGCAGACCCCACAACCTCCAGCAGGAATTGTGGCAGGTGATGAGAAAGTGTGGGAATCAATGACTCAGAGAGTCAGACGCCCCTCATCCACATCGATGAACTCGAACATGGTCTGGACTGCCCCTGCCGGTAGCCCGATCTCGGCCAAGCGGTCGTTGAGACGTTGCGTGCCAGCATCCCGCCAGCCGCGTTTCATCATGAAGGCATTCCAGATTTCGATCTCGTCTTCGGAAGGTCGGCGCCCATGGGTGTAGGCCCATTCCAGCAGCTCTTCATCCGTTTTGCCTCCTCGCAGTGTTTCAGCCTCCAGCGCTGCGTAGTCGAGGTTTAAAAAGCGGCAGCAGCGCCAGTCAAAGCTGCCTGGGTCCATACCGCGCCGGGCGCACCATTCCTCGGGCAAGGTGCCTGCGGCTGCGAGGCGAACCTTATCCAGCATCCGTCCGAAATAAACGAGGCCAGAGACGGTATGCGAGGGACTGCGGAGGCCAGGAATGAGCGTGGGGTAGAGCGCTGACATGGGAGAAACAAGGGAACCAATGAAAGAACGCTTTCGACTCCTTCTAAGATCCAAGTTTTAGCCAGTCCTTCTTGCTCATTGGAAACTTTCACGCTTGGATTCCGAGGGTCATGTTTGAGTCACTTGCTCTCCCTTGGTTGGTCTCGATGTTCGCCGCGTCGGCGGTTTGCGTGTGGGTGGCGGGGATCCATTTGTCCCGAGCCACAGATGTCTTGTCGGTTCGTTGGGGGATGGGAGAAGCCCTAGGGGGAATGATCTTGCTGGCGATCGTGACGAATCTCCCCGAGATTGCCATCGTCGCCAGCGGCGCTGCGCGTGGTGAGATCTCGGTGGCTGTGGGCAATATCCTCGGCGGGATTGCGATTCAAACGGTGGTCTTGGTCATCCTCGATATCGCGTTAGGGAAAAGCGGTCCCTTGACCCACCGGGCGGCTTCCTTGTCGCTGGTGCTCGAAGCCGCTCTGGTGATTGCGGTGCTGTCCGTCACCGTGATTGGCAGTCAGTTACCTGACACATTGATTGGGTGTCGGGTGACGCCGCAGGGACTCCTCATCGCCGTCCTCTGGATGGTCGGTCTCGGGATCATCGGGCGTTCGCGGGGCAGCTTGCCCTGGCAGTTAAAACTGGGGCCGGAAGACCTTAAGGCAGCGGCGGATTCGCGAGCCGAGGGCTCTGCGGAAAAGCTCAGCACAGCCTCCATCTCGCGCAGTGTGGCGATCTTTGTCGTGGGAGCGGTAATCACCTTGATCTGTGGCGTGCTTTTGGAAAGCACGGGCGATGCCATTGCCACCCATATCGGCATGGATGGCATCCTCTTTGGCGCGACGGTCTTGGCTGCGGCCACGTCGCTTCCTGAGGTTTCGACAGGGCTGGCCTCCATCAAGCTGAAGGACGATGAAATGGCCGTGAGTGATATCTTCGGCGGCAATGCTTTTTTGCCGGTGCTCTTTTTGTTAGGCACTCTCATCTCTGGCCAAGCCATCCTTCCTCATGCCGATAAGTTTGACCTCTACCTCACAGGTCTGGGCATGCTGCTGACCACAGTGTATCTTGTGGGCCTGATTTTCCGATCTCCCAAGCGCATCGCCGGGATGGGGCGGGATTCGTTGCTGGTGCTCGTGCTCTATGTGATCGGGATGGTGGGCCTGCTCTGCATGGCCTGAGGTCTGATAATGGGAAGGATTCGGTGTTAGGGCACCAAGAATCCATCTCGGTGCCTCTATTCATCGAGTACACGTCTTCAGGACTCAGCCGCTGCGGCGGTATGGCTGCCTGGAGGGGGAGGTGTCGGACGGTCGGCGGGCATTTGATTCACCAGTTCTTCGCTCATGCCAAAGTCCTCCAGCAGGATGCGGCGGCGTTCGGCATCATCCACCTCACGGATTTCGATGCTGCCATCTCCATGCAGGGTGACCGCGTTGCCAAAAGCGAGGCCAATGACCTCATCCCCTCGATTGGTCCGCGCATTGACCTGATAATTGAAAGGACTCCATCCCCGTGTGTCCTCATACCGATCACGATATTCCTCATGCTCGGCGCCAAAACGATCAAAGCGGCATTCAAACCCTGTGGGTTGATGCAAGGGCCGCCAGTTGACATACCAATAGCCATCTTGGGTCTGCGCCTGGATGCCCCACGCAGGATGCGAGACCTCACTGGCCCCACTTTCCGTCAGGAGAATCGGTTCACCGCAGAGGATGGCCGTATCGACGAGGTAGTAGGCCTCTCCGACACGCACCCGCACCGACCCGTGATTCGGTGGCAAATGCGGGGCTGCGAGCATGGTGGCGATGCAGCGCTCCGCCTCGAAACCTAGGTCGCGGAGCAAACAATACAGCGCGTTCGATCCCGCCCAGCAGGTGCCCCCAGCGCGATGCTTCAGCCAACCTTCCAGATAGTCTTCCCCGCCGGACCCGGGTAGGGGACCTCGCTTGGGCTGCTGCAGATTCACCAGCTTCCGCACATTATCGAACGGCACCCGCTGGCACCACACCTGATAAAGGCGCGTCAGCCCTTCCAGCGAAACGGCCGGAGGTGAAGAAAAGCCCAGAGCCGCCAGAACACGTTCCTTGAGATTTTCGGGTAAAAGAGAGGTTGAGGACATTCACATTCTTTGGATGGAACCGAATCCGAATTCAAGGGGCGACCGCGCCGCCTTCGGGGATGGCCTAGAGCGTGTAGGGTGCTTAACAACGATATAGCTCCTCTGCGGATTGTCGGACCTAGCGCGAGAGGAGTGCGGCCACTTTGTCCGCCGTCTTCAACGGGCGGCGCAGATGTTCGAAGAGATTTTCCTCGCCAGCGGGTCCGGCGAAACGCTCCAGCCAGACCTCCCGGCGTGGTACGTCCACGAGCGCGTGGAAGTGATTGTCCATGACGCAGTCGGTGACCAGCCTCACGCCGGAGAAATTCGCCAACCGCCACAGCAGACGCTTGAGGCTTCCTTTGGATGAACGCCTCCGCATTCCCCCTTCGGGTCATGCTGCGCATGATCGATCTCGCTCCGCTCGGTTCGACGTCATCAAAGAAAGAAGACCTCCCCACCGCAGGTGCGCGACATAACATGGTAGGTGTCGCTTTCGAAAGCCCCTAGCCGCCGACGCGCCGCCGCCCACCGGACCAGGACCGCGCGGCAGGATAAGGCGCTGTCCTGGCATTGATGCCGAGAAGCTGTTGCTCAAGCGGATCGGCTTGAGGATCAAGAGTTCGGGCGGTTTTCATGAGACCTGATTACGGTGTGAAAGGCAGGGGTGCACCATTGTATGCCTGGCATCTTTTTCTGATCCAGCGGTGTAATTTGCTAATTTGAGGGTGGGTAACCGGTCCGAGTCAGCAGATCCTCATCATCGACATCTTTTTGAGATTCCGAGTAGACGCTGTGAAACCAACTGACGTCATGCCCGAGACGTCTTGCGAGTTCGTAGCCTGACTGGAGCTTTTGCTCACTACGCAGTAGGGCATAGGCAGCACCTTTCTTGCCCCGCACGGTAGCGATATTGGACTTCTTCGCCCGAACATCTGCAAGCACCAGAGCACGCCATTGCAGCCACCGTTCACTTTCGGGAGTCTGAGCTAAGGTCTCTACATAAGGCAGAAGAGTCTTGGAAAACTGGCCCTCGCCGCGTGAAAACGCGGTGAATGACCAAAGCACGCTCCAATTGCTGTCGAGTGTTGCCGGCTGCACAGCGGCCAGCAAGGTCTTCGCCGTTGCCTGATCATAGCCAGACGACTTTAACTTTGATAGCAGAGCTGCATTCATTTTGTCCCGATGCAAACGCAGATTGGCAATCCCCACGGCGATCTGGTCCTTCAGTTCATGCTTCCATGCCCCAGTCTCCATGGTCGCTGGGCGACCCAGCATCGAACGCACAAGGTCGCCATTGGCAAGAACGACCCAGTTGTTGTTGTCGGCCTCAGGATCGGGGTTGGGGGCAGGTTTATTTGAAGGGCCAGCTTCTACTTGATACAGACCGATCTCATGGAAGCTATTTCCTGCATCCGCCGTGTCCTCATCAACGCGCATCGTGAACGCGGTAAAGCCGTGGAAGGCTTCGGGAGGAACACCCGGATAAGCAATCGAACCGAAGGCTTCGGTTGCTGAACCGATGACAGCATCCTCAAGACGATTTTTGATCATCTTGAATTTTTCATCGGCGTAGAGACGCGGTTTTGCGTCGGGATAGGTGCGGCTGGACATGGTTGGAAGGTGGCTTTGAAGATTGCCACATAGGAGTCAAACCCATTTACCCCACTCAAAGTGCATACCATCAGGCCTATTTTGGAAATGCCCGCCCCAGAAGAAACCATACTGGTTGGCAATTTGCACCAGCTCCCGGACGGAGCCTTTTTTCCCCACGCGGGCAGGGATTTGCCCCAGTTTGTTCCACTCGTAGTTGATATCGAACGCTGTGCCCCAGGCGTGGTTGCTGAGGGCATCGCGGTTCTTGTCTTTGACATTTTGAGGAGTCGCCTTGTTGCGAATAAAACGGGAATTAAAAGCCCCCTCCCAGGTCAACACGCGGTCCAGCAAAGAGGCTTCGCCCCACGCCTTCCACAGGGCAAGAAATGGATCTTTGATCTTGCGATGAATTCTAGCTCGCGCCTTGGTCTTCTTCAGCGCAGTGGCAAGTTCCGGCACCTCCACGACGATGAGGTTGTCACTTTCCCAACTGCCGAGGATCTCGATATGTTCGTAGTCTTTCGGCTCCGGCTTGTGTTTGAAGTCAAACCACCCGAACTCTGCGTCACGCTTTTCGGCGTTGGTCGGACCAAAGTCCGTGGGGCGCGGCGGCCAATTGACGGAGGTCTGTGCGGTCGACAAGTCCGTGCTGATCTTGAATCCCAGCACCGCAGCCACCGCATAGGTATCGTTATCTACCACTCCAGTGTCGTTCAATTTGTTCTTCTTCTGGAAGGCAATCGTAGCTGCCTCTGTGTCCTTGCCGAACTTGCCATCGGCACCCTTGGGGTCAAACCCCTGGCCCACAAGGAAGTTCTGCCAAACTTCAACGGCATCGCTCTTATCCCCTCTGCGCAATACGGGTAACATAGTAGAAAGTAGTTAAGTGTTGATCTGTTGTTTATCGATTGTCTACAGCTTTTTTGCAAACATGTTAGTGGTGAAAATTTCTCAGATGGACCAAGCAGGGTTCATGCCTTGACCTAAATAATAATTAGGCCCCCTTATCGGATCAGAGAGAGAGGAAGAATTGGCGCAAAGTGAATTTGATGCGCATATCACAGTCCCGTTTACCAACCGATCCCATTCAGCTGTAATACTAACAGCAGTTCTCCAAAGAAAAGAAAAAGAGAAGTCTGTCTGAGTCTTCCTATTTACAAGCCGGGATTGAAACGTGACTACCCACACGCCTGTCCTATGATTTCAGCAGCTGACGTATCGCTCTGAAGAAGGTGTCCACACTCTGTCCACCGGAATGGCAAATTCGCGGTTCTCCCCGGTTTTGCGGTAAATGCCATGGCCATGCGAGACATTTTGCCATTTTCCTTCCCATGCCAATCCTCCAGATTGATGAACTCGGGCACTCGCGTCCGACTTCGAAGGAGCGAAGCGACGCCTCCACCTCGCAGACTATCGACGTCCATTCCCGATCCCGCCGCCTCTGCCCACAGACAAATCGGACCCGGCGCAGTAGGTCCTACCAGTTGGATTCGCGTCCTCGTTGGTGTTGCATGGCCAAAGGATATTTAGCTGGAAGCGGCAGCGATGCTCCGATTTTGAAGGCCCAACGACAACCAATCCTCGTCCCACTACCTCGTTTACAAAGTGAAGCCTCAAGGGGCGTCGAAGAAGACTTGTCCAAAATTCTGATGTGAGTATCTCCAGTTATGAGTCGCTCAAATCTCGACTATGCCTACTTCATCGCTTTGCTGCCAGATGCTGCGGCGAAACAACAAATCCACGAACACTATGAGAAACTGGGGCTTAATCTTCGATTGCGCCCCGATGACGTGTTTCATATCACCTTGAATGATCTGGGGGACAGGCAGCCTTTCGAACTGCCTTTGCACATCACAGAAACTGTGGATCGTGCCTGTCGTCATGCGGCCGCAGCTACAGCGCCTTTCCATGTCGCTCTCGACCGAGTTTTGAGTTTCAAACACAACCGGGCTCTTGCTCTTATGCCTAAGCTGGCACCGAACTCAGAGTTGAAGGCATTTCGTCGCACCTTGCGTTTGAAACTGCTCGATCACGGCGTGTCCACTCCCTCGAGTTTCAATCCTCATCTGACCCTGCTCTATGGCGACCATAGGCTGGACAAGTCAATCTCACCCTCCATCTCTTAGCAGGTCGAGGAATTTGTCCTCGTTCGCTCTCATCAGGGTAAGACGCACCACGATCACCTTCAGCGCTGGAAACTCCAAGGCTCCCCAGGTTCCCCACTCGTCCAATCTGAACTTTTTTAGCTTGCCTTGATGTTTTGTGCCAAACCCAAAGGTTTCGGGTTTCCTCCCTCGGGAACCTTTTCCAGGCCTGGATGTTTTCGGGAAAACTCTAAAGGATTTTTTGAAAACCCGAAGGTTTCATTTCCGATCTCGAGGGTTTTTCTCGGACTCCTTCAGGATTCGGCCAGATCCTCATGAAATTCAGACCACTCCAGCGAGTTTGGAGTCCAGGTCTTCAAGCTCTGGAAAAAGCCTTCCAGAGCTAGCTAAAACTTGCCGTGTGACGTGGAATCTCTGGATGCGTTGGTAGGCACCCGCTGCGCCGCATCCGACTTCCAAGGACCGACAGCGACGCCTCAGGATTCTGTAGG
Source organism: Prosthecobacter debontii (assembly GCF_900167535.1). Taxonomy (NCBI): domain Bacteria; kingdom Pseudomonadati; phylum Verrucomicrobiota; class Verrucomicrobiia; order Verrucomicrobiales; family Verrucomicrobiaceae; genus Prosthecobacter; species Prosthecobacter debontii. The sequence continues at coordinate 258,888 of NZ_FUYE01000004.1, forward strand.
CCTAACGACGCTCTTCACTGTCCACCAGACCAAGAACGCGTGGCAGGGTAAGGAGCCGTTTTGGCTTTGATGCCGAGGAGCTATAGCTCAAGCGGATCGGCTTGGGGATCAAGGGTTCGGGAGATTTTCATGGGACGAGACTATGGCAGAGAACGTGCGGATGGGATGCAAGCACTGTTTGCCTGGCATCTTTTCTTTTTTTAACATGGATAATCCAAGCTAAAGCATTGCATTGCTGTTTTGTCTTAATACTATTCAAAAATCTCACCTGTCTTTTCGGCCCAAATTATGAAGCTCATCTTTGGACTCGCGTTCATCTGCACTACAATATTTGCAGTTTCGACTGAAACTCCGGTTGTCGTCCGTGACGAGTATCAACAACTTTACGGAGCTTTGACTCCAAACGGATTCATTGGGAATCGGTCTTGGAATTCAATGGGTCGTTTTAGTGAGGGAGTCTGTGCGGTGGCGGAGGAGTTCGGCGGTCCTTGGGGTATCATCGACCAAACTGGAAAATTGGTTATACAGCTCGTGTTTGACAAGATTGGCGAGTGTAAAGAGGGACTGATCCCGGTCGAGAAAGGAAACCTTCGGAGCTATCTAAAAGCAGACGGCAGTGTGGGTATCGAATTCAAAGACGAAGTGGAGGAGATTCGTTCATTCAGCGCTGGGCGTGCGGCAGTTAAGAAATCCGGCCTTTTTGGCTACATAGGTCGCGATGGAAATTTTGTAATTCCACCATCGTACGAGGAGGCTCGGCCCTTCTCGGTAGATAATAATCTCGCTGCCGTCAAAATTAATGGCCGCTGGGGGTGGGTGGATTCGAAAGGAGAGCTTATCATCTTGCCGCAGTGGTCCAACGTCGGTGACTTTAATGGTGGCTGTGCGCCGGCTCAGAAGGAAAAAGATGGCGCTTGGGGATATATAGACGTTAAGGGAAACCCTGTGATCGAGGCAAGATACGCTGAAGCAGCTAACTTTAAAGATGGATATGCGGATGTGAATTTTCAAGGAAAGTGGTGCCTCATTAACACCAGAGGGGAACTCGAATCCGGTATTCAAGCAGACGAGGTTTGGGGGCCTGTGCAAGGATTGTCGAAATTTCGAATTGAGAATTCTCGTATCGGTGATCACTATGGCCTAGCGCACCCTGATGGAACGGTGATTTTGGCCGCTAGGTGGAGACAGATATTACTCGATCGGTCATCATATGTAGCCATCCAATCCGACACAGGGCACGAAGGGTTTGCGAACGGCATGTTCGCTATTGTGACTAAAAACGGCGATGCTTCACGGTTTTACAGCATGCCTGAGGAGATCTATCCATCCACGAATCCACCGATGAAAAGCAATCGATCGGGTCCGATAATTGGAATCGCAACAGGTCTGAAAAGTAATTTTGTGTTGACAGCCCACAAGGGCGGCGTCGGAGACTTATGGAAGTGGGAATCTGGCGGACTGAAGGCAATTCGCACATTTGAACGTGCCGGGCGAGATATCATTGGTCATCTCGGGGGAGTCGATGATGGCGTGACAAGCTGCATATTGAGCCCAAACGGTGATATTGCTGTCTTTGGCAGACGTGACGGATATGTGCTCTATGATACCGCTACAGGTCACAAGATAAATCAGACCCGAGGAGGAGGGGAAAGCTTTTCGTTCTCCCCATCTGGAAAGATGTTCTTAATGGACGACGAGCTGTATGAAACAAATTCCGGGCAACGGGTGGCAACCCTCAAGCTGATGGGGGAGGCGCAGGATGTTCAGTGGGTGAAAGACGATGAACTTTGGGTGGTAACTTGGACGACAGTTGACGAAATGGTTCTGAATGCTGCAGGCATAGAAAAGATGGAGAGGTTACCATCACACCTTGCTCACTATGATCTAAGAGCGTTAAACACTGAAGATCCTAATAACCTGTTCCCTGAGATTGAACCTGATCGATATCGTGAACTAAAACCAGGTGCTTGTTCGATCAGGATATCGCCGGGGAAAACACGAATTGGAGTCGCTTATCACAACCCTGCAATGATAACGATACATTCATGTGTAGATCTCAGTCGAGGCTCGAAGCTCGATATGAGCGATGCTGTGAATAGTGAGAAGTGGAAGACGCGGAGCGACATCTTTGAAGACTATTCTACAGAGGACGGGGCCTATCTAGGAAAGCCCACATTGGCTTGGATGAACGATAGCACCATTGCGTGTTCTGGTTTATGGGAGGTCAAAGACGGTAGCGTCTGGACATCTCTCATTCGGCTTTGGCATGATGCGGAGCTGGAAGGTTCCGGTGAAGGGGGGTGGTTTCTACGGGACCTGCCAATTGCTGACGGACCCATAGCACGCATTTCTTCCCTTGGGGAAGGTTTGCTGATATACTCCAATAGCAATGGTAAAGTGGGTTGTGTGGGGAAAGGGATCGACGGTCGGTTCTACTCCAAACTCCTCGGCGATTAGCGTCTTTATTTACTTTTGGAACTGATGAGCAATCTACCAGTGGCGTGAAATCCATGCAAAGATGCCAGACATGAATTGTAATGCTCCCCTCAAAGTTGGACAAGAGCCAGTGTTGATCAGGCGGCTTGTTGGTGGGGCGGGTTGCATAGGGTTAGGTAGGTTTGGCGTGGGGTGTTGTATTTGATGGCGGAATGGGTGCGCTGGGTGTTGTAGTGTTCGATTTATCTGGCGATGACCGCCTTTGCGGAGGCAGGTGCTGGCGAAGGATGGCGAGGGCCTCCTCGGTGAGCTCTTGTTCGGTCTCGACAGCGGCGCTCAGGGGATTTGCGCTACTCCCTCGCTGGGATCAGGAAGCCCGTTGGGTTTCGACTCAGCTCCGTCAGGCATAGGCGAGTTTGCCTTTGGGCTCTGGGATGGGACGGCCTAGAGAGCGGGCGGTTTCGATCCATTCTTGAATGACCGTCTGCGCATTGGCGACTGCTTCCTCATAAGTTGCACCATCGGCCATGCAGCCGGGGAGTTCAGGAACTTCAACGACAAAGGATTCGTCCGCCTTACTCCAATCGATGATGAGTTCGTAGCGCATGTCAGTCGATCTCGATTTGGTATTTGAGGATCAGGTCAGCTGCGTGAGTTGATAACACGAAGCTGGCGAATGACAAAAAATCATTCGTTAGGCGTAGTTGCCCAAGCTCCTCACCCCAGCCCTTTCGCTTCGCGGCTACGCAGCCTCAGGGAGGAGAGGGAGGAGAGGGAGGATATTGTTTGGCTCGCCACATTCAGACGACGGGTTCAGTTCGCCGTCGTATAAACCTCCGCCCCGCTCTCCACAAATTCCTTCGATTTCTCATCCATGCCGGCTTTGAGGACTTCGTCTTCGGTCATGCCGTTTTTGGCGGTCCCGCAGTGTGGGACGGACAGTGTGAAGCACTTCATCACTTGCTCGGATACTTCGCCGCCTCTTCGAACAAGGAGTTGACTGAGTCGCCAGTGAAAAGTCGATCCCGGTCCTGGGTGTAATCGCCTTTGCCGATCTGCCAGACGGAGAGAAGGCGGGCCACCTTATGCGGAGGCAGGTGCTGGCGGAGGATGGCGAGGGCCTCCTCGGTGAGCTCTTGTTCGGTCTCGACAGTGGCGCTCATTGGATTTGCTTGAAGTAGGATACCACGAAGTCGGCCGGGTTCAATAGAGTGATTGGGCCCCGGTAACGTTTCTGAAAACGGTCGTCACACGTCAAAAGAAAGTCGCAGCCGGAAGCCTCGGCTGCTGCGGCGTGCGGGAATCCATGGGACCAACATGCAAGGCCTCCAGCGCCAGGGCACGCGATTTGACATCTTGACTGAGCGGCACATGAACCTTCGCCAAATCCAGGCATTGTTGCACCCACAACCGCCTGGACTCCCACGGATTGCGGGCCGTTTCAAGGTCGTGAAAGGGGGAGCGAACCATTTCCACCTGACCGGTTTCAACTAGCTGGAGAATCACACAAAGCGCATGAGTCTCCAGCCAAATGCGGGGCTGGCCCTGATCGGCAGAGGGTGCAGACGTCCGCGTAGATCCGCATGGATTAGGCAGGTTGATACACCTCAGCCCCGCTCTCCACAAACTCCTTGGATTTCTCATCCATCCCAGCTTTGAGAGCTTCGTCGTCGGTCATGCCGTTTTCGGCGGTCCCGCAGCGTGGGACGGACGTGTCGGTGATTTTGATGGAGCAGGAGTGAGGGCTGCACATGGATCGAGGAATAGCCTTTTGTTTTAAGAAAGGCAATTCCTACATTCATAAAAACCCATGCCCTCAAGCATAGGCGAGTTTGCCGCTGGTCTCGGGGATGGAGCGTCCGAGTGACCGAGCAGTCCATTCACTCCTGAATGACGATCAGCGCATTGGCGACTGCTTCCTCATACGTTGCGCCATCAGCCATGCAGCCGGGAAGTTCGGGGACTTCAACGACAAAGGATTCGTCCGCCTTACTCCAATCGATGATGAGTTCGTAGCGCATGTCAGTTCTATCAAGTGGGCTTAGACGGATTGTGTCATAAGCTTCGGCTGTGCAAGGGTGGCGTCACCATAAAACCTCTGGTATAGAAGACGGCGCTGATCGGCAGTGCTGGTGCCTGCTGGAAATGAGGCCATTACCATACGGCGAGCGGCTTCGTGCATGCGGACGCCAATGAGGAAACGCTCGGTCCCGCTTTTGGCCATGAGACGGGCGTGAACGAGGGCGGTGATCTCGGGTGAGGTGTCGGTCATGACTGCATCTCTTGCCAGAGGTCGGTGAGGCCGAGGGCGTCAGTCCAGTACTGAATGTAAGTCATGTCGCAACCGGTGGAGAGGAGATTGCGGACGTCGCCCAACTGCTGGTTGGAAAGGGAATCGCGTGCCCAGTCGAGCTTGGAGATAATCAGGTCCTCCTTGCTGACGATCCATGTGGCAAAATCTTCGATGGTGATGCGGTGGCGACGCTCGAATTCGGCGAGGCGATACGCGCTGTCTTTGCGGACGATGAAGTCCACTTTGATCACGCTGTCCTCATGAAGGAGGTTGAACATGAACCGACGGGCGATGGCATCGCGGACGGACTCCAAGGAAACGTGATAGTCCGGGGCAAAGCTGTGCTCGATGAGCGCGGCATCGGTGGGTGCAAGAGCAACCACGATGTCGATGTCGCGGGTCATGCGCGGCAAGGCATAGTAGTTCATCGCCATGGACCCGGTCAGCATGAACTCGATGCCCGCCGACTCCAGACGCCGGGAGACATCGCGGACAATATCGAGTTCGTTCCACATGGTGACTCAATGTGGGTTTAGACGGCGGTCGTGTACACCTCCGCCCCGCTCTCCACAAACTCCTTCGATTTCTCATCCATCCCGGCTTTGAGGGCTTCGTCTTCGGTCAGGTTGTTTTCGGCGGCGTATTTGCGGACGTCCTCGGTGATCTTCATGGAGCAGAAGTGAGGGCCGCACATGGAGCAGAAGTGGGCGGACTTGGCGCCGTCCTGAGGGAGGGTTTCATCGTGGAACTCGCGGGCCGTGACGGGGTCGAGGGAGAGATTGAACTGGTCTTCCCAGCGGAATTCGAAGCGGGCCTTGGACAGGGCGTTGTCGCGGTATTGGGCGCCGGGGTGGCCTTTGGCGAGGTCGGCGGCGTGGGCGGCGAGCTTGTAGGTGATGACGCCGGCTTTGACGTCGTCTTTGTTCGGCAGGCCGAGGTGCTCCTTGGGCGTGACGTAGCAGAGCATGGCGCAGCCATACCAGCCGATCATGGCGGCTCCGATGCCGGAGGTGATGTGGTCGTAACCGGGGGCGATGTCGGTGGTGAGGGGGCCAAGGGTGTAGAAGGGGGCCTCGTGGCACCACTCGAGCTGCTTGGCCATGTTTTCCTCGATCATGTGCATGGGGACGTGGCCGGGGCCTTCGTTCATGACCTGGACGCCTTTGGCCCAGGCGCGCTGGGTGAGCTCGCCCTGGACTTCGAGTTCTCCGAACTGGGCCTTGTCGTTGGCATCAGCAATGGAGCCGGGGCGGAGGCCGTCGCCGATGGAGAAGGAGACGTCATAGGCGGCCATGATGTCGCAGATGTCGTCCCAGTGGGTGTAGAGGAAGTTTTCCTTGTGATGGGCGAGGCACCACTTGGCCATGATGGAGCCGCCGCGGGAGACGATGCCGGTCATGCGGGAGGCGGTGAGGGGAACGAAGCGGAGGAGGACACCGGCGTGGATGGTGAAGTAGTCCACCCCCTGCTCGGCCTGCTCGATGAGGGTGTCGCGGAAGAGCTCCCAGGTGAGGTCCTCGGCCTTGCCGTTCACTTTTTCCAGGGCCTGGTAGATGGGCACGGTGCCGATGGGCACGGGGGAGTTCCGCAGGATCCACTCGCGGGTGGCGTGGATGTTTTTGCCGGTGGAGAGATCCATGACGGTGTCGCCGCCCCACTTGGTGGCCCAGCGCATTTTTTCGACTTCTTCCTCAATGGAGGAGGCGACGGCGCTGTTGCCGATGTTGGCATTGATTTTCACCAGGAAATTACGCCCGATGATCATGGGCTCGAGCTCGGGGTGATTGATATTGGCCGGGATGATGGCGCGGCCGGCGGCGACTTCCTCGCGGACGAATTCGGCGGTGATTTCATTCGGGATGCGCTGCGGGAAGCGGCCGAAGATGCCGGGGGTGTAGGCGGTCTGGGCCTGGGCGGAGCCGACGTGCTGTTTGTCCAGGCGGTTGCGCAGGATGTCGTCCTTGAGATCGGCGATCTGGGCGCGGCGCATGTTTTCGCGGATGGCGATGAACTCCATCTCCGGAGTGATGATGCCCTGGCGTGCGTAGTGGAGCTGGGTGACGGGGGTGCCTTTACTGGCCTTCAGAGGGCGGCGCTGAGCATTGATGGGAGCCTTCAATGGGCTGAGCAGGCCTTCGCGCTTCAGGGCGGCATATTCGGCGTGCTGGTCGGAGAGGTAGCCGTTGTCGCGGGCCTGGACGGTGCGGCCATCGTATTCCTCGACATCGCCACGGCCTTCGATCCAGGTTTTACGCAGAGCCGGCAGGCCGGTCTCGACGGTGCCGGTGTAGTCGGGGTCACCCCAAGGGCCGGAGGTGTCATAGACACGGACGGGGGCGTTTTCCTCCATCTGACCGTTGAAGCTCTTCGTGGGGCTCAGCTTGATCTCACGCATGGGGACGCGGATGTCTTTGTGGATCTGCCCCTCGACATAGACGCGGGTGGAGGCAGGGAGCTGGTCGCTGGAGTGGGCTTCGAAGGAGTCTTTAGAGGCGATCATGAGGGGGAAGGGGAAGTTGAGGGCTCGCAAGCGAGCGTTGAGCGGTGGCTGAGCTGTTGTTAAGCGGTGGTTTTGAGATAGGAAGACCGAGTCAACGGTCAAGGTCGGTCAAGGAGGTGGGCCGAGGGGTAGGCAGGACTTTGTCGCCGATGAATGGAGAATTAAGGAGAGTGAAGATGATCATGCTGTGCGGTGCGGACTTCCTTGGGCAGGCACTGATTTTCCCCCTCCGAGCGACTCCCTTCGACGGCATGACCCGCAATCAGGTTCGGAGGGTTCCCCGCGCTAGCGAGATCTCAGCCCCTGCGGTGGGACGCCCCTGTCGTAACAAGGGCTGATATACGGGAAGGGGGGCGGTTTCGTCAAAACGTTTCATCAACTTGTCGGAGGATAGGTTATGGTAATTCTAATTAGTGCTTGAAATAAAATCATTTTGAGAGCAAAATTATTTATCTTTATGAACAAGCTGTCTCGCCGCTTTCTGCGTTCCTGCCTCTGGGCGGGTCTGGCGGCGGTGTGGACGGGCAGCCCGACTGTCAAAGCGGATGTCATCAGCGAGTGGAACGCCATCACCCTGGACGCCATCAAGTCGGAATCCCTGACGGCCCCGGAGGCGAGCCGAGTCCTGGCCATGCTGAATACCGCGATGTACAATGCGGTGGAGGGGATCGCAGGCGATCACTACGTCTTCACGAGTGCCGGCTACTCGGGGCCCTCGGCGACGGCGGCTGATGGCGCGATGATGGAGGCGGCAGCGGCAGCGGCGGCGCACACGTTTTTGCAGTCGTTGTATGATGGCAACATGGGGCTGCAGATGCAGTTTGCGTCCTTATACTCCTCGCAGATTTCCGGTATGGCCAACAATCAGGCCCGCAGTGACGGCATCAGTTTTGGCAATGTGGTGGGTACGGACATCGTGAACTGGCGCACGGGTGATGGGTCTGGTAGTGCCTCTGACAGCGGGCTTTACACACCGGTCGGCACGGTGGGGCACTGGATGCCGACACCTCCTGAGACGGGCTCTCTGCCGGGCTGGGGCAATGTGAATACCTTTGGCATCAGCGGCACGGCGGGGTTTACCAGCACGTTGCCGACTGGAACGGTCGAGAGCTACATTCAATCGGCCCAATACACGGCGGATTACAATCAGGTGAAGGACCTCGGATCCAGCAGCAGTGGCTCGCGCACGGTGGATCAACTGGAGGCGGCTTACTTTTGGTCAGGCCGCGCGGGCACGACGACGACGGCGGGACTCTGGAATACCGTGGCCCAAACGGTGGCGGCGAGTGAGGGGCTGAGCCTCCAGGACTCGGCACGGCTGTTCGCCGCCCTGAATGTGGCGATGGCGGATGCCTCCATTGTCACGTGGCAAACCAAGTACGATACCGACTTTTGGAGCCCGCTCCAGGCGATCGTGAATGGCGAATTTGACGGCAACGCCTCCACCCTGGGTGATGATGTGTGGGCTGCGCTGCTGGCGGAACTGAATGCCCCGGCTTATTTCTCCGATGTGAGCGCGATCAGTGCGGCGGCTGCGCAGGTGCTGGCGGCGTTCTTGGGGGATAACGTTGCCTTCAGTCTGGACAGTGACTATGACGGCGACGGGATCGTGGATGACACCCGTTTCTACAATTCCTTTAGCGAAGCGGCAGATGAGGCGGGCTTGAGCCAGATCTGGGGTGGGGTGAGCTACGGCTTCAGCCATACCGATGGAGCGACGGCAGGTGCGGCGGTGGCGGATGAGGTGATGCTGAATAACTTCGCTCCGGTGCCAGAGCCCTCGGGCATGCTGCTGGTGCTTCTAGGCGGGACTTTGCTTTTGGTTAGGCGGAAGCGGTGAGAGGGAGAAGAGGCAATTGGGGGAATGCTCTCAGATTAGCGTTTTTCCACCCAGCGCTTCAGCCAAGGCACGATCAAGACGCTGCCGATGATGATTCCGGCACCGAGATAAAATCCGCCACTCATGTGCTCCTGGGTGCCGAAGATGATCACCGCCAGGATGATGCCATAGACGGGTTCCAGATTATAGACGACATTGATGGTGAAGATGGACATGGATTTGAGCACCTCCATGTAACCTGCATACGCTCCGACGGTGCAGGCTGAGGAAAGTAGGAGGAGCCAAAGCCAGTCGGAAGGAGACGGTGAGGTCAACCCGGCAGATGAGGTCAGCAGCCATGCCAAAGTGGTGACCGCCAGAGCACCGAGCATCTGGTGACAGCCCATGACGGACCAGTGCCAGCGGGTGACGAGTTGCTTGTTGGAAACGGCAAAGAGTGCGGCGAGCAAAGCGGAGGTGATGCCGACGGTGAAGCCTAACCAATAACGCAGTTCCACCTCGTAGATCATCCAGACGGCCCCCATGATGATGAGGCCGACGAGGAGTTCCAACGGACGCCAACGGCGGGTGCCATCCACAAAGGGCTCGATGAGGCTACACCACAGCATGGCGGTGGGGAGGGCGGCGAGACTGACGCTGGCCGTGGCCAGCCTTGCGGAGGCAAAAAAGAGAACCCAGTGCAAGCCGAGAATGGCCCCCACAGCTTGCATTTTCAGCATGTCTGCGCGGGGGACGTGAAGCGTGCGCTGAAGCCAGCGGGCCATCACTGCGAACCCGGCGGCAGATAGAGCCGTCCGCCATAAGACCACCTCCACAGGCGGGAGTGTGATCAATTTGCCCAGGATGGCGGTGAACCCCCAGGCAAGGATAACAAGGTGAAGGATGAAGTAGGCGCGCAAGCAGTGTGGTCAGCTAACGCACTGTGTCAGTCCAGCCATGGCGGCGGCTGTATCTTCTCGCCCGTAAAAGGACGTGCCGCAGACGAAGGCGTTGGCTCCATGGGCTTTGGCGATAGGGGCGGTGTGTATGTAGATACCGCCATCCACCTCCAGATTGTACTTCAGGCCATGGGCATCACGGTAGTCGCGAGCGGCGGCCAGTTTCGGCATGGTTTCTTTTTCCATGAAAGGCTGGCCGCCAAAACCTGGAACCACGGTCATGATCAGCAAGAGATCAATCTCCTGGGCATAGGGAATTGCGGCTTCAAAAGGGGTGTCTGGATGCAAGGCAAGACCGGCATGCTTACCTGCAGCACGGATGCGGCGCAGGGTCTCCACCACGGAGGTGTCGTAGCGAGCTTCGACATGGATGGTGATGTTATCGGCACCGGCTTGTAGAAAGCGCTCCAGATAATGATCTGGGCGGTGGATCATAAGGTGCACATCCAGATACATGGACGTGCACTTGCGTACGGTCTGCACCATTTGTGGGCCGAAGGAGATGTTGTCCACGAAGGCACCATCCATCACATCCAGATGCAGAACCTCCACACCCACGTCTTCCGCCCGTTTAACCTCGGCAGCGACTTTAGACCAATCGGCAGCGAGGAGGGAGGGGAGGATGTAAGGCGTGGTATGTGTCATGGTTTCGATGAGGTGACTGGTTAGGAGTTTATCGCTCCTGAGCAACCGGGAAGTGCATGAAAAGACGGATCGGAATCAGGAATCGCACATCGGAGTTGCCAGGGAGTGTTCCACAGTGTTTGAATCCGGCGTGCCCACCTTTTGCCGGTTCCTAGCCTCTCTGCTTCTGATTGTACTCACTGCCTGTGGGGAGCATTCGCAACCCCGGACGCCGGATACGCCGGTGTCGTCGGCAGAGCAGGCTGGCAGCGTCTGGGTGGTGGATGATCCGAAGACCGGAGGGCGGCTTTTCCTGTGTGGAACCATTCACATTTTGCGTGAGGAAGACTACCCCCTCTCACCGGCCTATGAAGCGGCCTATGCCAATTCGGATCGGGTGATCTTTGAGCTGCCGCCAGGAGCCGGGGAGGGGAATTCATTGACCCGTCGGATGCGTGAACTGGGGATGCTGCCATCGGATTCCTCGTTGGAGGCATCCATCCCACAGGAGACTTGGGAACGGATCAAAACGTGGGCTAAGACCCGTGGTGTCGATGTCTCCGCGTTAAATCGTTTCCGGCCCTGGTTTGTCTCTCTCATCATCACCTCCACGGAATATGCCGCGCTTGGGGCCAAGCCACAGATGGGGGTGGATCACTACTTTGAAGCGAGAGCCCGGGAAGACAAAAAACCTGGGGAGGGTTTGGAGAGCGTGGAGTTTCAGTTGCAACTTTTTGCCAAACTGACGCCCGATCAGCAGCGAGAAATGCTGGACCAGACATTGGGTGAAATTAGCACGTTGCCTCAGGAGTATGACGAGATGATTGTTGCCTGGAAACGGGGGGAACTCGAGCCTTTGCGTGAGATGCTTTTTCGTGAAGCGGCGAAGTTTCCAGATCTGATGGATATGTTCCTCTTCGACCGAAATCTCGCCTGGATGCCTCGGCTGGAGCAAATGCTTCAGAAAGGCGAAAAAGTCATGGTCCTGGTCGGGACAGGGCACTTTGCGGCGGAAAAGGGACTGCTGAAGCTCTTTGAAGAGCGCGGTTACACCGTGCGGCACTATCGGGATGTGGAAAACCTGTGATGGGAGAGTTACCTTCAGGGGCGAAAAACAAGCCAGAGGTTGCAAAGAGAGCGGCTCTGTCAGACTGTGACGTTCTCGTTTTTCCCAACCCTGCATGAAGATCCTCGTTACCGGCGGTGCCGGATTCATTGGTTCCCACACTGTTGAGCGTCTGCTTCAAGATGGTCAGCATGAGGTGTCCATCTTGGATAGTTTTAATGACTATTACAATCCCGCCATCAAACGAGCCAACGTGCGTCATTTTGGGGATCGGGTGAAAGTCTGGGAAGGGGAGCTGACGGACAAGGTCCTGATCCAGCGTGCCTTTGAGGAAGGGCAATTCGATGCGGTGATCCACCTCGCGGCTCGAGCCGGAGTGCGGCCTTCCATCGAACAACCTGAACTCTACATCTCCACGAACATCAACGGCACGTTCAATCTGCTCGAAGCGGCGCGCCGCATTGGCTGCCGTCACTTCGTTTCAGCCTCCAGTTCCTCCGTGTATGGGGTGAATAAAAAGGTGCCTTTCAGTGAGGAAGATCCGATTCTGCAGACGATCAGCCCCTACGCCATGACGAAGATGGCGGGTGAGCAGATGTGCTCGAATTTCAGTCACCTCTACGGCATTAAGACCGTGTCTCTGCGGTTCTTCACGGTCTATGGTCCGCGTCAGCGTCCTGACTTGGCCATTTCCAAATTCACTCGCTTGATCGAGGAAGGGAAGCCGATTGATAAATTCGGTGAGGGACACACCGCACGCGATTACACCTTCATCAGCGACATCGTGGATGGGATCATCGGAGCCTTGAATTACCGGTCGGGTCCGATCTGTGATATCTTCAATCTTGGCGGCTCGCAAACGGTGACGCTGAATGATCTGATCGCGACCATCGAGCAAGCCTTGGGTAAAAAAGCCGTGATCAATCAATTGCCGGAGCAGCCCGGGGATGTGCCTCTGACCTCGGCGGATGTGAGCAAGGCCAAGGAACTGCTGAATTTCCGTCCGACCACCACCATCGCTCAAGGGGTGCCGACCTACGTTGAGTGGTTCCGCCAGATGCGTGCAGAAGGAGTCGTTGTTTCCTAAAATATTGTTAGGCATGACGGCCGATCCTTACACCCCCATGACACCGGAGCAGGTCCGCCTGCTGCGGGATCGACTCCACACCCAGGGGAAGAAACTCGTCTTCACCAATGGTGTCTTTGATATCCTGCATGCCGGGCATGTGCGTTATCTCAATGAGGCGCGTGCTCTTGGAGATGCGATGGTGATTGCACTGAATTCAGATGCATCCGTGCGGGAGTTGAAAGGGCCGACGCGGCCCGTCAATCACGAAAACGACCGTGCCGAGGTCCTGGCCGCCTTGCGAGCTGTCGATGCTGTCGTGGTCTTTGGAGATAAGCGTGCCACGGCTTTGATTGAGACCATTCAGCCTCATATCTACGCCAAAGGTGGAGATTACACCGTGGACTCTCTGAATCCCGAGGAGCGCGCAGCTCTCGACTCTGTGGGGGCTGAAATTCATATTCTGCCACTGGTGCCAGGCCGCTCCACCACCAGCACCATTCAGCGAATGACGTCGGATGCATCAAAAGGCCGTTTGCGCCTCGGTGTCCTCGGTTCAGGCGAAGGCTCTAATTTTCGCGCTATCCTGGCGGCGATCACTTCCGGCCAACTCGAAGCCGATGTGGCGGTGGCCATTTCCGATGTGGCGGATTCTAAGTTTTTACAGACCGCTAGGTCGGCTGGTATTCCCGCGATTCATGTCGATCCTGGTTCGCATCCTAAACGCTTCGGTGAAGCTGCGCAGAAAGAGGTCGCTGATCACCTCCAACGTGCTCGGGTGGATGTGGTGGTGTTGATCGGTTTCATGCGTATTCTCAAGGAGCCGACCTTAAGCCAGTATTCAGGGCGCATCGTTAACGTGCATCCATCTCTACTACCGAAGCATAAAGGCGCAAATGCCCCACAACTCGCCATCGAGGCCGAAGATTGTGAATCGGGTTGCACCGTTCATCTCGTCACCGCCGAGATCGATGCTGGGCGAATTCTAGCGCAAGCCTCTGTGCCGATTCTGCCGGGAGATACTCCCGAGATCCTTCATTCCCGAATCAAAGAGCAAGAACATCGGCTGCTCCCGCGCGTGCTATCGGAGTGGAAGAAGCATGTTTCGGCCATTTGATAATGTGGTCGAAGGTGGACGATTTTAGCTAATCTTAGGGCCTCTCAGCGACTGCTATCCCGCAGAGATGTGAAAGTCGGATGTAACAAGCCCACCTCAGCATCGTTTCCAGCGGCACATATGATGAGGTGCGTTTTACTCTTGGTGTTGGGGCTCGTGTGTCAGTTAGGGCAGGCTGCAGGGCCTAACTTGGTTTGGATCATTGCCGATGACATGTCGCCGGACACTGGGGCTTACGGTGCCGTGGGGGTGAAGACGCCGAACCTGGACCGTCTCGCCCACGAGGGGCGGCGTTATACCCGAGCCTATGCCTCGGCTCCGGTGTGCAGTTCTTCGCGGTCCGCCTTCATCCTGGGTTGTTATCAGACCACGACCGGACTCCAGGCCCATGATGTGGAGAATCCGCAACCCTTAGCAACTCCCTACAAGCCCATCCCGACCCTGCTGCGTGAGGCGGGCTGGTTTGTCACCAATGCCGTGGCACCCGGCAGTAAGAAGAAGGTGCCCAAGACCCATTACAACTTCGCTCACGATCCCAAGGTGCTCTTCGATGGCAATGACTGGACGCAGCGTAAGCCGGAGCAGCCCTTCTTTGCTCAATTCCAAATCTCCGAGCCTCACCGGCCATTCCCCATCCCCGAGAGCTACGATGAAGAGGCTCTGCGTAAGATTCAGCTGCCACCCAACTACCCAGATCACCCCCTGACACGCCGTGACTGGTATGCCTATCAACGCAGCGTGGAGGTGGTGGACCAGCGGGTGGGAGCTATCCTCGATCAACTGGAGAAAGCGGGCGAACTGGAAAACACCATCGTCATGTTCTTCGCCGATCATGGTCGCCCGATGCCCTGGGGCAAGCAATGGCTCAGTGTCGAAGGTCTTCAGGTGCCCTTGCTCATTCGCGGTCCCGGACTCGGGGCTGGAGAGGTGGAGGAGCGGCTCGTCAGTCTCATTGACCTTGCTCCCTCCATGCTGGAACTCGCTGGCCTGCCCATTCCTGAATGGATGCAGGGCCGCCCTCTGCTGAAGAACAGCTTTCCGGATCGCACCGTCATCTTCGCGGCGAGAGATCGCTGTGGTGATGCGGAGGACCGCATCCGCGCGGTCATTACTCCTGGCCAACTCTTCGTCAAAAACTTCCATCCCGAGCTGCCTTACCTGAATTGGTCTGGCTACAAAGAGGCCAGCTATCCCGGCATGCCCCTCATCCGCGAGCTGAAGAAGATCGGTGCTCTCTCTCCGATGCAGGCCCGCTACACGCGGGAGAGGCGCGAGCCCCTGGAGCTCTACGATCTGGAGGCCGATCCTACCGGTCTGGTCAATGTGGTCAAAGACCCCCAGCAGAGCCAGCGCCTCGCCCATCTCCAGGCGGACCTGGACGCGTGGGTCACCACGAGCGGAGATCGCGGTGCGCTGCCCGACCCACCGACCGAGCCTTCTCTGGAGCAGATCAAGCACGATAAAAAGCAGGACTACCTGCGCACCTGGGCCAAGCGCGGATTCAAGGACGAGCCTAGCGATGCCCAGCGCCTCACCTGGTGGCTGCACCAGTATGGGCTCCCAGAAAAGGAGCCTCTGAACTGACCTAGCTCGACAAACCCATGGTGCCTGTCTAGCTTGGCCCATGCGGCTCATCTCAGGCAGTGCCGGGGGCATTCCCCTGGAAGTTCCGAAAAGCGTCACCCGTCCCACTCAGGACCGGGTAAAGCAGGCTATCTTCAACATGCTGGGTGAGCTCGTCCCAGAGGCCACCGTATTGGATGTCTTCGCCGGGTCTGGAGCTCTGGGACTGGAGTGTCTCAGCCGTGGAGCTGCCAGTGCCACCTTCATTGAGCAGGATCGCGGTGCCTGTGAGGTCATCCGCAAGAACATCGCCAAGACAAGACTGGAAGGTGCCACCCTTCGCCAGGGGGACGTCTTCAAGCTTCTCCCTCAGCTCGTTACCCAAGGGGCCACGTTCGATCTCATCCTGGCCGATCCTCCCTATGCTCATCGTCCGGGTGAGGAGGACATCGCTCGCAAGCTTGCCCTGGAGCCCGCTTTGCAAACTCTCCTCGTCCCTGGCGGCAGTCTGGTGCTGGAGTGCATGGTCACACGCCAGCCTGCCACGGATTGGGGCTGCTGGGAACTCGTGCGCGACCGTGAATATGGCAGCACGCGCATCCTCTGGCTGAGAAAGCGGTAGCTTCCCGGCAGAGTGATGGCATGGAAACCCGCTCCCGAATGTCCCTGACCCTCAGTCTCCTCATCTACAATCTGCTCCTCCCCGTGGGTCTGCTTTTCATGCTGCCCGGGGCCATCCGTAAAATGCGCCAGCGCGGGGGGCGCTGGAGTGATCTCTGGCAGCGCTTCGGTTTCCTCTCGGCGGAGCATCAGCGTCTTATCGCCATCCTGCCGCCGGGAACCTCCCGCCTCTGGATGCACGCGGTCAGCGTCGGGGAGGTCGGCATCGCGACCAAGCTCATCACCGCCATGCTCCGCCAGCAGCCTGGGCTGGGCATCGTCCTCACCACCACCACCCCGACTGGCTACGCTCTAGCGACTGAGTTTGCGCAACGTCAATCGGGCCGTCTCGTCGTTCTTTACTCCCCGCTGGATCTTCCAGGCGTCGGACGTCGTTTCATTCAGGCCCTCGCCCCCTCTCAGATCGTCCTCGTGGAGGCGGAGGTTTGGCCGAATCTCGTCGCCACCGCCCGCCGCCAGAGCATCCCGGTTTCCCTCGTCAATGCCCGCCTCTCGGCGCGCTCCGAGCGTCGCTTCCAGCAGCTCGGCTTTTTGATCAAACCTGTCTTCTCTATGCTCCATCAGGTGCTCGTCCAGGAGCCGGAGGATGTCGCCCGTTGGACCGCTCTGGCCGTGCCTGCCGAGCGCATCCACCACACCGGCAGCATCAAGTTCGATCCCCAGGGCGCTGCCGCTGATCCCGCCCAGGTGCAGACCCTCCAGGGCATTCTTCAAACCGCAGGCATCCGGGCCGATCAACCGGTGCTCCTCCTGGCCAGCACCCATCCAGGCGAGGAAGCCCTGCTCGCCCAGATGACCCAACGCCTGCGCCAGAGTCACCCTTGCCTCGCCCTCCTCATCGTGCCTCGCCATGTCGAGCGTGCCGCCGCTTTGGTGGAGGAACTGGCCAGTCTTGGCATCCCCGTCCAGCGCCGCAGCCAGATTACCGGTCCCTGCTCCACCCTCCTTATCGACACCACCGGCGAGCTTCGTGCTTGGCAGGAACTCGCCACTCTCGTGGTCGTCGGCAAAAGCTTCCTCGCCACGGGCGGGCAAAACCCCGCCGAGGCTGTCATGGCACGTAAACCCGTGCTCTTCGGCCCTCACATGGAGAACTTTCAGGCCCTTATCGAGCTTCTGCTCGCCCAGGAAGGAGCCGTCCAGGTGCCCGACATCAGCATGCTGGAGCAATCCCTGGATCACCTCCTCCTCACCCCTGCCGAGTGCGCTCGCCTCGGAGTCAACGGCCACGCTGCCCTAGCCCGGCACGAGGGTGCCACCCTGAAGACTGTGCAGCATCTGCTGTGACTGATCTTGGGAGTATTTTCCTTTCAGGAGCCTCCAAATAGATCTGGGCGTATTTTCTTCGTTCGTTCGATTGCTTGGTGGTGACGCCACTCGGCGATCTTGGCGTGATTACCGCTCAGAAGGACATCCGGCACACGTAAGCCTTGGAATTCAGCGGGTTTTGTATAATGGGGTGCTTCAAGAAGACCGACAGAGCCGAAAGACTCTTCCACTGCACTCAGGTCATCGCCCAGGACTCCGGGCAGCAAGCGCACGATCGCATCCATCACCACGACTGCAGCGATGGCTCCATTCGTCAGCACATAGTCGCCCAGGCTCAACTCCTCATCCACCCAATGATCGACAACCCTCTGGTCGATCCCCTCGTAGTGGCCCGAAAGAAATATCAGATGCTTTTCGCCTGCTAATCGTTGTGCATCGGATTGTTTGAACGGCTTGCCGGCAGGAGACATTAAGATCACGCGGCTGGTCTCGGTATGTACTTTTTCCAAAGCAGCAAATAGCGGTTCCGGTCTCAAAAGCATGCCTTGCCCACCTCCGTAAGGAGTGTCATCGACCTGTTTATGCCTACCCAGTCCATGATCACGCAGATCATAAACACCCAACGAGATCGCCCCCTTTTCTTGGGCTCGCCCCATGATGCTGGTGCTCATTGGCACGGTGATAAGTTCTGGGAAAAGAGTGATGATGTCTAAACGCACCCTGAAGCTATGGCTTGGAGCCAAGGGGTGCGCAAGTTGGGAGCCGCACATCAACCCAGCCTGAGGCCCGTAGAGCGCATTCTCCCGATGCCAGGCCTTTTCCTCTCGGAACATTAAGAAAGCTCGGTTCTTGGCGTGGTCTTCTAACTCCTCTTCCAATCGCTCTATTCAGAGTATTGTCTAAAAATTCAGTTGGAGGTCACGCTTGAGCCACCGCACGGCGAGATTCGATCCATCGAATGGCGAATCGAACCACAGCAGAACCATCTTCCATCTTCAACTTTGTTCGGATATTGGAACGATGCACGTCCACGGTCTTTGTACTGATATGAAGAGCGTCAGCGACTTGATGAGTGCTTTTGCCTTCACCAATCAGTTGGAAGACTTCAAACTCACGATCCGTGAGGACTTCCAAGCCGTCGTCACTATCGCGGCGAGGGCCATTGGTATAAACCTTGATCATCTGTTCTGACATCGCTTCACTGAGCCAAGTGCCGCCGTCTGCGATCCGGTGGAGGGCTCGCTCATAGATGTCGTGAGAGACATTTTTCATGACATAGCCTTTTGCACCTGCCTTCAGAGCTCGAAGAGCATAATAAGTCTCGTCATGCATTGACATCATCAGGATGGGCAATTCGGGATACAAGGCATGAATATCTTTGACCACTTCAATGCCGTTTCGATCCGGGAGTGTGATATCCATGATGAGAATATCGGGTCGCTCGTTCTCAAGCTGCAGCATGGCATCTCGTGCATCTTCGGATGTCCAGCAGCAATCGAAGTCGGGAAGGCTATCGATGAAGACTTTCATGCCTCCACGCATCATGGTGTGGTCGTCCACAATCGCAACGCGTCGGGGTTTATGAAGCGGGGCATCGGAGGGAGATTGAGCGTAAGCCATAAATGGTTAGGTTAGCTTGGGATATTCTCTTGAAGAGGGATTTCACAGATGGCCAAGGTGCCATGGGCCTGAGGGAGCGGGCGAAAGATCAACGTAGCCTCAAGGGCATCCACTCTCTGCTGTACTAAGTATAGACCCATTCCGGGCGATTTTGGTTCAGATCGAGGTTCGAAGCTGATACCATCATGTGAGATCTCCAAGTGCAGGCTATCTTCCATTTGAGCCAAACTGATCTCAATCCACGTTCCATGAGAATGTTTAGCCGCATTGGTGGAGAGTTCTTGAGCGATGCGATAGATCTGTGCAGCCGTCTCAGGAGCGATCAGACCTTCGACGGGATCACAAGAAGCCGTGCAGCGCAGTCCGAAAGCTCGCGCAAGGAACGCAGCCAACTCATTCAAGGCTTGCGGTAAGGCTTCTGAACCGACGGCAACGGGGGCAAGGCCTTTGGCAAAACGACGAGCGATATCTGTGGCTTCCGCCAGTTCATGTTCCAGGTCTCCAGCCAGCTTGGCTTGAGGTAATGAGGCGCGCGTTAAAATGCTTTGTAATACTCCGGTCTTCAGGTGAGCCGCAGCGAGGCGTTGACAGACATCATCATGAAGGTCTTGGCCAATGCGGCGGCGTTCTTGTTCGGCAATTTCAATCAATTGGCGTTCCAGTCGTTTGCGTTCAGTGATGTCGATCATGACTCCCATGACTTGGAGATCTCCATACGGCTCATTGGGTTTGCGGATTGAGAAACAACGACAATTCATCCATCGCACTGTTTCTGAATATTCGATGCGGATTTCCAGGTCCACCTCACCCGCTTGATGTCTGAGCCTCCGAAGCGTGTTGAGCACCTTGCGACGATCTTCTTTTATGACTCCATGCAGCCATTCCCAACGCTGATGAGCGAGTCTGGCCGAGCTTCGGCCCCAAAGCCGTTCATAGGATGGATTGACATAAATGGCTTCTCCTTTTCGCGCAGGAGCCACCCAAAAGACGTCACGCATGCTCGCTGCAATGTGGCGGAATCGTTGCTCTGTAGCACGCAGCCTCTTGACTGCTTCCATAAAGCTCTGAGACACTTTGGTCAGTTCGTCTGAACCTTTGATCGTATCCTCATCGTCTTGATCCCAGCCGATTTTCTGAGCTTGTTCGATAATGTGCGAAACACGATCTGTGACTGTAATATGAAGGATGGACCACAATAACAGGCATCCCCCAAAGAGGGCGCAGGCCTCTGCAACCGAGTCGTAAAAAACCTGTTCGCGAGCGGCTTCCATGGCACTCCCAAGGTCGTACTCGAGGATGACAGTTCCTTTCGTCATACCGCCATCCACATCCCAAAAAGGGTAAGCAGCGATCATGCGGCGACCCTCTTCGATCTCTTCAATGCGCCCCTCCATTTTCTTGCGAATTTTTTCAAGCATGGATGCCGCTGCCGCAACGGGGGTTTGGCTTAAATGCAAGCCTCTCCATTGTTGTTCAGCGGCATGTCGAACGATGTCATTGCCATCACAGATCACCGCGTGGAGGAGGTTAGGATCGACCGAGGTATAACCAATCACAAGATCGGCCGATTGAGGGAGGTGACGTCGTAAAAAATGTTGAGCGAGGCCTGACAGGCGAGAGCCCTCGCTGTAAGCATTCAAACGCATCTGTGAGCGCTTGGTTGAAACATCCCGAAAGTATTGGCGGGTAACACTGATGGTGATGATGAAGATGCCAAACGCAAACACCAGTGCGGATAGGCGGAACTGGAGCGTGCTGAATCTCATGGTTCCGAACCTCCTTTCACAAAGTTTGCGTCCAGCAATCCCTGAAGCGGAACATCTTCATCCAGGAGACCCTGAGCTTTCATAAACGTGGCCGTCTTGCTAAGTGCAGATTCCAGGCTTTCCGAACCTGGCGTCAGGAGGCGTATGTTTGCTTCTCGGCTGATATCGACGATGCGGTTGACGACCCGTTGAAATTCAATCCTGTTAAGACGCTCCCGCCGTAACACTGCGGCCATGGCAGTTTCGGGCTTGCCTGAGCGTAGCACAGGCAAGGTGGCAAAATGTATTTTAATCAGGCTTCGAAGTTCTGCCTGCCGATCCGTGGTGAGGTCCTGTCTGACAACGAGTACCCGATAGAGATCCGCAGGGATTTGCTCGGAATCGGTTAAAACATGAGCACCTTTTTTCAGTAAGCGTTCCCGAATAGGATCATTGGTAACTAGGGCATCGAGCTCTTTTTGCTCGAAGGCATTTTCTGCTTCAGCCAAGTTCAGTGGAACAAGTGTGACGTCTGATGTGGTTAGGCCGACACTGTGCAATGCTTTGGCTAAAAAATATTCCCCTGAGGCACGCAGTTCCACTCCCACACGTTTTCCACGGATATCGGTCAGCTTGGTCAAGTCGGGGAGTGAGACAATGGCATCGCCTCCTTGTGGGAGGCCTAAAACGAGGATGGCTTTGATGGCATGGCCGCCGGATCGGAGCCGCAGCATTTCATCCAACGTCATCACCGCACCGTCCACCACGCGGTTTTCAAAGGCCATCATCGTGGCGGATGTCCAAGAGAGTTCGACAAAGTTGAAGCGTGAGTCGAGGAAGCCGCCTTGTTCCCGTGCTAAGGTCAGTGTTTCCATGCCTGGCCACACACCGACAGCCAAAGTAAAGGGTCGATTTTCCTTAGGTTCTGGCCAGAGTAAGGCCAGCATGCAAAGCAACAAGCCCATTCCAGCGACACTCAGAGCGGTGGCACGTGGTCCCAGTTTGATCATCAGCGTCGAATTATACCTGAAAATCCATTCGAATGCCGCATTCTTCTGCTTTAGCCCAGCCTAAAGCAATCTTTTGCTATTCGCAGAGACTGAACCGTGGCCCCCAGGTTGGGGGCATGCGTATGTTTTATTCCGACCATCCATCATGCCTGAGCTACCCGAAGTCGAGACGACCCTGAGAGGAGTATCCCCGTATTTGGTGGGGAGGACCATGCGCGAAGTGATTGTGCGGGATCGACGCTTACGCTGGCCTGTGCCAGATTCGATTCACGAAGTGGAGGGGCAGCGAATCCTATCCGGCAGACGCCGTGGCAAATACATGCTCTTTGAGTCAGCCAAGGGCACGCTCATGCTGCATTTGGGGATGTCAGGTAGCTTGCGAGTGACCAGTCCAGATACCCCTTGGCGTAAGCATGATCATTTGGCGCTAACCACCGATCATCAGCAGCAGATCCGCCTTCACGATCCACGAAGATTTGGCGCGGCGTTATGGATCTCTGGAGATGTAACCAGGCATCCTCTTTTGGCAGAGTTAGGACCAGAGCCGCTATCGGAGGATTTCACGGTGGGGTATCTTCGTCAGCAATGTGAAGCTCGCACGGCTCCGATCAAAGCCGTCATCATGGACAGCCATGTGGTGGTGGGAGTGGGGAACATTTACGCTTGTGAGGCCTTATTCATGGCAGGGATCTCACCTCACCAACAGGCCGGTAAAGTCAGCCAACTCAAGTTATCCAAACTCGTTCTCGCTATTCAGGAAGTGCTGAGCGCCTCCATTGAGATGGGCGGCACTACCTTGCGTGATTTTCTCAATGAGAAGGGAGAGCCAGGTTACTTCAAACAGACGCTGCGTGTGTATGATCGAGAAGGACAGACTTGCCACACCTGTGAGACACCCGTGAAGAGGAAGGTCATGAGCAACCGTTCGACCTTTTACTGCCCGCATTGCCAGAAGTGAAAAAACTGATTAAAGCGCAGGGCGGATCACCACGATATCTCCCAGCATCTTTTCCTGTTCCACCATCAGATGATTCAGCTTCATCAGCTCCAGCATCGCTAGGAAAGTGACAATGACTTCCACCCGGCTCGCAGCAGAACTGAAGAGACTGTCAAACCTTACGCGGCTGCCGATGACAATCGTCTCCAGTAGATGCTCGATCTTGTCCGCGACGGTGAAGCGATCACTGACGATCTCACGAATGTCGGTGCTGTTTTCAAAACGCTTCAAGACTTTTTGAAAAGCTTGGATGAGGTCAAAGATACCAACCTGCCCCACCACATCCGGAGGCGGTGCACTCAGATCTGGGAGTTCCGGGGTTGTGGCGAAAAACTCGTCCGCCTTAACTTCCTGCGTGCCAAGGAACATGGCGGCGTCTTTGAATTTCTTGTACTCGACGAGCTGCCGAATGAGTTCCCAGCGTGGATCTTCTTCATCTGCATCGTCCTCAGGGGGCTGCTGAGTTTGGGGCAGCAGTTCACGACTTTTGATGTACATCAGGTTGGCGGCCATCACGATGAACTCACTCGCCACCTCGATGTTCAGCATCTTGAAAGTATCGATATAGTCCAGGTACTGCTTGGTGATGCGCCCGATTGAGACGTCATAGATGTCGATCTCATCTTTTTTGATGAGATAGAGCAACAGATCGAGGGGCCCCTCGAAAATCTCCAGTTTGACCTTGTAATCCTTGTCTTCCACTTGGGGAGCTATGAGCGGGAAGTGGACAGACGCGAGGAGAAATATTTACTTCAATACAGGCGGCTCAATTCCAAGTTCGGCGGTCAGTTTACGCGCAGCATCGAGTTGATCGGGCTTGACGAAGAGCATGCTGTAGAAATTTCCTTCGAGGACGACAAAAAGAGGTTCAAAGCCTTTACTTTTGTAATCATTCACTTGGTTCTCCATCTCACGCTCTCCAGAGATCGTGATGCGCCACCAGCCGTTGAATTGAATGGCTTTCGAGAAAATGGCTCGGTAGGCCATTTTTCCCTCATGGTATTCATAGTATATCATTTGTTCGCCACTGGCTCGCTTGCTCTCAGAGAGCTTATTCATGGCCTCAAACGCCAACCAGTCCGTGAATTGCTTTTCCCGAAACCTGGATTTGGCTGAACTGACTTTGGATGGCTTGACGCGCACTGGCTTATCGGTTGCCTGCGCAGTCGATAAGCTCATCAAGCTAAAAACAATCAACAGGAGACTGAGGGAATAATGGCCACTCTTCATAAGGATGAAAATGGTAACAGGTGAGCACCAATTTACGAAGCCTGATTATTTAATATTCTACTTAGGTGTCAATCGTGCTGCGATGGAGGCATTGATTTTTAAAATCATCGATGGCAGACAGAGGGTTCATCTTTCCCATTTTTCACGGTGAGATCAGTGAGTAACGACCTGCCAGTGAATCGACTTTTGGCGGAACCAAATGGGTCTCAAAATGGGCATAGATCGGCTGGAGTTCCTGCCAAAAGGCTCCCCAAGGATGGGTCGTTGTTAGCTGGCTTGCGCATTTTTCCTCGGTGAAGCGGAAGGGAAAAGCATGGACTTGAATGAGGGACTGTCCTTGGTTTAAGGCGGCTTCCACGATCAAGTAGATCTCCTCAATCACGGGATCGGTCATGGCAAAGCAGCCAATGCTTACTTCAGCGCCATGGATCATGATGTAGCTACCCGAGCGCGCGTGATGCTGATCGTAAGCGTTTGGGTAACCAATATTGAAAGACAGGTGGTAGCTGCTGGCGGGATTCAGGGAGCGGTGGGTGACCGAGTAGATGCCTTCCGGGGCTTGGCCATCGCCTTCCTTGAGTTTGGGCCCCAGTTCACCGGACATCGCAGCAATGGGATAAGTTCGGAACCGTTTCCAGCCGGAGGCGCTTTGCAGCCAAAGTTCCAGCTCACGGCTTTCTTTGAAAAGACGGATGAAGGCTGGCTGGCCCAGGCTCAGGCCGTGTTTGTCGAGTTCTTCGGCCAACATGGGCATCAAGCGAGCTCTTACGTTGTGCAGACGTTTTTCAGCCGAGAGCTTCCGCCATTCTTCGTCGACAGGTGGAGTGGGGTAGGGGAGCGACATTTGCACGGGAGGTGAAAAAATGCTTTCCAGGTGGGGTTGGATGGCCTGCGCACAGCGGCTACAGGATTCCGGAGCAAGATTAGACCTTGCTGTTAATAGCCCTAACCCAATGGCCAAAGCGATGACGAGCCAATGAGAGTGACGCATGACAGAATCTGAGTTGGAACAGGGGCCTCTCTCTATAGTGGGAGAAAAGGTGGCTTTGATCAAAAATACCCGTCACACTCGGAGGCGGCGGAGGGTTTCTCCTGCACGCCAAATCCCTTCGGTCATGACGATTTTGGGATGTTCAGGGATTCCCCGCTCATTTTGCTGTTCTTGGGCGACCAGTAGGTCGACTGCCGTCGCCCCCAGAACATCCACCTGCTGATCGATGCCGGCCCAATGTGACCGGTCGGGCCTCCAGCCAAGGGTGACTAGCCCAAGTTTTTCTGGAATGGGGATATCCTCCAGCCAGTTTTCCAGACTTTGGCCGCTTTCGATCACCACCTCAGGTTGACGAAGCTCCAACCAGCGGCGGAAGTCTTCTCGTTTGGGTTCCCTTTTCAGGTTCAGCAATTCGGCTGCCTGTTTCAAAGGCAGGGGATGATGGGATAAAAAACTGGCCGACCAGGCACCGAACATCCGGTCATCGACCACACTGCCGCCATAGTAGCCGATTCGTCGGTAGCCGAGCTTTTTCAGCTGGCGCATCGCGGTCATCATTCCGAGGTAATGATGGTGGTGAACCCGGTGCATCGGCGGGCGGGCGTAGCCCAGACCGACCACCACGCTGCTGAATTTCTCCCACTGCATGGAGACATGACCGCGACTTCGAGAGATGAGTGGAGACAGGATAAAACCGGAAATGCCTCGGGCTTCGAGGATTTCAGATAGCCGTCTTCCTGACATACCCTTAGCGGCCAAATAAAAGTCATCGAGATGAAATCCCAGATGGCTGGCTCTTTCCCGGGCACCCGCAATAAGCTGACGAGACCAAGGGGATAATTCGGTATCGGGTGAAACTTTATCCGACCAGATAAAGGCCAGAGTCCGTGGTGCCTGAGTGAGGCGCTTTCGCCGCATGTGCGTCATCAGTTTGGCAATGTCCGGGTCAGGGCGATACCCCAGATCAGAGGCGGTCTGAAGAATCCGCTCACGCAACGTGGATGCCACATAACGCTCTCCACGCAGTGCCCGTGAGACGGTCATTTTTGAGATTCCGAGTGTGTCGGCAATGATTTGAAGACTTGGATGGCTCACCTTTCACAGCATGCGCTCGAGAGAGCAGGAGGCAAGAACAGGACTTCGAAAGGATGAAGGGCCGTAGTTGGTCGGCTTGAGCGCTTGAGAAGTTCTTAAGGCCGCTTATGGAAAGGAAGATTTCCAACCCGCCATGATCCGCCTTTTGCTGCTTTTATCCCTGCCTCTGTACATCCTAGATCAGTGGTCGAAGCTCTGGATTGTCAGACATTTTGAATTGCACGTCACGGAGCAGGAAGTCATTCCTGGGGTCTTCTGGCTCCATCACACTGCCAACACGGGGGTCGCCTTTGGCCTGTTCAACGGCACTGAATATGCCAATTACGCCTTCGGCGCCATTTCGCTCACAGCGTTGACCTTCATTACGATTCTTTACAGGAAGGGCGCTTTCCCTGGGGTATTCAGTCGCACGGCGGTGGGACTGCTTGTCGCAGGCATTTTGGGAAATCTGACGGATCGCTTCCTGCATGGCTATGTGGTGGATTTTCTCCGGTTTGATTTTGGTTTTCCACCTTTCAATCCCTGGCCGTCATTCAACGTCGCGGACTCATGCGTGGTGGTTGCTGCCATCCTACTAGCGATTGCATCCTTCGTCGAGGCATCGCCAGCCTCTCAAAAGAAAGCGTGATTGAGGAGTCCTCGGATTCCGGATCTTTAGTCTCGTCAATTTAACAGATTTTGAGGCCCGTCCTACTGGACGGGCCTTTTTTATTTTTGAGAACGTCCAGGATCGGAGCGTGAACCCTGGACCTGGAGGACTCTCAGCCAAGTGTTTTTGGAGCTCTTCCTCAATGGGTAGCAAAATCGAGAATTGTTTTGCCTCGCGTACGGCCCTGTGGAGTTGCTGTGGACGTGGGAGAGTGAGGCTTCTCTCATTCGAAAGAGATCTCTTTTCCCGAAACCGGGGCAAAAACAGTAACGGCCGCTCAAAAGAAGGCAGGTTGTAGGAGGCATAATTCCAAAATAAAGAGGCGTTTTATCATAAAATGGAATCCATACGAGCTTAATATTAAAATTATGTTAAACATAAAGAGTTGATTTCGCAGAACTGATTAGAGCGATCTCATGATGTAATATGTTTAAAATCAATAAATAACGCGTTTTACGTTGGAAAAGCGGTTCAATTTCAAAAGTTCTGACGAATTCAAAAAATCTCAAATTACAGAAATTCTACAAATTTAGAAATTGGTTATTGCAGTGATTCTAGTTTTTGATATAATTGCCATATCAAACAGAATAACTGCATGAAGACTTTTTCTCGCATCGCTGTCCTTTTTCTCTTGGTCGTTATCTGCGCCGCTCCGAAGGCGGCTTCCGCCCAGTATGGATATGCTGCGAGCCATTATGCGGCCCAACAGGCTGCCTACGCCCAGCAACAGCAGGCTGCTTATTATGCGCAGATGCAGCAGCAAGCCGCCGCCGCCGCTTATTATGCTCAGCAGCAAGCTGCAGCCGCTTATCAGGCTCGCATGCAACAGCAGCAGATGATGGCTGCCCGGGCAGTGCCTGTGGCTCGCACGGCTCCTGTGGCTGGTTCACTGATTCGTTTCGACGGTCGCTACGCTTCTTGCTCAGCGAGCCTGCCAACTCAGGTGCAGTATCTCATCAACGCTGCGAATCATTTGCAGAGCAGTCCATATGTCCGCGGGGCAGGCCATGGCCGCGTGGAAGATCGTGCTTATGATTGCTCGAGCTCCACATCCTACACTTTGATCAAAGCAGGCTTATTGAAGAGCCCTTTAACATCTGCTGGTTTTGCGAACTATGGCCAAGCGGGTGAGGGGCGCTTCATCACGATTTGGGTGAAGCCTGGGGATCATGTTTTCATGACTGTGTGCGGCCTTCGTCTGGACACCTCCGGTGGCATGGCTGGTGAAGGCCCACGCTGGCGCACCAAAGGCCGTAGCTACGCTGGTTTCAGCCCCCGTCATCCTTTTGGATTGTGATTCTTAAAACTGCGACTCTTTTGCTAGTCGCAAATCATTTTGGCGATGCAGGTAAAAGAATCAGGCTTTTCAAACTCGATAAAATTGCCATAGTGTCTCGTGGCTCTCACTTTTATGAAAAGCTCTTTTCTCACTGTTTCTCACGATAGCAGCCGTCTCAGCGAGATCGTTGTAGGTTGGAATTCGATGCCGGCCTATGGACAACGGTCGCAAGCGCCTGTAGGCGCCGAAGGAGTCCAGCAGTTTATCGACGAGGCGCGCGGGCAATCTCCTGAGGGAACTGAAGCGAGTGGTTCTTTCTGGAATACCTTCTCGACGTCTGCGACAGAGATCCGATTGGCTGCTTAAAAAGCAGCGGCCAACCCATGAACGATAGTTTGAGGCCAGGGAGTTCCCTTGGCCTTTTTCATTTGTGATAAAGCGGGTTTTCGAGTGGTCCCTGATTTACCCCCAATCCTGCAAGGCGCTGATTTGGATGGGAAGCTTTGCTAAAAAGCATAGACCCGATGGCCTTGGGCCACTTGTCGCCCAGATTCCCTAATCTGATTGATCGTTAACGTGCCACGTTTCGATTCCGGCCGGAGCTCAAGTCGAGTAAACGGGCCTTGATCTTCTATTTGGGTTTCCTTTGGAGAAACGCCAGGGGATGAGCTGATAAAGACCTCCTGGAGAGGAATCGGCGTCAGACACGTGCTTGCTTTCCAGGTTCTAACTTTGTCCTCTCGATCGCTGAGAAGCGGATGGTTTTTTGAGGCACCTCAGTCTCTGCGGCGAAGAAAAATAGACATCCTCCAAATGCAGCGCGATTGCTGCTCTGGGGAAGTTTTTGCTATAAAACCATCGGCCTCAAAGCCGCTTCTTTTTCCAAGCAAGGAGGGATGGTCTTGCGGAAATCATCGAGACTGACGGGCTTCGTTAGGAAGGCGTTCATACCCACTTCTTTACATTCTTCCCGGACGCCGGTGAGTGCGTGTCCAGTCATGGCAATGATGGCGGGCTGGTTTTTGAGATGAAA
This sequence comes from Prosthecobacter debontii, assembly GCF_900167535.1. Lineage (NCBI taxonomy): Bacteria > Pseudomonadati > Verrucomicrobiota > Verrucomicrobiia > Verrucomicrobiales > Verrucomicrobiaceae > Prosthecobacter > Prosthecobacter debontii. The sequence continues at coordinate 287,930 of NZ_FUYE01000004.1, forward strand.
GTTACTGCGGATGGCACGTGCGGCATCAATGCCGCCCATGACGGGCATTTGCAGATCCATGAAGACGAGGTCGTAACTTCCAGTGCTCACTTTCTCCACAGCTTCTTCGCCATTATTCGCCACATCGACTTGAGCGTAACCCAGCCTCTGGAGAAGCATGGTAGCGATCTTTTGGTTGAGCGGCTGATCTTCGACCAGCAAGATCAGGGCAGGGTTTTGCTTGGCAAAACTTTCACCACTGGCGGATGCTGCTGCGGCAATGGCCCGGCTCGTATCCTTAGAGATCTGGGCATCATGCACCGCCTCTCCTGCACGACTGTAGTGGGCCTGCGGAGGGGATTCCGTATTGGATTGGAAAAAGCCGTTGAGAGAGGGAGGGGTCGGTGGCGCGGGTGGTGGCGGTTGAAGCCACGCTGGATTGGGATCAGGGGCATTCATGGGAGGCAGAGAGGCGGGAGGTTCTTGGGTGGGCGGGTGAGGCGGATGATAACCCCACGCCTGTGCAGCGTTAGGGATCGGGGCTGCCTTTCCAGACGGCATTGACGAGTGATCAGAGATTTGCGGCGCGATGAATGCGGGGGCTGCCATCGCAGCCATAGGCGGGATAAATAAACCGGGAGGAGTCGGCGGTGCCGCAGGCTGCTGAGGGAGCAAGGGAACGCGAGGCTGACGCGTGAGTTCGGCGAGGCAGCGTAGTAATTCACGACGTTTAGCGGGTTTGCTGATTTTGCCGTAGCGTGCGTACCCTGCGGGCGTGAATTGATCTCGAAGCTTCCAGAGGGTGAGGGGGAGCAAGACCAAAATACCAGTCCCCTGGGTGGCGGCAATGCTCATGATTGGAGCCGCCGTCTCCGGAGTGAAGGCGCTCACGTCAAAGATAAACACGGTGCTTTCCGCCAGATCCCGAGCCAGGGTGGCAGGCTCGATTTTTGGAAGTGCAATGGCGGATGTGGCCCATTGCCGGAGTGTCTGTTGCAGAATCTGCTGTGTCGTCGTGTGAGGGCTGTGATAGATGATCCGTTGATCTTTGATGATGTCCTGCCAGCCGATTTCCTCTTCACGGCCAGCGTCATCCTGGGCCACACGAAGGGGAAGCTCAAAGAAGAAGTCTGAGCCCTGCCCCTGCTCACTGATCACACTAATCTCTCCACCCATCATTCGGCAGAGCTTACGGCAAATGGCCAGGCCGAGCCCCGTACCACCATATTTGCGAGTGGTGGAAGTGTCGGCCTGGGTAAAGGCTTGGAATAGGCTGCCAATCTTGTCCGACGGAATACCGATGCCGGTATCGCGGACGGAGAAATGAAGATGTGCAAGATCGCCTTGAGGCGTCTTGCGGCTCACCTGCCGAGCGAGAATGAGGATCTCGCCTTTTTCTGTGAACTTGATGGAGTTGCCGACGAGATTGACCAAGACCTGCTTGATGCGCTGAAAGTCTCCTTTGAACATCCGCGGTAAAGCAGGATCCATGTGGAAATTCAATTCGATCGCCTTCTCGGCGGCTCGATAAGAGAAGACGTCGGCCACCTCCGCCAAAAGCTTCTCCATATCGACAGGCATATCCTCGATTTCCATCTTACCAGATTCGATTTTGGAGAAGTCCAAGATGTCATTGATCAGATGCAGCAGCGACTCACCGGAGGAACGGATCATACGAACCAATTCCTCCTGCTCGTGGTCCAATCCCATCTCTAGAAGCAGGGAGGTCGTGCCGATGATGCCGTTCATCGGAGTGCGGATCTCATGGCTCATGTTGGCCAGGAAATCTCCTTTAGCCGCAGTAGCTACCTCGGCTTGTTTGCGCGCCTTTTGGAATTCCCCCAGCATCTGCTGACGTCGTGATTCTTCCTGTTGGAAGCCGGTGATGGCATGATTGAACTGATCCTGAAGCGAATCCAAATCATCAAGGCCGGAGGCGGGCAGGCGATGATTGAGATTGCCTTGTTTGAGAGCCTCGAAACCCGCCTTGAGCGCTTCGGTTTTGCGGGTGATGGCACAACCTACCAGATAAAAACCGAGAATAGCCGGGAGTAACCCGATGGCGGTGCCGAGTGCAGGCACCATGAGGCGAGGAAGATTCAAAAGATGCCGAATGTGTACCCGCGGCTGGCGGGCGATGATGACCCCGGCGATCCGTCCATCGGCATTCATCAGCGGTGCACCTGCCAGCAACCATTCATAAGGACGCTTGAGGCTGGCTTCGAGGGGATTGTTGGCATCGCCAATGACCACGGAGGAACCCGCCATCACACGATACACGATGTCCTGGAGTTGCTGGGTGTCTGGCTCCATCGGCTGGAGATTGAGCGCCGTATCATGTACGATAATAAACGGCGTCTTCGTCATGGGGGGCAGCCCGGGATTGGCATTGGGGCCGACGATTTCCACGCGTAATCCAAGGTCTTGGATCAAGGTGGGAACGTCCACAATTTGCAGACGCATCTTCAGGTGAACGATCGACTCACTGGTTAGGTTGCGAGAGCCCACCAAGGTCTCAGGAGTCAAGTTTTGGGCGCGGAGTTCCGCTTGAGCCGCTTGTACAATGCTGCCCATGTAGGCGCGTTGAGAGAGGCGGAGGATCTGGAAATCCTGCCATAAAAACGCAGCTGCTGTGACTGTGGCTCCCATGAGGACGGCCAGCACTCCCAGCAGCATGAAACGGCTAGCGATGGAAAAGCGAAGCTTCATGCCAACGTATCATGAGCAGCCCGGTCACGTGCAATGCCACGGCGAACCGTGGCGACGAGATGCTCCAAGGTATAAGGTTTTTGCAAGACGTCTGTGAAACCGATGGCCATGCAAAGGTCGCGGGCGTCTTCTTGAAAGAACCCACTGCAGGCGATCACAGGGAGTTCGGCATCAATTTTTTTTAACCCGTCGAGTGTTTCGAACCCGGAGATATCTCCTGGCATGGTGAGATCTAAAACCACGGTCGCAAATCGATTATGGGTCTGGATGGAATGAGCCACCATCTGAAGTGCTTGCGAACCTGTGTCAGATACTTCGACTTCCATGCCATGTGCATTCAGGATGGCTTTGGCAACGGCGAGCATCTGTGGTTCGTCATCCACGACGAGGATGCGCCCATGAGAACGACTGGATGGAGCTGGATAAGACATAGCCGGGAGAAGAAGGCGGTGATTTTGAGGGGAAAAAGAAAATTAGGCTGCTGTATACGCAAGGCATTTGATCTCATCGAGAGTGGTATGCCCTCCGATGACTTGCATGAGCCCTTCTTGATAGAGCGAGAAGAATCCGTGTTTGAAAGCGCAGGCACGCATGGCCGACATCGGTGCCGCTTCTTCGATGAGGTCGCGCAATTCTGTACTAATTTCGCAGAGCTCCATGAGGGCGACACGACCGGAATAACCTGTGCCATGACACTCTGGGCAGCCAACAGCTGTGTAGATGGGCTGGGTCAACGGTTGTGAAATGACACTTTGTTTGGCCATCAGTTCCTGGACATCTTGAGGCACTTGCATCGGACGCTTGCAGTAACCGCAGAGACGGCGGACCAGACGCTGGGCTTGTGACAGGGCAAGTGAATCGGAAAGCAGGTACTTTTCGACACCCATGCTCATGAGGCGAGACACGGCTCTAAGGCTGTCGTTGGCGTGGAGGGTGGTCAACACCAAGTGACCGGTGAGGGCAGCATTGACAGCCGCATTGGCCGTCTCCGCATCACGTGATTCACCAATCAGAATGATGTCGGGGTCGGCACGTAGAAGGGCTCTCAATCCATTGGCGAAATCCAGGCCCACGTGGTGATTCGTTTGCGTCTGGTTGATACCTTCGACTTCGTATTCGATCGGGTCCTCAATCGTCTGAATGTTGACCCCATCGTCATTCACACTGTTCAGCAAGGCATACAGCGTGGTGGTTTTACCTGAACCTGTCGGCCCCGTTACCAAGACCAGTCCTTGGTCACGAGTCATCGTACGGGTCAGGATATCGAGCTGACGTTGCCCCAAGTTAAAGTCAGACAGGCGGCGCACTCCATCCTGCTTATCCAAAAAGCGCATGATCACTTTTTGAAATTCGCGCCGGGTCGGCACAGCCGCCACACGAACATCCACCCGGCGGCGCCCGATGCTGAGGCCAAAACGGCCGTCTTGGCATTCCTGGCGATTTTGGTTCATCCCGGCGTAGTTTTTGAGGAGCGCTACGAAGCGGTTGAGCTGCTCTTCAGGAGCCGTCAGAATGGTCTTCATATTGCCATCCATGCGGGCGCGGAAACGCGCGAGATTGTAGTATTTCTCCAAATGAAGGTCAGAGGCGCGGCAGCGAACGGCGGTGAAAAGTGCCCATTGCACAAGTTCCTCCGCGCTGTGGTTGGGATTGGCCGGATTGATCCGCGCCATATCCTCAGCCATGATATCCACCACATTTTCATTGCCGGAGACGGAGGCCGTGAGATTGGCCTTATCCATCTTGACCACCCCACTGGGATCAAAGGTGGCACCAGCGCGATTGATCGCATCGCGAATGCCCGCAGGGTCTGCTAAAACGGGCACGATCTTCACCGCCGAATTGCCCATGGAGAGCCATTCGTCTTCGAAGGCATAACAATCGGCGTGTTCGGTTAGCAGGAAGACGGCGTTTTTGCCGATGTAGAGCGGATAGACGGTGTGGCGCTCCAGAAGAGGGAGGGGAAAGAAAGATTGCCGCTGCGCTTCATTGGCTGAAAAGCACAAGGCACGTCCGCCGCTGACCATGTACTGCAAAGCCGGTCCTAGATTTCGCTGAATCGAATTGAAGTGAGAGGATTCGAGGGTGGGATGTTTTTCCTTCTGACTTTCGAAGAAGCCTTGCATCTTCGTCACCTCGGATGGTTCGAAGGGGTAATTCTCCATCAACCAGCGGAAAGTTCCCTCCAGCCCTAACTCAGCAAAGTTAGGATGATGAGCATTTTCCATCGCATTTTGTTGAGCGATGGGAAGCTGTCCAAAACGTTGAACGAGGTCCTTGCGCGTCTTTTGATACTGATCTTGAGAGATCAAGACCCGAATGGTGAGAAACGAGGGTACCCCCCAGGTGTCTCCTGCCCTGGGATTGTGATGTGCCATCACCAGCAGAGGGCCGATCATGGTCACTGGAAGCCATGGATCAGCGACATAGGGCACACGGCCCAGCTTCCTCACGATACGCTCAGCTTCGGGGGAGCAACTTTCCCGAACCAGCGTCACTGGCAGCATATTGAATTGCAGAGCTAAACCTTCAATTGAGATGATCGCTGCCTGCTTCGCGTCGATAGTCGCGCCTGGTGAATTACTTGCTTGTCCGAACGATTGCGGAGCAAGCGAGGGTTGGGAAATAACGTGAGCAGACATGGGAAGCGCAGTGGTTCACCGACCACTGGATTGATAGTTCTCAGGAAACGGAAACGGTTCCGTAAAGTCAGAGCCGTCAAAGACCATGAGTAGCCCTGTTCCTGCCTCGCCTGGACGCACAAGTTCAAAAGTGCGCCCATTCCAACGAATACGAAAATCTTTGTCCGAAGATGAATTGCCTGGGTTGTACTCAGGCGGTACATATGGCGAGCCTACTGAGGCTAAGGCTTGATTCGGATTACGGTATTGCAGGTCTCGAAGGACGACTAGCTCATCGGAGGTGGTTTCATCCCGACGCATGAAACTCATTTCACGGTTCGCTGAAGACCATGAATGGAGGGCGGAATTCAGCATCTCGACTCGGGATGTGGCAAGCGTTTCCTGGCTTGCTCCAAAGGCTCCCCACATGCGGACGATGACGATGCCAGCTAAGATTCCCAAAATCGATATCGCGATGATCAATTCGGACATGGAAAAACCTGCTCTCAACGGGCGGTTAGACCGTGAGGCAAGGCAGCTAGAAACAAAACTGTTTCGGGGCTTATCCATGAGGGGCGATGAGGGATTTTTAATAAGGGATGATTTCTTGTCCGCTGGTACCAGACGGCCCTCGGAGCTGCATCTTGGTCATCGTGGTGATGGTCGGATTGAACGTGACGGTATAACCAGCCGGCATGTAGAGTAGGAGCGTCAATTCCGCATAACTCATGTAGGGCCGCAGCAATTGATAGCGGGCTTCATCACTCGTGGCAGCGGCCCAGTCGATCGCTGCCTGGGTGCGCCCCCGGACCTGGATGAAAGATGCTTGGGCCAAATTTAGAGCTTCAGCTCGTGTGATGGCTAGATTCTTCTCGCTGTCCGCCCGCATACGTGTAATGGAGGGGATAGCGAGGAAAGCAATGATCCCAATGATGGAAACGCAAGCCATCATTTCAACCAACGAAAATCCCAAATGACGGACACGCTGATTGGGATTGGAGGATGATGGCAAAAGGCTCATGGTCTGTAGATCAGAGGTTTTCGTGTTTACTCATCCATGAGAACGACTCGCGGCATATCTCCGTCTTCCCATGCTGGGAGAGTGAGGTATTGTTTGGCCCCATAAAGAGCCGAAGAGATCAGCTTATCAGATCCCGCTTTGCTTTTGTACTCGTCAAAATGTGCCACGGTGGTGGCATCGAGAAATCCAGCCCGCTTATTGGGGTCTGTGTTGGTGGGGTCTGGGCGGAGCTTCTCAAACTTGGCCGAGGTCGTCGGCAAAGCATTGTAGATGGCCCGAATCGCACTGAGTGTCTGAACTTGAGCGGTCTCCTGTCCATTGACGCTGGAGCGCACACGGGTCTGGGACATGACCCACGCGTTCACAGCTTCCTGCACGGCGGACTGTTGTTGGCGGGCAACGATCCGGTTCGCATCGCGTGCTCCGTTCGAAATAGCACTGACGGCTAGCGCGGCCATGATGCCAATGATGGCGATGGTGAAAATGGCCTCCACGAAAGTGAAGGCAGAACGAATGGGTTTCCTTGGGGGCATGGAGCTTTGCATTCGATGGAGAGGTTAAAAAAAATCCGCCGGGGAACATGTCCCCGGCGGATCAGAGTCTGCCCGGACTTCGTCAGCTCATGATGGTAAAATCAGGAGATGGCGTCCAGAGCCTGGAGCCGGGTATGGTCACGAATCAAGGGGCGGTGTCGTTCTTCGCCTTGTACTTGACCTGCTTGTTGGTGTCGTCCCACTCAAGGTAGGTCTTCACAGCAGCTTCTTCTTCGTCATCAATGTCACCCACGGTGAACACTTTGCCGTTGAATGGGCCCGAGGTAGGCTTGACGGTGTCACCCTGAGCAGAGGTCAGCACATCGTCGATGGTAGACCAAGCTGGCTCATAGCCGGCAGCGATAGCGGCATTCATGACGGAAGCCACGGACTGGGCGTTACGCTGGGCGGTCGCCTGCTTGGCGCTGTCGTTGATGTTACCGATGTTTGGGATGGCGATCGCAGCGATGATGCCGATGATCGCGATCACCACGAGCATTTCCACCAGGGAGAAACCAGCTTTCAGGGAGCTGTTAAGATTAACTTTTTTCATAGTGTGTTGTTTGTTGGGCTGTTGGTTTGTTGTCTTCCACACCCGGGTCCTATGAGGATTCGTGTTTGGAATATGGAAATTATAAACGCATGCTGAATATGGGCAATATTTTTTTCATATATATCATAAAAAAGTGAATTTATTAATCCTGGTCGCCATTGCGATGTTTTCTCAAATTACTGCGAATTCAGATAATTGTCGATGTCCATCACCTCAGAGCCGATCTTCGTCATTTCGATACTGAGGTCCCGTGTTGCACCGGAGGCCGTCTGGATTTTCAGTCGGACCCATGCAACCAACCCTTCAGATTGCCCTCGTCGGAGCCGGTATGTTCGGCGGAGATGTCCACCTACGTGCCTATGCAGATCTTCAGCGATTTGGAATCGCTGGGCAGTTAGCTCGGGTCGGGTTAGACAAGTATTCGCGTGAGCTCGCGCCCGTCCAAATTGACCTCGTTGCGGTGGCTACCCGCTCGGAGAAGTCGGCGTTGAAGTCAGCCGCAGCATTCAAAGAATGGACCGGGCACGAGCCGAAGGCTTATCATGGGGATACCCCGTGGGACGATATCCTGCGCGATTTCCCAGATCTCGATATCTTAGCCGTCGCAACACCAGATCATCTTCATACGCAGCCCATCCTCGCTGCTTTGGCGCGTGGTGTACATGTCCTGACAGAGAAGCCCATGTGCCTAAGCATCCAGGAGTCAGATGAAATCATCGCTGCGGCTAAAGCCAAGAACTGCATCGTCGCTGTGGATATGCATAAGCGCTACGATCCTGATCACCTGCGCATTCGTGATGATATCCAGAACCGCATTGGGCCGCCACTTTATGGTACAGCCTATTTGGAAGAGCCGCTGGAAGTCAGCACCAGCACTTTCAAATGGGTGGAGTCTTCTGATCCATTTAGCTATGTGGGCCCGCACTGGACGGATCTGATTTGGTCCTATTATAAATCCAAACCTGTTAGCTTGACCGCCGTTGGGCAGAAGAAGCGCCTCATCCGCGACGGCATCAATGCCTATGACGCGGTCCAAGTCCGTGTGGACTTTGACAACGGAATGAGCATCAATTTCCATAACAACTGGGTGACTCCAGCCGACTTTGAAGGGCCTGTGAATCAGGGACACGAGATTGTGGGGGCAGATGGCAAAGTGGAGAGTGATCAGCAGTATCGAGGCTTCCGTTGGTGGAATCAGGGCGGAGGCTCACGCACGAGCAATAACCACTTTACCCGTGATGTGATGCGCCCCGATGGCACCAAAGGGTATATCGGTTACGGGGTGGATAGTCTGACCGTGGGGATTGTGGCCATCAGCCGGGTCAAGTTTGCGGGAGAAAGCCGAGATGCCGTGGCGGATCTTTACCCAACTGCTGAGGAGGCACGCATCACCAGTGCCCTGGTGGATGCCGCTGCCAAAGTGAGGGACCTTAATTTCAAGTACATGCAGGAAGGCAAGGGCGCGACCGTGACGGCGCGCTTCGGTGAAGACGGTATCACGATCATTGATCCCAATCGCATCGCGGAAGGAGCCGAGGCCGTGTTTGAAAAAATCTACGACAAGCCTTTGTGAGCTAATTTTATCCGGTTCCGAGGAATGGCTGGTGATTGTTATTCATGCAAGCCATTCCTGATCGCATTCGACCCTCGGCAAGTGACAAGCGGGCGACAATTTTATTTTTCTGCGTCTCCCATGATGCAGAAAAAATACATCCTGACGCCCTTGTTTGCTCTGGCTGGTCTCTTGCCTGGGCAAACGGTCGAGCTGCCTGCGGCTACCGATAAGCCTAAAAAGGAAGAGTCCGCTTCGGCAGTCCTCCCTGAGATTGTCGTTACAGCGACTCGCACAGAGGAAGAGTCCATCAAGGTACCTGCACAGGTTCGTCAGCTTTCGGCGAAACAATTGCAGGAACGACAAGTCCGCAGCTTGCCTGAAGCCTTGAAAGAGCTGCCTGGCGTGAATGTGCAAAAGACGGCCAATGCGCAGGGATCCCCCTACATTCGAGGATTCACGGGCTTTCGTAACTTGGCCTTGATTGACGGAATCCGATTCAATAACTCGACCTTCCGTGACGGGCCTAACCAGTATTGGAATACCATCGATTCCTATGCAATTGACCATCTGGAATTGGTGCCAGGGCAGGGTTCCGTGCTCTATGGCAGTGATGCCATTGGCGGCACCTTGAACCTATTCACCAAAAGCTCGAATTTCCGTGAGGAATCTCCAGGCTACTTCTTCCATGGACTAACCTCATGGCGCGGTTCAACGGCAGAAGAGAGTAATGTCGGACGTCAGGAGTTCCAGTTTGGTGAAGGTGGCAAATGGGGATTGCACCTCGGCGCCAGCTTGAAGTCTTTTGGCAATGTGCATGCCGCAGGGATTGGAGATCAACCCGAGACGGGTTATGATGAGTGGGCTTATGATCTGCGTTTGGACGTTGCTCTAGACGACCATTGGACGCTTACAGCCGTTCATCAGCAATTGCGGCAAAATGATGCTTGGCGCACCCATCAGACCCGGGAGGGAATATCCTGGCATGGAACGACCATCGGCAACGACACCAAACGTGCCTATGATCAAGAGCGTTCACTGTCTTACCTACGACTGGATGGGCATGATTTAGACAATTCCCTCGGTTTCATCGACGCGGCCAGCTTCACGGTGTCTTTGCAAAGTGCCAATGAGTATGAGCACCGGGTGAGATATGATCAGCCAGGCACCCCACCTCCGGCGGACCGTGTGGACTACAGCCAGGTCGAATTACGGACCTTGGGACTCGACCTTCAATTGCAAAGCGATACTTCCTTGGGCCGGTTCATTTACGGCGTGGATTATTATCGGGATTGGGTCAGCAGTGGCAGCCAGCGCTACCGCCGGAATGGCACGCTGCACTCCATGGGCGTGCAGGGACCAGTCGGGGATGATGCGACTTATGATTTGTTAGGCGCATTCCTGAATTATGAGGTGGATCTCGGCTCGCGTGTGCATCTGTTCCTGGGAGCTCGTGAGACCTACGCACGTGCAGACATTGGCCGCTTTAATAACCCGGCGACAGCAGCTGCGGTGGATTCCTTCACCGACGATTGGACGAACTTTTCTGCTAGTGGTCGCATGGTTGTGGACCTTGATGAACAGGACCATTTTAAACTCTTTGTAGGCATTTCACAGGGGTTTCGAGCCCCCAATCTTTCCGACCTCTCTCGCCTGGATACTGCGCTCAGTGGGGAGACGGAATTGCCTTCGCCTGAGTTGGATCCTGAGCAATTCATCAATTATGAGATCGGTCTGAAAGCGGAAACTGAGCACTTCAGCGGTAGCCTGAGCTATTTCTACACTCAGATGGAGGATGTCATCATTCGTCGTCCAATCGGAGGAAATGCGGCTATCAAGGACAATGCTGGAGAAGGCTACATTCAGGGAGTCGAGTTCACGGGCGAAGTTCGCTTCAATTCCAGCTGGTCCATCTTTGGACATGTAACGTGGACTGAAGGCCGCCTCGATCAGTATCCGCGTGCGAATGATCCCACCATTCGTCAAGAAAATGCCAGCCGAGTCGTGCCGTGGATGGGGCGAGCTGGCATTCGCTGGCAGACCGCGGATCGGCGCATCTGGACTGAACTGGTCAGTCTCTCCCATTCACAATATGACCATTTGACCTCTGGAGACCTGCGCGACACCCAACGCATGCCGCGTGATGGCAATCCGAGCTTCAATCTCGTTTCTCTGCGGGGTGGTTGGCAAATCACGCCAAATCTCGGGGTGACATTGGCTGTCGAGAACCTGTTGGATGAGGAATATCGCTACACGGGGTCCGGTTCCAATGAACCTGGGTTAGGTGTGGTCGGTGGCGTAACGCTGACTTTTTAACGCCTTCAAACTGCGCTTGAAACGTCTTGATGAGATAAAGCCCGTCCCGCCAGTGATGACTGGCGGGTTTTTTTATGGGATGGATGAAAGGGGCCTTGCGATGCAGAGATGTGCCTTCTCTGCACGATTTGCGTGACATTGTGCTGCTTTTGTCCGTTATCTTAAATTCAGTCTTCGAATGTCCGAAATCCCCCCGACTCTTCTTTATTGCCGTTGCGCTTATGCGCAGGTCGTGCCGTCCGGTGTTAAAAACGCGGTGTTGGAGAAACTTTGTGCTTCGGGAGCCAGTTTTGAAACCGTTGCCGACTTGTGTGAAATGGCCGCGCATCGTGATCCACGCCTGCAAGAATTGGCTGCCTGTGGGAAGCTTAAAATCGCAGCCTGCTATCCCCGAGCCGTGACTGGTTTATTTCATCAAGCGGGTGCTCCCTTACCCGAGGGCACGGAGATCCTCAACATGCGCACCCTGACCGCCGAAGAGGTCGCTACAGACATGCTAACCTCTGCCGAGACCGTGACTGCTTCCGAAGCAGTTTGACTGTTATTTTACCACTTAAATATCGCCAGCCATTGTCATGATCACTCACACCGCACGTCCGCTTAAAGTTGTGCTTTATGAAGGGCAGGGGGCCTTACCCCTACCCGCAGAATCGCGAGCAAAGGTGATGGCTGCATTGCTGGATAAAGGCTACGCGGTGGCGCGTGTGACGCAGACCGCTGGCGCGAGTGCAAGAGCCTCCCGGGATGATCACACACTTCTGTTACTCGGCGCGTTTCCTGATCGCCTAGCTCCAGCTCTGGAAGACGTGGCTGGGCAGGTTAACATTGAAGCTCGAGATATTACCGATCTCGATACCGACGGTGTCCTGGCTTTGGTGGATAAAGCTCGCGGGACCAAACCGATGAATGAGCCTGGGAAATGGAAACCCTGGTTTCCAGTGATCGACTACAGTCGCTGCACCAACTGCATGCAGTGTCTGAGCTTCTGCCTCTTTGATGTTTACGGCGTCAGCACAGACAACAAGATCCAGGTGCAGAACAATGACAACTGCAAGACCAACTGCCCAGCTTGCTCACGTGTCTGCCCTGAGGTGGCCATCATGTTCCCCAAATACCAAGCAGGGCCGATTAATGGGGACGAAGTCAGTGCTCTGGATCACAGTCGCGAGAAAATGAAGGTGGATATTTCATCTCTGCTGGGAGGAGATATTTACGCCGCTCTCAAAGATCGTAGCGCCGCCGCTAAAAGCCGTTTCGGCAAAGAACGCAGCCCTGATAAGGCCCTGGATGAGCGGAAAAAATGCCTCACGAAGCTGGTCAGCGACGGCTTCATTCCCATGGATGTGCTGGCCTCTTTACCCAGCCCCGATGAGATTTTACGCAAGGCGGAGGTGGCTAAAGCTCGAGCTGCGGCCGCACTCGCTGCCCAGCCCAACACAGAGCAGGCCTAAAAACGCGCCAAGCTTGACTTTTTCTTAGCGGACAGGCATCACATCCGCTGCATATCTCCGCATGCCTGACTCAGACTCTCAAAAATGGTGGATCGTTCGTCGCTCAGCTATTCATCAGCGGGGCATCTTTGCCCGCACCGACATCCCCAAAGGCACCCCTGTCATCGAATACATCGGGGAGAAAATCACCAAGGCCGAAAGTGAACGTCGTGGTAATGCTCTGGCAGAAAAGGCAGCGAAGACGGGGGGAGCAGCCGTTTATATTTTCACGCTGAACAAGCGGTATGATCTGGATGGCGGGAAGCCCTACAACACAGCTCGCCTCATCAATCACTCGTGTGAACCGAATTGCGAAGCCTTCATCTCACGCGGCAAAATCTGGATCTATTCCAAACGCGACATCGCGGAAGGTGAAGAGCTTTCCTTCAACTACGGCTTTGGCTTGGAAACCTGGGAAGATCACCCCTGCCGCTGTGGCAAGCCTCGCTGCATTGGCTACATTTTAGGTGAGGAATTCTGGCCGAAGTTGCGCCGCATTTTAAAGACCAAAGAAGCTCGGAAAGAAAAGCTCGCCGCGTTGGAAGCACGGGCTGAACAACTGAAGCAGGAACTCAAAGAACTGGAGACACCGGTGGCGAAAAAGCGCAAATCGTCCAAGAAGAAAGCGGCCTGAAAGAATCACGATCTTCCAGGCAAGTTCTGCTTTTCAAGTGGGGCAGATGCTCTAATATGACGGTCCGCAACGCACGGACACTTGGAGAGGTGGTCGAGTGGTTTATGGCTCCAGTCTTGAAAACTGGCGTGGGTTAATCCCCACCGTGGGTTCGAATCCCACCCTCTCCGCCAGCATCCTTTTTCGTGGTCAATGGTCCATATTCTCAATAGAACGAGATGGTTTCTCCCGTGCGTGTCCGCCGCATCGAGAAAATGAGCCGACGATGGGCAATTTTCGACAGCTTTAAGAAACGAGGTGCAAACGCTTTCGATACTCCGCGTCCAGCTTTTCACAGGCCGCCCAGAGCGGTGGGGGCGTGTTGCCACTGAGACGTGCATGAAGGAAGGCGGTGTGGATATGCCAGCCGGAGCTGACATCGGCGCGTTCATGCTCGCTGCCCAGGCAACGGTGAGTTAAAATTAGGCGTACCTCGTTGCCTTCTGGGAAGAGTTCAAAAACGACTGCGGACTCTTGCTCGGCTGTTTCGCCTTCCCAGGTGAAGCCGAGCCGATGAGGAGGCTCGCATTGAGTGATGCGGCCTTTCATGGGGACTCCGGGTTCATGGACCTCTCGGTATTTCTCAGGAGGATTTTCATCGGGCGATAGCAGACCGTGTCGGAAAAGCAGTTGGAGAGTTGCGCCCTCACGTAATTCCATAGGGCCGCCTGCGAACCATTGGCTGCGTTTGTCTGGATCCGTGAGGTAATCCCAGACGCGCTCAATAGGTCCCGGCATCAGGCGGATAAAACGCACCTCACCAGGCTGGGACGCATCACCGGGTTGACGATTGAGAGCGGCTTGTGGATCGCCTAGGCATGCGGCCAGCCCTTCCAGAATAGTGATCCAGCCGAGCTGTGAACGATGTTTGAAGGCTGCCCATTGTGGGGCCACCGTCTGGGTCAGTGTCACGGTGCAACCTTCACCCCGGGGCTGAATCTCCACCGTGACCTGACTGACATCGGCTGAATACTTGGGCACACCGAAGGTAAAGACCAAGCGAGAAGGACGTGAGATCTCGAGATATTCACCCGTGTGCTCAACGTCTTCGCCACCGCGTCGCTCCGTAAAGGTGAAGTGGCCTCCGACACGTGGATCCGTCTCGGCACGGATCATCTCGCCCTCGGGTGTCGCGAACAACCATTTCGCGGCAAAGGTCGGATCCAGCCAAGCATCGAACACACGTTCTGGCGAGAAGGGGAGGTTTCGGGTGATGCACACCGAGGGGGCGGATGAAGAGTTCATGAGAATTGAATCAAGAGTTAGGCCTGCGGGTGGATTTCTTCTTGGGATTCGTTTTCGTCGGGTGTTGGTCGGCTGCGTCCTCGGCTCGGAGGGCTTGCTCCAGCGCATCCAGACGCTGACTCCAAAACTGCCGCGTGCGCTCCAGCCAGATGGAGATTTCGTCCAGCCCTGCCGGATTGAGTGTCTGAATGCGCGATTGGCCCTCCACTCGAGATTGGACGAGGCCCGCCTCTCGCAAGACCTTCAAATGCTGGGAAATGGCGGGTGCCGTCATTTGAAACTCCGCCACGATCTCACCCACGGTGTGTTCACCCTGCGCCAACATCTCGACAATGCGACGGCGGGTGGGATCAGCAATGGCCTCGAGACTGAGCATGCTTCAGTATTTAAGTAAAAACTTAAATAAGCAAGCGCTAAAGTGAGGTGCCGGTGATGGCTGACTGCTGAAGAGAGCTAGCTTAGCGAGTCCTGAAGGTCTTGCTCTCCATCAGAGCGAGCAGCAGATCGCGGAAGCCACCTTTGTCCTGTTCGATTTGGGTGACGATCTGTTTGAGCTCTTGTCGTTCCGCATAGCTGGGGAGGCGGCCTGTGGCATAGATCATCAGCTTCTCGGCGAGGCACTGACCAAAGACGGTGATGTTCTGAGCAATCCAGCGTTTCAGGTCAGGATATCCAGTGATGCGGGTGCCATCTGGCAACACCCCCGAGGGATCAATTTTGACCTTGATGGCGGGCCATTGATCACGCCAACCGCCAACGGGGTTGAAGTTCTCGAGCACGAAACCAATGGGGTCAATCTGCTGATGGCAGGCGCGGCAACTCGCAGATTTCGTATGAGCTGCCAAAAGCTCGCGAGGTGTTTTGGCACCTTGGGTATCCGGAGTGAGGGCTGGGACATTGTTTGGCACGGGGGGAAGGGGCGTGCCAAGGATGTTCTTTAGAACCCAGACACCGCGCAGCACGGGCTGGGTATCCACGCCATTTGCAGTGGCCATGAGAATGGCCGATTGGCCTAACAAACCACCTCGGACGCCGCCCCGCTCGATGGGTAAACGCTCAATCTTCCGCTGCTCCGTCGTGTAGTTGCTTCGAGGATTGGCCCGCTTCTCATCGGTGAGTTTGTAGCCATAGTTTTCCATGGCAAAGCGCTTGGAGGTGGTGATGAAATCGGGATCGATGAAATCCCGTAGAGGTCGGTTCTCTGTCAGAAGAGTAAAGAAGAAATGCTCCACTTCCGCTTTGGCCAGTTCCACCTCCTCGGCGCTGAAACCAAAGACCTCGTCCGGCATGATCTCTGGCAGGAGTCGGGTGTCCAGCCACTGCTCGGTGAAGTCTCGGATCATGGGCGAGCCGGGGGAACGCGGCAGGAGAGACTCTAAAGTGGCTCGATAGACGGCGGGGTCCTTCAGCTTGCCGCTGCGGGCTTGATGGACGATGACGCTGGTGGGGGGATCGCGGGTGAGGAAATACGCCACTCGGCTCGCGAGGTCGTAGATGTCCAGTTCACCAGCATTGGTTTCACGATATAAGAAGCGTGGAGAGACCAGAGTGCTGCGCAGCATGAGGTGCATGCCTTCATCGAAGCGATGACCCGCAGCCCAATGCTGTTTGGCAATGTCCAGATAACTGTGGCGAATCTCATCGGAAACAGGACGGCGGAACAGCCGAGGGAGGAAGAGTCGAAGACCGCGATCTGCAAACTCTTCATCCGTTTCGCCTTTTTTCCGAACGCCAAAGTTCCACTCACGCCAGTTGCGGCGTTGCAGATCCTGAGGGCCGTCCACCAGCTTGAAGGGCCCTTCCACCGTGACTTGATGAAGCTGTAGGGAGGGTCCGTTGTTGTGATAATAATACGTTAGGGCATCTCCCAGTTGGCGCGAAGTACCAGGATCTTTGGCCATGGTCAAGGCCGCTTGGGTGTAGCGGTTATCCAGCGTCGCATCCGCCAGATTCAGGTTAGGGTCTTGATAGTGCCGTTGAAAGATGTCCCAGCCATTGCGACCACGCAGCGGTGTGATGGAGACACGCTTTCTGGG
This sequence comes from Prosthecobacter debontii, assembly GCF_900167535.1. NCBI lineage: Bacteria > Pseudomonadati > Verrucomicrobiota > Verrucomicrobiia > Verrucomicrobiales > Verrucomicrobiaceae > Prosthecobacter > Prosthecobacter debontii. The sequence continues at coordinate 304,658 of NZ_FUYE01000004.1, forward strand.
TTTGCCAGGGAATAGCATCTCTTGCCACGCAGCCAGGAAGCGGGGTTCTTGAAATCGTTCTTCGAGCAGGGCTGCAAAGGCGTCGGCTTCGTGATCCAGCTCGGCATTCACCCAGCGGAATAAGGGGGTTTGGCCCTCATACAATTCCACATCAAAGGTCACCGTCTCAGGTGTTTCCTGAGTGACTTGGATTTCCTTCAGGAGGCGAAAGCTTGTGGCACGGGAGCGGTCACTGGCGGCGATATCTCGGGCACGCACTTCGAGGATCATGGGTTTGTCACCCTTTTTCGGACGAAAGGCAGAGGTCTTCACGCTCATGCGATAGGTGCCAGAAGATGTGATCTCGATCTTACTCGGCCAGGTGCAACTCCGCATGATGTCTGGACTGCGTGATGCCAGACGCAAAGCATCCCCATGCAGGGTGGCGGCGGAAAAGCTCAGCACTAGATCATGGATGCCCGCTTTCCAGGTCTTCACAGGGGGCTTCTCTTTCGCGGGAGGAAACAACTCATCGGCAATTTGCCAAGCCACCTGTTGATAGGCCTCCAGCAGCGGAGGTGAAAGCACCAGGGCCTCGCTTACGGTATCGAATCCCTGCTCGCGGGTATCCCGTGGGAAGCCCGGTGACAGATCAAAGTCCGGCATCTGAAACACCGTGCGGATGGAGTTGCGATACTCGAGGCGGTTCAGGCGGCGCGGTAGCGTGCCTCCGAAGCGAGTATGCTGGGTGAGCTGGGTGTTGAGAAAACCTAACAGGGTTTGCTTTTCTTCGGGAGTGAGTTGCACACGATTCACCGGGGGCATTTGTTGATAGGCCACCACGTTGAAGGTTTTTTCCCACATCTTGGCGGCAGCGCCCGTGTGCCAGTCGATCTCCTCGCGTGCGAGATTGATGTCTCCCTTAGTGGTATCCGCATCGTGGCAGTCATAGCAATGCTGATTCAGCACCGCTATCACCGCTTCAGGAATGGGGGATGATGTCTTCTTTGCCTCGGCAGCCAGAGTTGTTCCTATCCAAGCTGAGGAGAAGCCTAACCAGAGCGATGTTTTAACAACGACAACCAAACGAGACGACATCAGGAGAAGAGATGGTTGAGATTCCGTGAGGCGTTGGAGAAGGTGTCTGACTCCAGGCCGAGCCGCTGTTTCAGCGTGATGTAGAGATCGCCCAGCAGCGGCGCATCCTTGGCTTTGGCATCGATGGCGAGATGCTGCCCGTGTTTGAAACCGCCGCCAGCCACCAGGATGGGCAGGTTCGCATTGCTGTGGCGGCTGGCATCGCCCATGCCAGTGCCCACCAGGATGACCGTATCATCCAGGAGAGACTTACCTTCGGGGTTCTTCTTCTCTGAGAGCTGGCGCAGGAAGCCTGCGAAACACTCCATGTGAGCCCGCTCGATAGAGATCAAATCACGGATCATTTCGGGATCGTTGCCGTGATGAGAAAGGGCATGGTAACCCGCCTTCAGCACCTCCCCATGGATGGCGAAGACTTGGCCCAGGCCATCGAGGAAAAGCGACATCACACGCGTGGAGCCCGTCTCTAGAGCCAGCGTCATCAGGTCATACATGATCGTGCCCGCCTCCATCTGGAGATTCGGCGTAATAGGATCGTAGCTAGGCAGCTTGTAGTCCGGCTCCGGCACTGGTTCATCCAGCACGGCCAGCTGACGCCCCATCTTCTTTTCCACCGTGCGGAAGGAATCGAAAAACTCGTCCAATTTATCTTTGTCCCGTTGCGGGAGGCTGGCCTGGAGTCGTTTCGCGTCCTCACGCACACTGTCCAAGGCACTCTGGCCGCTTTTTAGCAGATACTCCGTGCGCTCGCGGGAGGCTTGAGAGGCGAACAACTGCCGGTAGAGCACGCTCGGGCGGATGATGGTCGGGAGGCCTACCCCTTGCTGGGTAAAGCTCATCGACTTGGCTCCCTCACCCATGCCTGTGGCGAGTTCCAGAGAGGCAAATCGCGATTTGCCGCCGAGCTGATCGGCGATTTGTTGATCCAGAGAATAGGCTCCCGGGGTGTTGCCCGAGAGGAAATTTGGCCAAGCCTTATGACCGTTCGCGGCCCGGTGATCCAGGCCTGAGAAAACCGTGAAGGCCTCCCGAAACGGTGTCAGGGGTTTCAGCGTCTCCGGCATCGTGTAATCCCGCCCCACGTCCTTGGGAAAAAACGCCGGCTGATGCCAACCCAGATAAGAACCGATGGCCACAAAGTTCTTCGCTCCATGGGCGACGGCGGAGGTTGTCCCCGCTCGGGCCGAGGCTTTCGTCGCTTCGCTTGCCAACGATTGTGTTCCCCCGAGAGCCTCCAGGGCAGGCAATGCAATCAGGGCCGAAGCACTGCGCAGAAAATGACGACGTCCAAGACCGGACGCCGATGACAAAGAAGATCGGGACATAGGCGGGGGGATTTTGACTTCAGGCGGAACCCCGAGCCAAGCTGGGCACCATCCAGAAGAGAAACTTACGTGCAAAACATGCGCCAGCTTTCTGGAATCCTGGTGGGACGCGGCCCAGCTGTTTAGATCGGCATTTGGGGAGTTCGGGTTTAGGCGACGAGAAATTCGGTGACGTGGGGTAGGTTTGTCCGGCTATGGACTCTTTTTCGATCCGTCACTTCGGTGCCTGAATAAGCTGGGTCGTTCGTGAGCTGGCTGCTTTTCCGTGTCCATTACTTTATTGTTCTGAGTTTATTCATCACCGCGTCAGCTTCCGAGGCGTTTCTTTGAAGAACAACCGAGTTAGGCCACGGAATCCCCAAGCTGAAGGAGAGATTTCCTCACGCCATGGTTAGGCTGTCTTTTCGGTATTCCCTGTGCTCATGACTACTGAACGAAAAGTAATTCTCGACAAAGCCTCCAGCCAAGAGCTCTGGCGTCTATTGGCTGAGCCACCGGCGGATGCTGTGGAGGCCGCCTACATTTGTGATTGTCTGGAGCGTCAAGCCCAGGCAGAGACGCTGAAAAAGCTAGATGATATCGCTCGACGCCTCCACGCCGTGGAGACTTCTCAGAGCCGCTCCAGCCTCATCACACCTACTTTTTGGTTGGCGTTGTTGGCGGCTGGATTTGCCTCCTTTTCGGTGCCCTGGGATAAAGTGAAAGTCGAGTTGCAACGATGGGAAAGGCAATTCCAGCAGTCGGGGCAGCAAGCCCGTCGCTCACCCCAAACCTCCACTCGTGTCGAGCGGAGTTCGTATGCTGAGCCCATTCTGCCGCAGGAAGATCCGTCATCGCCCCTGGCAGATGCGCTGCTCTTGCTGCCGAGAACGGATGTTCATCCTGAGCGTTTCCCCGAACTGTGAGAGGATATCCAGGGGTGATTTCAAAATAGAGACAGGTCTGTCTTGTTTTTTGAAATGGTAAGACAGGTCTGTTCAAACCTTTCCTCAGATGCTAGGCTGTGCTTGAACTGGTCACCCGTCATGAAAACACCTCGTTCCGCGCAGCCCCGGACTTCGCCTCGACGTTCGACAAAACTTAAGCCTCGTGAACGGCTGGTGACCGTGGCCTCCAAGCTCTTTTACCAGCACGGTCTGCGGGCCACCGGGATTGATTGGATCATCGCCGATGCTGAGGTCGCGAAGATGTCGTTTTACCGGCATTTTCCTTCGAAGAGCCATCTCATTGCTGAGTATTTGCGGCTTCAGCATGAGCGTTGGATGAAACGTCTGACTATGAGGATGTCGCTCCGTCAGGAGCAGACTGCTGGGGCAGGGGGGATTGAGCAGTTGGCTGAAGTTCTCACGGCATGGTTTGAGGAGCCGGACTTCCGAGGCTGTCCGTTTATCAAAGCTCAGGCGGAAGCCAGCGCTGAGGATGAACGGGTGAGAGAGATGATCCGACTTCATCAGAGGGAACTTGAAAGCTACCTCACCGATTTATTGATTCAGATGGGGTATGCCAGCCCCCGAAGCACTGCTATTTCTGTGCTGGTGATTCTTCAGGGCAGTATTGTGCAGGCGCAGATTTCGGGAGATGCCCTCTCGGCGGGAGAAGCTTGCGGGGCTGTGCTGCGCAGACTGAGCCGCATGGCTCGTCGTATCGAGGAGGGGGAGGATGATGTGGCGGAGCATCAGTTGCTTTTGGCACTGTAGGTAAGTTGAGTCTGCCTGTTCTCTAAAAGAACAGGTGGTGGAGTGACGCATTCGTGGGCAAGATCACGTTATATCCCTCATCACCTGCATGCTCTCCCACCCTATCCATGGTCTTGTCGCGGCGACTCATACGCCCTTTCATACGGACGGTTCGTTGAATCTCGCTGTTGTCGAGCAGCAAGCCGCGCATCTACAGCGCACGGGCATTTCGGCAGCTTTCATTGGCGGAACGACAGGCGAGAGTCACTCTCTGAGCTTGGCGGAGCGGCAAGCCCTAACCGAACGTTGGATGGAGGTGACTCGTGGTAGCTCGCTCAAGGTCGTGGTGCATGTCGGTGCCAATTGTCTGGGAGATGTGGCTGATCTCGCCGCACAAGCCCAGGAACTGGGGGCGGATGCCATCAGTGCCTTGGCGCCGAGTTATTTTAAGCCACGTTCGGTTTCGGCCTTGGTGGAGTGCTGCGCGCAAATCACCTCAGCGGCACCTGAATTGCCCTTTTTCTTGTATGACATCCCGTCCTTTACCGGGATATCACTCTCCATGCCCGAGTTTCTCACTCTGGGTAAAGAAGCACTGCCGACGCTGGCGGGCATTAAGTTTACCAACCCTGATGGGATGATGTTTCAGCAGTGCCTGCATCATAGCGAGGGCGCGTTTTCGATCTTGTGGGGCACGGATGAGTGCTTGTTAGCCGGGTTGGCTCTGGGAGCTACGGGTGCTGTCGGAAGCACCTACAATTTTGCCGCACCGATCTACCAACGGATCACCGCAGCCTTTGAGAGGCATGATTTCGCCACCGCCCGTGCTGAACAAAAACGCTCGGTCGAGCTCGTGGCTCGGCTAGCCTCCATCGGTTACATGAGTGCGGCCAAGGCGGTGATGAAAATGCTTGGCGTCGATGTCGGCCCAGCCCGCTTACCTCATGGTAGGCTGGACGCTGCTCAGGAGAAAGCTTTGCAAACTGACCTGGAAGCCATGGGCTTTTTCGAGTGGGTGAAGTGATCACCTGCTATTCCCTGCTTTACCATTCAATCCTCCAACCCAACCCTGATGAAGTCTTTTAGCCTTCGGGCCTGCTTTATTGTCGTAGCCTCCGCTTCCGCCTCGCTCCTTCAAGGCGAGGGGGACCCGGTGCTTCACGTCCAGACACTGGATCTTGCCGCTCAAACCCAGAGACAGGTGCAGGTGGATCGGGAGGCGGGTCAATATCTGGGGCACCCCACGACGGTGTTGTTGGAGGATGGCCGGACGATGCTGTGTGTCTATCCGAAGGGACATGGCAAAGGCGGCATCGTTTACAAACGCAGCCTTGATGCAGGTCTCACCTGGAGTGAGCGTCTGCCCACTCCAGAAAATTGGTCCACCTCCAAGGAAGTGCCGACGCTGCATCGGGTGGTGGATGCGGCAGGGAAAAAGCGCCTCATCATGTGGAGCGGACTCTACCCTGCACGACTCGCGGTCTCTGAAGATGATGGCAGCACCTGGAGTGACCTCAAGCCCGTGGGAGACTGGGGAGGCATCGTGGTCATGGGCTTCACCGAACCCCTGAAGACCCCTGGGCGCTATCTGGCCATGTTTCATGATGACGGACGCTATTTCAGCACTGAGAACACGCATCGTAAGCCGCCTCTGTTCACGCTCTACAAGGTTTTCTCTGACGATGGCGGTTTGACCTGGGGTAAACCGGAAGCCGTGTATGAAAACGATGCGGTCAACCTCTGCGAGCCTGGTTTCATCCGCTCACCGGATGGTCAAGAAATCGCAGTATTGCTGCGGGAAAATGCACGTGCAAAAAACGCACACATCATTTTCAGTCGGGATGAAGGCCAGACTTGGACGACGCCTCGTGAACTGCCGGACAGCCTGAATGGGGACCGTCACACAGGTAAATACACAGCTGACGGTCGCCTCTGGATCTCCTTCCGTAGCGTCGCCCCGAAAGGCAAAAACACGCCTTATCAGGGAGACTGGGTGGCCTGGGTCGGCCGGTATGAAGATCTGGCTCAGGGCAAGCCCGGCCAGTATCAGGTGCGGCTCATGGACAATACCAAGGGGGCGGATTGCGCCTATCCGGGAGTCGAGGTGCTGCCAGATGACACCATTGTCACGACGACCTACGGCCACTGGACCGAGGGAGAGATGCCTTACATCATGAGCGTGCGCCTGAAACTCAGCGAGCTGGATGCCATGGCGAAGTGAGAGGCCGGAGCCTGTGAGTGTCTTCGCGCATTCCCAGAGCAGATGCCAGAGATTGAGGAGCGTCTGAAATGAGGCGGGCTCCGTAGGTTGCTTCGACCTTGTGGAGAGTGTCAGCATCCATCCACTCAGCGGCGTGTTTGGATGGGTTTCGTCAGCTTGAGATAATATTCATTTTCCACAAACTTCATGCTTTCCTAAACCCTTCTCTGAACTAATCTCGCCCTCGTGACTTTCAAACGCATGTATCTCAGTATTTGGCTTGGTGTTCTCATGGGCAGCGCGAGCTGCAGTTCCACGGATAAAAAGCCAGATGATCTCGCCGAAGTCAGAAAGGCCACACCGATGGTGGATCCGGTGCTTCAAGACAACCCCCTCGCTCGCCGCCTGAATAACCCCTCCTCCATGCCTACCGTGCCGCCGGCTGGAGCCAAGATCAGTTATTCGCAGGTCAATATCACCGAGAAGGTGCTGGCCATGACCTTTGATGACGGCCCGCATCCGACCCTGACCCCGAAGCTGCTGGACATCCTGAAGGCCCGTAACATCAAGTGCACCTTCTTTGTGATCGGTAAAAGCGCCAAAGCCTACCCCAATATCATCAAGCGCATGATCGCTGAAGGGCATGAGGTGGCTAACCACACCTGGACCCATGCCAGCCTGACCAGCCGCTCAGATGCCCAGATCCGCAATGAGCTGCAGATGAGCGAAGACGCTCTCGTGGCGGTGGCCAATTACCGCCCGCACCTCATCCGCCCGCCGTATGGTGCCATCAATACCCGCATCAAGCAGCTTATGTTCTCGGAGTTCGGTTACTCCACCATTCTCTGGTCGGTTGATCCGCAAGATTGGCGTCGCCCAGGTGTCTCTGTCGTGACCAGCCGCCTCGTCAATGGCGCGCATCCTGGGGCCATTATGCTGGCTCACGATATCCATCCGCCCACGATTGAGGCGATGCCTTCGATGTTCGACCAATTGCTGGCCAAGGGATATCAGTTCGTCACGGTTAGCCAACTTCTCAATATGGAGAAGGCTAACATGCCCGTAGGTGTGGTCATCCGCCCTGCTGTGCCAGTGGATTCCAAGGATCCAACTCCCTTGCCTCAGTAAGAGACGTGTTTCAGGCTTGAGGGTTCGGGTTCCAGTTGAGACAGTGCCCTCATTGGTACATGTCTCTTGTCAATCCCGTCCGAATTCCCCATCCTGAACCCTGCTGATGATCGGCGACGAGTATTTCCAGCTTCGCACACGCCTCAGTTCGGAGCTACATGCTCTGGCTGAGGCCATTCGTGATGCCGGTGGGGATACGGAAGCCATCGCCATCACGGAAAATCTCATTGCCAGTCTGAAGGACCCCTTCGTCTTTGTCGTGGTGGGGGAGGTCAATGTGGGCAAGTCCACGTTTTTGAATGCCCTTTTTGGGCAGGATTTTTCTCGGACAGGCGTCATGCCCACCACGGATAAGATCTACTTTTTCAAACACGGTCCCCGTCATGAGATCGTGCCCATCACGCCGACTCTGGACGAGGTGCACGTTCCGTTGGACCTGCTGAAGGATTTCCACATCGTCGATACCCCGGGGACCAACTCCATTGAAGATGAGCATCAGGAAATCACCGAGCGGTTTGTTCCCATCGCAGATTTAGTCATCTTCGTTTTCAGCGCCATGAATCCCTGGGGCGCTTCGGCTTGGCAATTCCTGGACAAAGTTCACCGCCACTGGATGCGCCATGTCATCTTCGTCCTTCAGCAGTGTGATTTGCGCACCCAGGAGGAAATTTCAGTCATTACGGACTACATGGGGCAGCTCTCCAGGCAGCGTTACGGACAGGATTTTCCACTGTTCGCCGTGTCGGGCCGAGATGCCAGCCTCGCACGTCGAGCGCCTGAAGGAGGAGAGCGGCAGCGCCTCCTCGAAGAGAGCGGTTTCTTGGCCTTGGAACAGCACGTGTCCACGCTGGTGGGAAAAAACGCCGCCCGACTTAACAAGCTTTCGAGCACTGTGCGTATGGCGCGACAATTGCTCAACCATCTACGGGAGAACCTCGAACAACAGATCCAACTGGTGCAGCAGACTGCGGGACTGATTCAGGAGTTCCTCACGGAACGGGAAATGCAGGTCGATCGCACCCTGAAGAAAATTCTTCCTGCCCTGGACGCAACCGAACGAGACTATCATGAATCTTGTGTGCGCGTGGCCGACATGGCGGATGACGTCCTCTCCACCAGTCAGGCCTTCAAGAAAGGGCCGGGCGAGGAGGAGGAAATCAAGCCCGAGAGTCTGGACCATCGTCTCTTTCAGGATCTCCAGCATCGCAGTGGAGACAGGTGGCGCCAGGTTGGCATCATCCTGGAGGAAGACTACCTGCAATACGATCGCTTCCTGCATGTGCAGGGGCGCGGCAGTCTGTTCCCATCAGACGCTCCATTACCCGCCGAGACAGACCCAGATATCCGTCGTCTCTTCGCTGTGCACATCGATAGCACCATCCGCCGCTTCGTGCTTGGGCTGAAGCTCGATGAAGCCATCGAACCCGGTCTGCTGCGGGCGCGCAAACGCGCTCGTTGGGTGCCTTGGCTAATTCTTCCCGTCATTACCGCCGTCGCCATCGCGTGGTATTTTGATGGGCCCATCGGTGCCGCCATCACGGGGGCCGGAGGGCTGCTCTTGCTGGGATTTGCTCTTCTCATCACTCAGACCACGCTGAACTCCACCCGTGCTCAGTTAGCAGATCGTCTGGAGACCTCGACGGTCAAGCTACGCGAGATGCTTCAGACCCAGGTGCATCATGATGTCTCCACCCTCTTTGGCAGGTTTCTACCTTTGCTAGAACCTGCCAAGGAAGATGCTCAAGCTCGCGAGCAATACCTGCTCGCTCAAAGAGATCGCCTCCAGACCCTCTCTGAATCCCTCCATGCCTTCCAGCATGAGTTGGTCAGGTGATCGATGTTTCATTTTGAGTGCCATTGAGGTGCAGGGGGATGCCATTCTCAAAAGCTGTAGCTGGACTCAATGGTACCATTGGCGGTATCGTTCCGGGTGACTCCGGAAACTTGGCTTCTGACGTAGTCCACTTGACCGCCATCGAGACGCACGGTGACGCGCAGGTGGCCGCTGCTGCCGTGGATAATGCCAGAGTAACCATATTCTTCGGCACTGCGGGTGCCTCCGCTGGGGTGTCCAGGTTGCGGCACTTCCTGGTAAATGATGCCGTCCCGTTCCTCTTTCACGTAGAGGTGATCATGACCGTGAAAGACGATTTTGACACCATATTTAACCAGCAGCGCATGGATCGGTAGAGACCAATCAGGACGATTCTGGGAAAAACCGTTGCTGCCGTTGGCATCGAGTCCCCCCCATTCCATATAGGCGGCTGTTTTGGCACCGCCGCGAACATCTCGGCCAAGGCCGCCCACGAGGTGATGGATGAACACCAACTTTTGCTTGGCACGGCTGTTGGCTAAGGTTTGGTCTAACCACTGATATTGTCTTTTGCCCAAGGTCATGCTCCAGGGATCATCACTCCGGCGCTGTGTCGTCTCCCAGAAGGGATCCAAAACGATGAAAAGGGCATCTCCCCACTCCCAGGCATACCAGTTTTCCTTCGGCTCAGGGTTGCCTGTGTAGATGCTTCCAGGCTGAGGATTCGGGAACCACTTTTTGCGCTGGGTTAATGACCATTCAGCCATCTCAGGTCGATCTCCTCGCTCGCCGTCGTGGTTTCCCAGCACCATAAAAAGCGGCACACTATGGGCCACCTGTCCCAGGTAATAACGTTGGGCTTTGTATTGAGATTCGGCGCGGGTGTAAAAGCTGCCAAACTTGTCCACCATGGTCGTATCTCCCAAATCGATCATGAAGTCTGGCTGATCTTGACGAATATTGGCCAAGGTCTGGCGATAAACACGCACATCCGTGCTCACGTCCAGATGTGAATCGGCCTGGATCGCAAAAGTAAAGCTGTGTCCAGGTTGACGCTGAGTGCGGAATTGACGCTCCTCATCGGAGACGGCGACTCCATCGGCCGCACGATAGACAAGATGATAGGAGTAGAGAGAATCGGGCTTGAGTTGATCCAAAACAAAGCCGTGAGGCTGGCCCGGCTCGAGTTTGAGTGCCGCAGTTTGTCGTGCAGGGGAATCGTATTCGATGAACGCTTCCAAGGGTTGCCAAGCAACGACACTGACCGTGATTTGATCCGCGCCAGGGCGGCAGAGCCAAAGGTTAAACAGATAGGAAGGGACTACGGCGGGTTCGACCTGCCCTCCCGGGCCTGCTCCTCGACCACCACGCTCTTGGCCACCACCTTCTTGACCATGGGTGAGGATCACAATCAAGCCTAACAAAATGAATGTTGGTAGTATCGTTTTCATGGCGGCTCATTGAGCTTTTGGATTGCCTTTCTTGCCTGGCCCTTGGCCCCCGCGTCGATCTCCACTGCGTGCGCCCTCAGGATCATAGTTGGGATTGGGGCGCGGCAGATCCGCGTGCACCTGATTCAGGTAAGTGGTGAGGCGATGATCGAGTTGGGCTGCGATTTGCGGCTGCTCCTTGGCTTGATCTTTTCGCTCCTCGATGTCTCCAGAGAGGTCAAACAGCAGACGCTGATCGGTTTCATAAAAGCGGATGAGCTTCCAGTGCTGCCAGTAGAGGGCAGATGCCGGGCCGAGAGGATCTTTGTCGTAATGAGGAAAATGGATAACTAGGCTGTCCTGAGACCGCCGCAGTTCTTGAGCACCTCGCAGAAGCGGCACGAGGCTGCTGCCTTCAAGACCAGGCACAGGGAGCGAACATCGGGCAAGTTCCAGGATAGTCGGCAGCACATCCATCGTGCTGGCAGGTGCATGACAAAATAGACGTGGGGGGATGTGCGGGCCTGAGATGAGCAGAGGCACGCGCAGACCACCTTCCCAAACGCTGCCTTTACCCTGATTGAGCACGCCGTTCGCCTTGTTTCCCTGGGCACCATGATCGGCCGTGTAAATGATATAGGTGTTTTCCAGCGCACCGAGTGCGCGTAGTTTCTCCACCACTAAACCCAGGCTTTTATCGATCTCTTCATTGCCTGCGGCCAAACCAATGCGCTGAAAGTCCATGCGCGTGCCCAGGCGACGACGCACCGCCTCCAAGGTGTCCTCCCGCGCCGTCACCGGCCCACGCCCCGGATACTGCGAGAGCTGTAGCAGGAAGGGGCGGCGCGCTTTGACTTGGCGATCCATGAACGCCATACCTTGCTCGGCAATGGCATAACATTGTTTAGGATTGGGATCTTCCACCTCATCCGGTCCTCCGTTGCTGTTGGCTCCGTCATTTTCATCGTAACCATGCTCGCGCGGATTGGCCCGACCCAGATGCCATTTTCCAAAGTGGGCCGTAGCATATCCTTGCTGTTTCAAAAGTGTGGCGAGTGTGGCGATACCGGCGGGCAGCTCTGTGATGCAGGTGGGCTGGATCACCCGATCTCCTGGCTGGACGAGACCGTCTTTCTTCCCCTCATTGACAAAGGTCATCTTTAAAGCGGCCGGGTTTCTGCCTGTTACCAAGGCCGCTCGTGTGGGCGTGCAGCGTGGTGAAGCCGCATAGAAGTCTGAAAAGCGTGCTCCTCGTTCGGCCAGAGCATCCAAGGTCGGCGTGCGAATGAAATCACTGCGGGAGGCCTCTGGATGACGGTCGTCCTGCGGTGCAGACATGGAGGCCCATCCCTGCGCCTCCGCGAGTATCACCACGAAATTGGGCGGCGTCTCAGCCGCGGGAAGCCGAGTAACGAAGCTTAACCCTACGAGACTGAGGATGAAAAATCGGTTCATGGTTGTGGCAATTGAGTTGGTTAGGTTTTCTAGCGTGCTCAGCGCATCGGGGCTTCGGTCACATCCAGGTCAGGTCGAGTATTCCAACGGGGCTGCCAGCCGGGTTTCTCCACTCGGGTGCGGAAGATGACGGTGTTATCCAGTGCCAGATCCTCAGTCCAAATGAACTTGGCACCTTCGAAGTCATGATCGTAATAAGGCTGTTTCGGGTCCACCGCTTCGAGGCTGTATTCCTGTGCTGACTTCCAAGCACTGTCGTCAAAGTCCACTTGCCACCAATGGTCGGGTAAAGGCTCCTGGATGACTTGAGGATGGTTGGCATCCCTCTTCAAGGGGCCGTGGAAAAAGCTTTTGGCTTTCCAGGTGGCATTGGTCACGGTGCCATCACCGAACTTGAGGATGAAACCGCCGTCACCGATACTGCTGCCGTATTCGAGCCCGGTCTTTGGATCCGCATTATCTTTGGCCAGCACGGCAATCGTCATCGGATATTCAGGCAGGACATCCACGCTGACCACATTGTGAGGCGTGAAGGGGATGCTATCCACAGCAGTTAAGCGGCCATTGATATAAAGCATGAACCAGTTATCGGCATAGACATTGAGCTTCATCGTATCCGTCAATGTGGGTTTGATAAGACCAGAAAAGCCACCGCGTGGGGAGGGTTTATCTCCACGATCAGAGGTGGGAGGCTGAGATGGGCGGTCTCTCCGACTTGTTTCTCCACCAGCACCCAGGCTGGTATGCACGACGTGTAGGGACGAGGAAGCCAATATCTTCCCCTGCATGGCGTTCAGCAGTTCTACCCGTCCGGGTGTGCCCGAGATGACGAGCGGGCTGTCCAGGGCATAAAGCGTGATGACATAGGTGTGCGCACCGGCACCTTTGGAGTGTGGGGGTTCATAGCCGACAGCCCCTTTGAAGCCGGTGCCTGTGCTGCCGATCTCCCGGTTATCCTTGGGCAGTGAGCGTGCTGAGGCAGGGATGTTATAGACTGTCCAATACCACTTCATGTTTCCATCGCGATCCTGATGATCCATGATTAATGCATAACTTTGAGTGTGTTCAGGCGGATTTTCCCAGGTGAGGGCTGGGCTGATACCGGCACCATCTCCGGTGTGTTCAGCCGGGAGTTCTGCGGCATCGGCCACCGCTGGGCTGCTGAGCAGAAAGCGGCCATCACTGCTGCGGGTGGCCGGAGAGGGGCTCTCGTTTGCCACCTGACTGCGAGTAGGTCGGCGTTTTTCCTTCGATTCTGTCTCCAACGTTGGGCTAGGTTCGCTCTGCCACTCAGCGGATTCTAGCTGCCCATTTTGATTGGTGTCCTGATCTGCGAAGACTTGCCTAGCCGCCTGGAGGGCTGAATCTACAGATAGACCTTTTTGACTGGCAGCACGCCTGACATGTGCGGCATATTCTGCAGCGCTGATGAGACCATCCCCATTGGCATCGGCCTGAGATTCGATGCGGTTTAGGATGGCTCTTGGAGAGGTTGCCGAGGGCTGGGAATCCTTGCGTGGGGGCTCATCGTTTTTCGGCTCCGACCGTCGGCGTCCTTCTTCCGGCATCCGTTTGCGGTCAGCGTCTCGTTTGGGTTCGCGCCCTCCGCTTCCTGTCGTTAGTGCGCTGTAGGTCTCTTCGACCATGCCTTCCCGCCCGTTGTTAAAACGAAAGGGATAGGTCCCGTCGGCATTGATTTGGTAGGTGATGCTGCGTGGATCTCCATTCACCTCATAGCGGAGCTGGTAACCTTGAGGGCCTTGTTTTTCAAAACCGGTGATTTTGGCCCCACGTAGGGCTTGCAGTGCTGGCCGCACCGGGTGAGCGCGCGGTTGTGGGTCCACCTGCCCCTCCGCTTCGGTGACTTCGCCATGGAAACCGCCAATGACATAGGGATACTTCAGACTGGCATGGTAATGGTAACCGAGCGTGATGCTTTCATGCCCATGGCATTCATCCAAGCCGGAGACCGAGCTGCCATCAGGCTCTGTGAGTCCATAGATAGGATACCCGTCCAAGGCATAAGCGACGGGCAGGCCCTTGCCCACCCGCGCTTGCAAGTGCAGCGGCACCACGTGGTAATGGTAATCATCCGCCCGCCCGCAATGACCACCCCATTGATCGAGTTCGCCGATTTCTTGGCTGATCTCACCGCGATTGTTCTGCGGGTTGAAAATCGGGATGCCATTGGCGGCCAGAGCAATGGCACCCCGCAGAAAGCGGTCTTTGACTAGGGCAGGTTGTGCGGCAGGTCTGGGATGAAGCGGGAGACGCCAGGTATTATCACCCCAGTAGCTTTGGGGTAAGGGCACCTGCTGCTGCCAAGCAGTGATGCCTACCATCATGCCATGCTCCGGCAGTCCATCAGAGCCGATGTAGAGGAACCCACCCTCTTCTCGGAGGTCCAACTTTTTGAAGGGCAAGAAGGCTTTGGCCGTCTCGGGGATCATCGCTTCAGCTGCGATGGCTTGGGCCGCTAAAGCTAAGACGTGGCTTGAGGAAGCTACCTGCAGCGTATGATGAGGTGAACGTGAAAAGGTGGGAGCCGAGGCCGTCGCTGATTTGGCCAAACGCTGGGCCTGATACTGGTGCCAATCGCTTAAAATGTGAGCGCGTAAGGCTTCTCGATCTGGATCGTCATCGAGAGGAACGGTGAGGTCATGTGCCACGCCGAGCAGAGGAAGGAGGCTGAGGATGCCGAGGAAGATGGCTTTCATAAAACCCATGCTGGCAGGTCAATGTCAGCGCTTGATCAAGACCCAGGAACTGTTTTGTCAGGATCTCGTAAAGATGCTGGAGTCCGAGATCTATTCTGGCTAGTTTCTCTTCGAAGTGCCGTGCCATGCGCCTTTTGATCATTGATGACGATGCCGAGCTCTGCCAGTTGGTGGCCGATTACCTTAGCCCGATGGGGTTCGAGGTCGAAGCTGTGCATGAAGGGCCAAGCGGTGCCGAGCGGGCAGTTTCTGAAGTTTGGTCAGCCGTCATTTTGGATGTGATGATTCCGGGCTGTGATGGCTTTGAAGTTCTTCGGCGTATCAGGGCTCATTCGAAGGTGCCGGTGCTCATGCTAACCGGGCGTGGAGAAGAGGTGGATCGAGTGGTGGGGCTGGAGTTAGGTGCCGATGATTACCTACCCAAGACCTTTTCCTCACGAGAGCTTCTCGCACGACTGAGGGCGGTATTACGCCGCTCAGGTTGGGTGGCCGAAGCCACACCGCTATCATCGGTCAAAGAGATCGTGGTGGGAAGTCTGCGCATCAATCCTGAAACGCATGCAGTGGTGCTGGATGACCAATCGCTCCAACTCACACCCGCGGAGTATGGTCTGCTGCTGAGCCTGGCGAAGGCCCATGGACGGGTCAAAACACGCGAGCAACTCATCGAGGAAGTGGCGGATCGCGAATGGGATGTGTTTGACCGGGCGATTGACATGCACATCTCCGGACTGCGGCGTAAGCTGGGCGATGATCCCAAGGAACCGCGTTTCATTAAAACCGTGCGTGGCTACGGTTACCAACTCGTGACCCCAGGCCGATGAAACGAATACGTAGGCCCCTTTACAGCCAGATTCTCGTCTGGCTGTTGGTGAATCTTTTGATTCTGGGTTTGTTAGGCTTTGCCTTTCTCTCCGCTCAATTTCGCTTAGGGATGGACTGGATGCTTTCCGGTGAGCCGGGGGAGCGCCTCTCCGCGCTTGGGGATAAGGTGAGCTACGAATTGTCTCGCCTACCTGAACCCGAGTGGGATGCCTGGTTGAACGAACTGGCCCAGGCCCATGGAGTCACCCTGGCTCTTTTTTCCGGAGAAGCGCAGCAACTTCATGGCCCGAACGTGCCTGTGCCCGAGGCCGTCAAACCGAAGCTGGTGGACCGACGTCCCCCTCAAGAGCGCCCTCCTCGCCCCATGCAACGCCGACCAGCAGATGCGCCAGCCAAACCCCGCTTCATCCTGCGGGCCGGGGATCCTGCTTATTACTGGGCAGGGGTTCAATTGGATTTGATTTCCGCTCAGACGAAGCGCTCCCAGACCCTGGTGATCCGTTCCAGTGGGCTAGCAGCAGGTGGATTGCTCCTGGATCCATGGCCTTGGGTTTGGATGCTGGCCGCCGCCGTTGTGGTTTCGGTTGTGATCTGGCTCCCCTTCGTGCATCGCCTGACGCGCTTCATTCAGCGGTTGAATGGTGTCGCGGGTCGCATTGCCGAAGGCCGCTTCCATGAGCGTCTGGAGCCCGGGAGCACGCGTCCCGATGAATTGGGCGAGCTCTCCGTCTCCATCCATGCGATGGCGGATCAGTTAGGCGACTATGTGAGTCAGCAAAAGCGCATCACTGCAGATGTGGCGCATGAACTTTGCAGCCCTATCGCCCGCATGCAGATGGCCATCGGTGTGCTCGGCCAGCGGAGCACGTCCGATCAGGCACCTTATCTGGAGAAACTGGATCGCGAGCTCCAGCACATGGCTCGTCTCGTCGAGGAAGTGCTGGTGTTTTCCAAAGCGGAGACGCTACCGGAACGGGAGAAACCGGAATCCTTTGAATTGGGGGATCTGTTGAAGCAGGTGATCGCACGCGAGGCCGCCGAAGCTACCGTGAATCTGTCGGTGCCCTTGATCCAGCTCCACACTCTGCGACAGGCTCTGGACCGGGCGCTGGGGAACATTCTGCGGAATGCGGTGCGCTATGCGCCGGGTAGCGCTATTGACATCACTGCCGAGCAGGACGCGACCTATCTCACCCTCACCCTCGCCATCGAAGATCGTGGCCCAGGGGTGCCTGAAGTCGCCCTCACCCGCTTGTTTGAGCCCTTTTACAGGCCCGAGTCGGCGCGGAATCGCAATACGGGAGGAAGCGGGCTCGGCTTGGCCATTGCGAAACGTTGCATCGTCGCCTGTGGCGGTGGTATTGACGCTTCTCTGAGGGCAGGGGGAGGCTTGCGGATACGTATCAATTTACCTTCGTGACTTGTCTGGCTCAGGGCCTTCTCCGTAGAGGCCTTGATTTAAAGCCTTGGAGCTAGAGCGGCGTTTCACTTTAATTAAACGAGTGGTGCGTTTGATTCATCCGCAAGACAAATGAAGGGTCTACGTTTTCGGGAGTTCTAGTTGTGGATTATTTATGAAAAAAGTTACCCGATTCTTATTGGCATGGGCTTCGTTCGCCGCTCTTCCCGCCGCAATGGCGATAGACCACATACCCTTCAAGTCCGAGCTGTTTCAGAAACTTCGTCTTGTTTATGAAGATGACTTTTCCAAGGGGGTGTTAAATACAGATTTTTGGGAGGTGCGCCAAAGCACGACTTGGGAAATCAAGGATGGCGTGCTGACAGGCAGTCAATCCTCCAAGGAATTTCAGACGAAGATGTTGGCCAAAGGTGATAAAGGACATGCGGGCTTTAAGCCGGTGATTTGGCTCAAGAAGGTGCCTGAAAATTTCGTCTATTCGATGCGGGTGCGTTACGATGGAAAAGGGTATACCAAAGGTTTTCCGCTGCTTGATCTCGGGCATCACATTCACACCCTGATCTTCAGCGAAAAAGCCACGACACTGACCATCAAGAAAAACGTCGAGACCCTTCCTACCGAGAAGCCGTTGTTTTCGCTCAATGAATGGCACGATGTGGTGATTGAGCTCAAGAAGGGTAAAATACTCTTTCAAGTCGATGGCAAGAAACACGTCTTTGAAAGTGCGAACATCGACATGGCAGGCCAAGCTCAGATTGACTTCAAGGGGATAGATCTAGGCATCTGCCAGATTGATGATGTGAAACTCTGGGCTGGCGAGTGACCTTAAGTCGGTGGGTGTTAGTTAAGCTCTTGCTTTTTTAACTTTTTAGTCCACTCCTCGCCCATGATGAAAGTGCTTCTCGGGTGGATCTCCTTTGCCGTTTTAGTCGCCACACTCCAATTTGGATCTGTGGCTTATGCCCAGGAAGAGACGGCGCATCATCGCAAGATCTATGCAGCCATCAATGCCGCGCAGACCAAGATGCGTCAGGTCAATGCGACCTACCGGGATGAGCCTGTGGAATTTGCCCTCACGGGTTGGTTCGAGGGGGGCGAGTTGAAAAAGATTGTGGCGCGGTCCAATGGCGACGGGGATGGTGTGACTGAGTATTATCTCGAAGGGCAG
This sequence comes from Prosthecobacter debontii, assembly GCF_900167535.1. Classification (NCBI taxonomy): domain Bacteria; kingdom Pseudomonadati; phylum Verrucomicrobiota; class Verrucomicrobiia; order Verrucomicrobiales; family Verrucomicrobiaceae; genus Prosthecobacter; species Prosthecobacter debontii. Next base: position 322,892 of record NZ_FUYE01000004.1, read on the forward strand.
CAGCCACTCTTCGTCTTCAATACGTATCACTTAGGCTCTGTCAGCCAGAAGGGAGCCAAGGTCGAAGAGCGCCTCTATTTCCAAGATGGGGCGATCTTCCGTTGGCTTACCACGGAAAAGCCTACTCCAGTCCTGCATAGCGAGGATTATCAAGCCACCACGGAGCTTTACGAAACGAACTGCAAAGCCTTTGTCGAGGCTTTGAACAAGGCCAAATCTGGCAAAGCTGGGAAGGGGGCAGCGGCGAAAACGCAGCAGCAAGAAGGCGTCTTCATCGGTATTGAGGAAGGCGATTATTTTCATTGGCAACTGCGCACTGCTCAAGGTGAGGAAGTCTCGTATTTCATTCTGCAGCCTGACGCCAGCGTCGATCAAGTGGTGGAAGATCCTGGTTCTTATCTCGGTCGTCGTTGTGTCATTACCTGGCAGAAAAGCATGGAAGACATCCCAGAGGCCGGAGGCAAGATGGAGATTGAGCAGATTATGTCGGTCAAGTGGCTGACGAAGTGACGACGGAGTTTCTGTTCAGTCGAGATCAATCCCCTTGCATTGACTTGGGGCGTCCCCTCAGGTCTAGTCCGTTGAGCTGGGAGCCAACCTTCCTGGCTTTTTCCAACCCAACCAACCTAATCCAATCCTCTGATGAATTTCGAGACGCTTCAGCTCCATGCCGGTCAGGAAATCGATCCGGCCACTCAGTCCCGTGCGGTGCCGATCTATCAGACCACCGCTTATCAATTCAAAGACTCGGCCCATGGTGCCCGCCTGTTTGCACTACAGGAGTTTGGGAACATCTACACACGGCTGATGAATCCCACGAATGACGTGTTCGAAAAAAGGATCGCTGCTTTGGAAGGTGGTGTCGCAGCCTTGGCCACGTCTTCAGGGCACTCTGCCCAGTTCATTGCCATCAATAACATCACATCGGTGGGGGATAACTTCGTTACCACCTCCCATCTTTATGGGGGCTCTTACAATCAGTTTAAAAACGCGTTCAAGAACATCGGTGTCGAGGCTCGTTTTGCCGATGGAGTCAAAGTCGAAAGCTTCGAGCCGCTCATTGATGGGAAGACCAAGGCCATCTATCTGGAAACCATCGGTAATCCTGGGCTGACGGTGCCTGACTTCGATGCGTTTGTGGCTCTGGCTAAAAAGCACGATCTGCCCTTGATCGTGGATAACACCTTTGGCGCTGGAGGTGCGATCTGTCAGCCTTTGAAATGGGGTGCCAATATCTTGGTCGAGTCGGCGACGAAATGGATCGGCGGTCATGGCACCAGCATGGGGGGGGTCATCGTCGATGCTGGCACCTATGACTGGGGCAATGGCAAGTTCCCGCAGTTCACCAGCCCTTCACCGAGTTATCACGGTTTCGTCTTAAATGACGTTTTCGGTGTCGGTGGGCCGATGGGAAACATTCAGTTCATCATCCGTTGCCGTATCGAAGGTCTGCGTGATTGGGGCCCTTGCCAGAGCCCATTCAATTCTTTCATGCTTCTTCAGGGGCTGGAGACTCTGTCTCTGCGTGTCGAACGCACCTGTGAAAATGCTCTGGCTTTGGCTCACTGGCTTGCCGCACATCCTGAGGTGGCTTCTGTCAACTATCCAGGTTTGGACAATCACCCCACGCATGCCAACGCCAAAAAATACCTTCAGCGTGGCTTCGGTGGTGTCTTGTCTTTTGAACTGAAGGGGGATCGTGCCCGCGCCGAGAATTTTGTGAACCATCTGAAACTCATCTCGCATCTGGCGAATGTGGGGGATGCCAAGACCCTGATCATTCATCCGGCCTCCACCACACACTCTCAGCTTTCCGCTGAAGAGCAGATCCGTGCAGGGGTTCAGCCTGGTATGCTCCGTATTTCCGCGGGCATTGAACACATCAATGACCTCAAGGCAGACATCGAGCAGGCTCTGCAAGGAGCATAAACCAAAGGTTCAAGGTAAAGGGCAGGCCAGCTTTGGCCTGCCCTAACCAAGAAGACTGTGGCGTGTGTGCTTATAACACCTGAATCAAAGCGACCTGGAAGATGAGATCGCTATTCGGTGGAATCTTGCCTCCGACAGCCCGGCTGCCATAGGCCAGATTAGATGGGATGTAGAGCACCCATTGATCGCCGGGCTTCATCATCCTCAAGGCTTCGGTCCAGCCAGGGATGACCTGACCGACGCCAAAGGTAGCAGGCGTTCCGCGCTCAATGGAGCTATCAAACACCGTGCCATCTGTAAGCGTGCCGCGGTAGTGAACCATGACGGAATCAAACATCGTCGGTGACCGCCCTTCTGCGGGGCCGGAGCTCAGCACCTTGTATCGCAGGCCACTGGCTGTGGACACCCAGCCAGAAGCGTCGGGTGTGGTGGAAGCAGGTGGCACGGGGGCGGAAATAGTGGGGGAAGCAATGGCTGTTGGTGTTTCTGTCTCGGGGACGCTCCCGGTTTTATCGGTGGTTTGGCAACTGGCTAAAACCAGGGCGGCGCTAAGTGATCCGAAGCGAATGAGAGAAAAGGAACAAGACTTCATGGAGTGAGGATCGAGAGTTGAAGTGAGGGAAGCAATGGTTGCAAACCCAACCAGACATAGCTTAGGGAGGGCTTAAACGGCGAGGACTTTCTTTCATCAAAAGAGTCCGGGTGATGAAATGATAAAACAGGCTTCCCTCCAGCTAGGCGAAGCGTGTAAAAGAAAGATTCTAGTGTTCTTCGAGCCTGTCGAGGAACGTAATAGCTGGAGCCTCGCGTCACCTTCTTTCAACTCAAAAAAGAACCTCTATGTCAGACGAAGCCTCATCCTGTCCTGTGACCTCCGCCGCCGCGCCCAAAGGTCAGTGCCCTTTCCACCACGCTCCCAGCACAGGGACGACGAATCGCGATTGGTGGCCGAAGCTGCTGCGTGTGGATCTGCTGCATCAGCATTCCTCCAAGTCGAACCCGATGGGGCAAGGTTTCAATTATGCTGAGGAATTCAAGAGCCTGGATCTGGCGGCCTTGAAGAAGGATCTGGCAGCTCTGATGACGGACTCTCAGGACTGGTGGCCTGCGGACTTTGGTCATTACGGACCTCTTTTTATCCGAATGGCCTGGCATAGTGCAGGCACTTATCGCACGGGTGATGGTCGTGGCGGTGGTGGCCGAGGGCAGCAGCGATTTGCTCCGCTGAATAGCTGGCCGGACAATGTCAGTCTGGATAAAGCGCGCCGTCTGCTGTGGCCGATCAAACAAAAGTATGGCCGTAAGATCTCGTGGGCGGACCTCATGATTCTTACCGGGAATGTCGCTCTGGAAACGATGGGCTTTAAGACGTTCGGTTTTGCCGGTGGTCGCGAGGATACTTGGGAACCTGATCTGGACGTTTATTGGGGCCGCGAGACCACGTGGTTAGGCGGAGACAAACGTTATGCCCACGGTTCTGAAGGTGTGGAAAAAGGCCGAGGTGTGGTCGTGTCCGATGATGATGCCGATGGTGATATCCATAGTCGAAAGCTAGAGAATCCCCTGGCAGCGGTGCAAATGGGGCTCATCTATGTGAACCCCGAAGGACCCGATGGGAATCCTGATCCGATCAAGGCTGCGTATGATATCCGCGATACGTTTGGCCGTATGGCCATGAATGACGAGGAAACGGTGGCTCTCATCGCTGGGGGGCACACTTTTGGTAAGACTCATGGTGCGGCTCCCGCCAGCCATGTGGGGGATGATGTGGAGGCCGCAGGACTGGCCGAGCAAGGATTCGGCTGGAAAAATAGCTTTGGCTCGGGCAAAGGCGGCGACACCATCACCAGTGGTCTGGAAGTGACCTGGACCACCACGCCGACTCAGTGGAGCAATAACTTCTTTGAGAACCTGTTCGGTTATGAATGGGAACTGACCAAGAGCCCTGCTGGAGCACATCAGTGGAAACCCAAGAATGGCGGTGGGGAGGGGGCGGTACCTCATGCTCATGATGCCTCGAAACGCATTGCTCCAAGCATGCTGACCACCGACTTGGCGCTGCGTTTCGATCCCGAGTATGAAAAGATCTCCCGTCGTTTCCTGGAGAATCCGGATCAGTTCGCCGCTGCCTTTGCTCGTGCCTGGTTCAAACTGACTCACCGTGATATGGGGCCACGTGCCCGATATCTAGGCTCTGAGGTGCCTCAAGAAGAACTTATCTGGCAAGACCCGATCCCTGCGGTGGATCATCCGTTGATCAATGATCAGGATATGGCTTCCTTGAAGACTAAGATCCTAGCTTCCGGTCTAAGCCGATCCGAATGGGTGAGCGTGGCTTGGGCTTCGGCTTCGACATTCCGGGGCTCGGATAAGCGTGGTGGAGCCAACGGTGCTCGCATCCGTCTTGCGCCGCAGAAGGATTGGGATGTCAATCAGCCTGAGCAGCTCGCTCATGTGCTGGCTAAGCTAGAAGCCATCCAAACGGCGTTCAACAGCAGCGCAGCTCACGGCAAAAAGATCTCCATGGCAGATCTCATTGTTCTGGCTGGTAACGCGGCTGTGGAACAGGCTGCCAAGGCAGCTGGATATGAAATCAGCGTCCCTTTCAGCCCTGGTCGAATGGATGCGCTTCAGGAGCAGACTGACGTGGAATCCTTTGATGTGATGGAACCCTACGCAGATGGTTTCCGTAATTACCTCAAAGGGCAGTATTCCATTCCCGCTGAAGAATTGCTCATCGATAAGGCTCAGTTGCTGACCTTGACCGCTCCGGAGATGACGGTGCTTATTGGCGGTTTGCGTGTGCTGGGTGCCAATGTCGGTGGAAGTAAAGCTGGAGTCTTCACGGATAAGGTAGGAACGCTTACCAACGACTTCTTCGTCAATCTCCTCGACATGAGCACCGCTTGGGCGCCTGTTTCCCGAGATGAACAAGCCTTTGAAGGTCGTGATCGTAAGACAGGGCAAGTCAAATGGACTGGCTCTCGCGTGGATCTTATTTTTGGCTCTAACTCGGTATTACGCGCGGTGGCTGAAGTTTACGCGACGGCGGATTCCCAGGCCAAGTTCGTCCACGACTTTGTCTCGGCATGGAGCAAGGTGATGAATCTGGATCGTTTTGATCTTCAATGATCGGATGTCTTGGTCCGATGGAGCGGTGCTAGAGTGATCGGTAAAGATCACTCAGACGTCGCTTATCGGACAGTCGGGAGCAAAACGGGTAAGCTGGCCGTGTTGAATTCGCGACTTCACGCGCACCGGATCGATTTTCTCAGGAGGGTGAGGGGGCTTCCCCCAGCACCTTTTCCTGGGGAATGTCGCCGTAGTGTTTGGCGACACACTTGGGACAAACGCTGTGGCTGAATTGCGCTTCAGTGCGTGAGGTGACATAGTCTTCGATTTCGTGCCAGCACCCGTTCTCATCACGAATGTCTTTGCAAAACCCGCAGGTGGGCAAGATACCTTCGAGAGTGCGCACGCGTGCTCGAAGAGCTTTGGTCTGCTGAGAGAGCTTGCCGATCAAGAAGGTAATGAAGAAGAGAATCCCAACCCGCAAAACGGCGTTGATCACAGCCACATGCACTTCATACGGAATGCCCCATGCATACTGAATGCAGAAGCGAATGATGCAGAGAACTGCCCCCATTTTAAGGGCTGTGCGGAGTCCGCAATTCCAGGCTAACAAAGCCACAGGAATCACAAAAAAGACAGGGAACATGATCACAGGGCCCGCCAGAAAATCGAAACAGGACATGGCCAAGGCAAGCCCAAACAGCACCCAATGATTATTCCAGGGCGGATGCTCAAAAAAGTATTCAGTTTGGGGTGGAGGCAGGCGCTCACTCATGGAGGTCGCCGAATCTAACGCCTAAGATAACACCGCCGACAAGTCTTTAATCCAAGTTAGAATAAAATGTGAAATGCTACCTGTTAGGCCGCATGATTGGTTGTTTTGATTAGCTCATGTCGGATAATTGGCGGTCGCAATCAATCAGAACCAAATGTCAGCGAGCATTTTTCAGCACGCTCTCGTGAACGAGCAAAGGCACAGAAGAGGGGCACAACTCAAACCATATAGGACACAGTGACTTGTTAGGCCTTCATCATCTCTTGAATCTGTTTGGTAGCGATGCCGATCGGTCGATCCAGCGGCACCCCCGCACAGGTCAGGATAGTCGTGAGAAGATCGCCTTGGTTGCCTTTAGTCTCTGCAAGAAAACGTCCGGTGTTGAGGGAGCCGCCACCTTTGCCCGCCAGGATGAAGGGGAGGTTTTCGCGACTGTGTTTGTTTCCATCTTCCAAACCAGAACCCCACATCATGATGCAGTTATCCAGCAGAGTTCCGTCCCCTTCACGAAGCGTGGCCATCTTTTTCACCATGTAGGCAAACTGGGAAATGTTGAACGCCGTGATGGCAGCCACTTTGGCCACTTGCTCGGCTCGATTGTTGTGGTGCGTCTGAGAGTGGTGTGTGTCGGTGAAGCCAAGTTCAGGATAGGAGACGCCGTTGGGTGTCGAGCCGATGTAGGTGCTCACTCGGGTGGTATCCGTCTGGAAAGCCAAGACGTTCAGGTCACACATCACCTGCATGTATTCGCTACGCTTGTCACCGTCTGGAATACGGATGTCGATGGGTGGAGAGTCCGTTGCACTCCGCTTGCTGGGAGCCATTCCAGCTTTTTCGAGAGCGGCTTCTTTCTGGCGCATTTCAATGGCAGCGATGCGTCGTTCGACGGAGCGCACGCTATCCAGATATTCATCCAGTTTTTGTTGATCTCCGTGAGGTAGTGTTTTGCGCAAGTTGCGGGCACCCCCGATCACCAGATCCAGCATCTGGCGTTCCAGGGGATCTGCTTGACGCTGGCTGTTGTCTGGGTCGGACTTGCCGAACAAGCGATTCAATGCGCTGCGCGGATTGATCTCAGCGGGCATCGCTTGAGTTGGTGAGCGGTAGCTGCAGTGAGAATAATACCCCTCGTTCAACCCCTCTTGATTCTCCTTGTGCGTCTGTGGCATCGTAGCCAGTTCCAACGAGGGTAGGGATGTCATCGCGCCGATGTAGTTGGCGGCGATCTGGTCGGCTGAGATGGCGATGTGGATTTGATTTCGCTTGCTCGGGTCAGGCAGGGTTGCCGTAAGCCAGGTGGAGAGCTCCAGGGCATGCGGAGCACCGTTGAAAGGTGAAATCGGCACTCCTGAGATGCCTTTCATCAGGAGGCACTGATCCAACACGGGCTTCAGAGACTCCAAGGCCGGTGGTGGTGACTTGAGGAAAGACTCAGGCGATGCTGGCCAAAATTGATCCATGATGACCCCATGGGGCATGTACATGAAACCGATGCGCACCGGAGGTTTGTAAGAGGTCTTGCCTTTCACCGCATCCGCCCAGCCCATGGTTTCGAGCAACGGCAGGCCTAGGGTGGCTCCGAGACCTTTGAGGCAGGTGCGGCGGTTGATGAGGTGTTTGTGAGTCATGGGGTATTATAACAGTTAATCTTCGATCCGCCGATTCAAAAACGGGTAGCTGGCCACCACTTCACTGATGAGCGTTTGCATCCGATAACCATCCTTGGCGATGGTTTTTAGAAGCTGATCCACGACGATTTTGTCATAGCCTTCCAGCTGTCGGCACAGGGCATAGGCCAGAAGTTTTTCGGTGAGGTTTCGGGCCAAGTCATCCTTTCGTGCGGCGATGATGCTCTTCAGTTCTTTGGGAGAGGTGAAGTGTTTTCCTCCCGGCAGTTCACCTGCCGCATCAATGGCACCTCCTGCATCATCGGTATCACGCCAACGACCAATCGCATCAAAGTTCTCGAGACCGAATCCAATGGGGTCGAGGATCTTGTGGCAGTTCGCACACACAGCATTCGTGCGGTGGAGTTCGGTGCGTTGGCGTAGCGTCAGGTTCTCCACCTGCTTCTGATTCTGCTTTTCCAGGGCCGGGACATTCGGTGGTGCAGGAGGCACATGCTCACCCAGCACCTGTTCCAGCACCCAGACACCGCGGTTGACGGCACTGGTCCGGTTTGGGAAGGAGGTGGTGGCCAGGATGCCGGGCATACCGAGGATACCACCGCGGTTGGCGTTGGTCAGCTTGACCTTGCGCATCTTGGTGCCCGTCACTTCTTTCTCCAATCCGTAGATGGCAGCAAGCGGCTCATTGAGGAAGGTGTAGTCGCTTTGAATGAAGGCGACCACACTGCGATTCTCTCGTACGATGCTGCCGAAAAAGAGCCGCGCTTCCTCATACATGGCGGTGCGTAGAGCGGGGGTCATCTGGGGGAATTTCTTGGCATCGAAGGTCTTACTATCTAGCCCTCCCAAGCCTAGCCACTGCGCCCCAAAGCCATCAAATAAGGCGCGTGATCTGGCATCGGTCAGCAGGCGTTTGACTTGGGCTTTCAAGACGCCGGGCTCATGCAGTGTGCCTGCATCGGCCAGGGCACTCAGTTCCGAGTCGGGCATGGTGGCCCATAGCAGATAGGAGAGGCGGGAGGCCAGTTGATAGTCATCCAATGGCACGATCTTCTGGCCTGCGGCGGTGGCCTGTGCGGGGGTGATGAAGAGAAACTGCGGAGAGACTAGAACCGCTTTCAACATCAGCCTGAGAGAGGCAGAGTGATCCAGTTTGTTCTGCTGACCGAGTGCATAAACCTTTGTGAGCAGGGTCACTTCTTCTTCGGAAGCTGGGCGTCGAAACGCCTGTCTGGCCCAGGAACTTGCCAGTTGAGTGGCCGTGCTTGTGGAGGATTGGTCTAACCAATGTTTTTGAAAGTGTGCCGAGGGTTGACCTGCTTCGGGCCAGATTTGATCCAGCACCGCATTGGCAATCTCCAAATACTGCTCCGTTTGCATCGGGGAGAGCGAGTTGAGATAGCCTTGCCCGGCCACTTCATCGGGTAGCTCCTTCGCGACCGCTGCATCCACACCAAACAGATCATGCAGCGTATTGCCATACTCCACTTTGGTCAGACGTCGGATGACAAACGGCCCCGGGTCTTTATGGCTCAGGTATTTGATCTGATTCAGAGCATCCAGAAACTGCTGCCGCTCTTTCGCTGCCGGTTGATCCGAGTCATCGGGCGGCATGTCATGGGCGTTGACGTTGGCAAATGCCTGCATCCATTTCCGGCTGGCGGAAGACTCGCCGGGATTTTTCAGAGCGGGTTCGAGATTCAGGCCTCCCTTGGTGCGCCGATTGCCGTGACAGTCCAGGCAGAAGTCTTTGACGAAAGGGGCCACATGCTCCTTGAACGCTTTTTTGGCCTCGGCTTGTAAACCTGTCAGTTCTTTGTCAGCGATGGTCTCTGCTTGGATCAGACATGGGACCACCAGCATGAGCCTCAGGCCCCATCTCAAAAATCGAGAGACGAGAGGTCGATGGCTGGGGAATTCGTGGTTACTCATTCGGAACGTCAAGGGGGGTGCCCTGACTACGCCTGTTGTTGGACAAGCTTTTCACGAGAAAAGCTGGTTCAAAGTTAAAACCAGTGATGGAGAGACACCAAATTGTCTTGTCGAATAATAAGAATCTATGCGATGATTCAATTGATGGGTTTTTGATTCTATGAAACGCCCTCGTGCCCTAACTTTTTTGGCTTGGGTGTTTATTTTGTTTGGATGCTCAGCCGGATGGCGGATCACAGAAGCTTTGTTGTCCCACAAGACATCGATTAACTTGTCCATCCTCATGATCCCTGTGGGCATCGGCCTATTGAAAGGACGGCTTAGCTCCCTTGGCTGGGCCAAGCTCTGGATCGGATTGTTCTTTCTCTTGGTGTTGGCAATCACCTGCGCTTATCCCTTCGATCCCGGGTCGTATTCGGTCACTTGGTTTGGGGCAGAAATCCAAGGTCCCTTGCGTCACCTTGCTGTCGTGGGCATATCCGCCACCTTGATGGGATTACTCTTGTGGGGCTGGCGGATTTTAGTTTCCGCCCCTGTCTGTGCCTATTTTGAGGAGCGTGATCGAACGCATTTCGAGAGCTTTGATACCTCTGAAACGCCTACGCTGCCGCAATGATTATCCAACGCTCAGCAGTCACCCAGAGTGAAAACAAGTTTATCTCCAGGTGATTGCATTGGTCATTCAGTCAGTTCATGACTCTAGCCATCATTAGGCTCGACGCTTCTCGCTGGCCTCAATCATTTCATTTAGATCCGCGGCAGGGCGAATCTCAAACGGTCCCGCTTTCACACCGGGGTGCTTGGACATGAGTTCGATGGCGTGATTGAGGTCACGAGCTTCCAGGATCAGAATGCCGCCGAGTTGCTCTTTTGTTTCTGCATAGGGGCCATCCGTGACCGTCACTTGGCCATCCTGCCAGCGTAGGGTCATGGCCGTATTCGGGCCTTGCAGCGCATGGCCTCCTGCAAAGTGGCCATGGCTTCTCAGTTCATCATCATAGCGGAAGCAGTCGTCCATCATTGCATGGCATTCGTTTTCCGGCAGAGACTCCAGTTTGTTGGGTTCGATGTAACCTAGGCAGATGTATTTCATGATCGGTTTTGTGTTTGGTTTGAGTCTGGCGACGATCCTCAAACGGGGATCGTTTCATAGGCTGGTCGGATGGAGGAGTCTGAATTCGACAGCGCTGAATCTTTTTTGAAAAGATTTATGGGATCACACTGAGGCCAATTCCCTCAGGCGTCGCTCGATGAATCGGCGTTCAGGTTCCAACTGGGAATGCACGAGAGCGCATTCGTAGGCCGCCCGGGCTTCTTCATGCTGACCGAGACGTCGGTGTAAATCCGCCCGCGCCGAATGGCTCAGCGCGTAGCGTGACAGTTCACCCGATTTCATCAGGGCGTCCATGAGCTTCAGACCTGCTTCAGGGCCGTCTCGCATCGCTACAGCCGCCGCTCGATTCAGTTCGACGATGGGGGACGGGGCGACTTCAGCCAGTTTGGTATAAAGCGCGACGATCTGAGGCCAATCGGTGGCGGTCGCATTCGGAGACTCTGCATGCACCGCCGCAATGGCTGCTTGGAGAGTGTAGGGACCAAAGCGGCGGGAGATCAGGGCTTGCTCGACCAGGGCGATCCCTTCCTCGATCAAGGAGCGATTCCACAAGGAACGATCCTGATCTTCCAGCAGGATGAGTTCTCCCGAGGCCGCGCTCCGGGCCGACCGGCGAGACTCTTGCAGGAGCATCAGAGCGAGCAGGCCCTGCACTTCAGGTTCCGGCAAAAGCTCCATCACAAGCCGCCCCAGCCGAATCGCTTCGGCAGAAAGGTCCAAGCGGGTGAGAGACGCGCCGGAGGAGGCAAAATAACCTTCATTGAAGACCAGATAGATCACTTGCAGCACGGGGGGCAGCCGCTCGGGCAAGGCCTCACGATCAGGCACTTCATAAGGAAGACGGGCTTCGCGGATCTTGGCCTTCGCTCGAACAATCCGCTGAGCCAAAGTGGGGGCGGGAATGAGGAAGGCGCGCGCGACTTCTTCTGTGGTTAGGCCGCAAATTTCACGCAGCGTCAGGGCGATGCGGCCCTCCGGAGCCAGGGCCGGATGACAGCAGGTGAAGATCAATCGCAAACGGTCATCTCCGATGTGCTCTTCCTGGGAGTCTAACGGCTCACAGATGGCTGCGGATTCCAGCTGTGCAGCGATCTTTTCCAGCTTGGCATCAAAGCGCGCGCGACGTCGCAATGTATCAATGGCCTTGAAACGTCCTGTGGAGATCAACCAAGCGGTGGGGTTGGCTGGCTCTCCCTCACGCGGCCAATGCTCCAGAGCTGCGGTAAAGGCATCGTGCAGAGCATCCTCCGCCAGATCAAATTGACCCAGCAGCCGAATCAGGGTCGCTCGGATACGCCCCGATTCCGCCCGATAAAGCGATTCCAGTTTGGCTCGAATCTGTTCCGGAGCTGTGTCTTGCATGGGGATCTGGATATAGACGAAAATAAATCGCAGAAAAGTGTCCTCAATCGCTTCCTCGGTTCGTCATCACATTGCCCCCGTTACACTTCCCATGACTACTGATACCCAAACCATCCGTCTGCATCGCGTCCTGCGTGCTAAACCTGAACGAGTCTATCGAGCCTTTATTGATGCTGATGCCAAAGCCAAATGGCTGCCGCCGTTTGGTTTCACAGGCAAGGTGCATCACTCCGAAGGCCGCGTGGGTGGCACCTATCGCATGTCCTTCACCAACTTCACCACGGGCTCCAGTCATTCCTTTGGCGGCACCTATACCGAACTCACGCCCAATGAACGCATCCGCTACACCGATCAGTTTGAAGATCCCAATCTGCCGGGGGAGATGCACGTCACCATCGAACTCAAGGAAGTCTTCTGCGGCACGGAGTTGAACATCACCCAGGCCGGAGTGCCTGCCGTCATTCCTGCGCCTGCGTGTTATCAGGGATGGCAGGAGTCCCTGATCCAACTGGCTCAACTGGTCGAGCCGGAAATCCCTGATGAAGGTTAATCGCTTCGCATGCTCACCCCCTTTCTCACGGAGAGGACGGGGGATGATATCTAAGGGGACAATTTCCCACCCGCTACTTCGATGAGGGTGAGCACCCCGGATCGCCTGTGGCGTTCATTTCTTCAGGCTCGCTGTGATCTTTTGAAGGTTCTCCTGGTCTTGAGATGATTGAAAGCGATCCGCGAGCTTGCCAAATTTGTCGGCCATTTCCTTCTTGGTCTCTTCTCCGAGGACCGTGGCAAATTGAGGAACGGTCAAAGAAACTGCCTCCAGGATGGCAGAGCGCTGAGCGTCCGTGTAGATCTCATCTTCTGCGATGGAGGTATAAGCCCCGGCAAAGACCGTCGCCAAGCCTGACTTCATTTTCACCAGACCTGCCATTCGGGTTTCGTAGGAACTGTCATCTTTAGGAAGGGTGGGTAAAAACTCATCGACCAAATCGATACCCAAGGCTGAGGTGTGGAGCATGAAACTCAAAAGCAGGCTCATTTCAGCTTCGCCCTTTCTGCCTTCTGCGACCTCGCCGACGTAGAGGGTCACCATCTGGGCCGTTCCCTGATGCAGGGTTAAAAAGTCTTGCAGCCGAGTCTCCAACGGTAGGCCTCGATTTCGGCCAAAGGACAGATTTTCTAGAGCACAAAATCTCCGGAGAATCTTTTGTCCGTCTGGATCGGATAAATAGGGCAGGGGCACCTTTTTTTCACGGATCAGTTTCAGTAGCACTCGGTAGTCCGAGGCTCGCCACTCCCGGTCCGAAGCCGATGCTCCTGCAGCCAGATAGCGATCCTCTCCATGGGATAAACCACAGCCGAGAAGGAAAGTGACACTCAGAAGGCAAAATAGGCGCATCATGGGATGAGAGAATCGAGATTCGTTCAAAGCCCCCTTTAAGAGAAACAATCCCTCTCAAGCAAGGTGAAAATCACAAGGCATCTATCTCGCTTTGTCGGGGTGCCAGATGATGTTCCCCGACCTGCAGGTCAAGACAGGTAATTGCTTCGTCCTGGATCGTATCCGCTAGAACGGTTTCCCGCGAGACGCGTGAAACAGCAGGCGTCTCGCCTGCGCTCCAGGTCCTGCGGCATGTTGGGCAATGGCACGGCGGGGAAGACGCAGATCTGTCGGCAACTGCGGGGCTTGGGATTTGATCCGCAGGTGCCCAGCACGCATGCGGTGCAGCTTGTGTCTCTGCATCACCATTCACTCACCTATTGGCTGGACTATGTGAGGTCGCTGGCGGGGGAGAAGGCAGCGATCATCGTGGTGCAGGCCCCGTGTGACAAGGAGAGCGACCGGACCACCCCACCTCTGCCTGAGATGCACGGTTTCACGCGGCCCCCGGCGGTGGTGACGTGCAGTGCCAAGACCGGTGAGATGGATGAACTCAGAGCGGCTCTGCGCTCGGCCACGCGTTATCTGCTGGAGGCGCTGGGGAAAGGGATGTAAGGCCCTGGCGCGGTGGTTTCAACTCAAGGCTGGACGGTCTTTTTCCCGCCGAAGAGGCCCTTGACCTTGGTGAAGAAGCCGCGCTTGGACTCGGGCACGGTGCGGGCGGCGGGGTCGGGGATGACGGCAGGGAGGGCACCGGGCTGGGCGGGGTCCCATCCACCGCCGAGGGCCTTGATCAGGGAGACGGTGGCGATGAGACGCTGGCTGGCGACTTGAACTGTGGCGCGCTGGGTGGCGAGGGTGGTGCGGTTGGCCTCGATGACGTCTAGGTAGGGGCTGGTGCCGGACTCGTAGCGAGTGTGGGCGAGGCTGGAGGCGCGGCCTGCACTGGTGCTGGCGCGCTGCTGGGCCTCAGCGGCGACGGCGAGGTGACGGATGGAGGAGAGGCTGGTCTCGACATCGGCCACGGCGGCGAGAAAGGCCTGACGGTAGCCGGCGAGGGCTTCGTCGTGGGTGGCCTTGGCTTTGTTCAGGTTGAAAATGTTCTTACCACCGCTGAAGAGGGGGAGGCTGATGCTGGGGCCGTAGCTCCAGATGAGGGACTCGGGCTGCATGAGGAGATCGATGTCCGTGCTCTGGAATCCGGCGCGGCCGATGAGCTTGATGCTGGGGAAGAACTGGGCTTTGGCGACGCCGATGCGGGCAGTGGCGGCGGCGAGGGTGCGCTCGGCCTGGGCGACATCGGGGCGGCGCTCCAGGAGATCGCTGGGCACGCCGGTGGGGATGGCCGGGGGGCTACGCAGGGGGGCACCGGTGGGGGCGATGCGGAAGCTGGCGGCATTGGTTCCGAGGAGGATGGCGATGGCGTTCTCCAATTGGTCGCGCTGGGCCTGGAGGGTGGAGATTTCCGCTTCGGCGGAGGCGACTTCGGTTTCGGACTGCGCCTGCTCCAACTCGCTACCGGCACCAGCATCGACGCGGGCTTTGGCGATCTTGTACGCCTCCCCACGGAGTCCGACGGCCTCCTTGACGTAGCGGATCTCTTGATCGAGAGAGCGCAGCTTAAAGTAGTTGGTGGCGACATCGGCCTGGATGCCTAACAGGACGTTGTGCACGGTGTCGGCGGCGGCTTCGGCCTCAGCGCGGCCGGCCTCGGCCCCACGACGGATTTTCCCAAACAAGTCGAGCTCCCAACTGAGGTCGGTGAGGGCATTGTAGGAGGGGCCTTCATAGTAGAGGCCGTTCAGGGGGATGGGGCTGATGGCATTCTCCGAGGTGCGCTGGCGGTCGGCAGTGAGCGGCACGCTGAGCACGGGGAAGAGATCGGCACGAGCGAGACGAGCGGCGGCACGGGCCTGATCAAAGCGGGCGATGGAGGCCTTGAGGTTCTGGTTGTTGGCGGTGGCCTCGGCCATGAGCTCATTGAGCTTGGCGTCCTTAAAGACACTCCACCAGTTGCCTTTGGGCTGATCTGCGGCGGGGCGGGCTTCACGCCAGGTGACGCCTTTAAAGTTAGGCGGGGTGACGGTGGCGGGGCGCTCGTAGTTTGGCCCCACCTGGGCCATGGCGGCTGTGGTGGTGAGGAGGAGGGGAAGAAGGTAGCGCATGGGAGGTGCGGGAGTGAGCGAGTGGAAGATGGCGCGAGAGGGGGATCAATGCTCAGCGATCAAGGCTGGGGCTGGGCTAGGGGCGGCCTCGTGGAGGGAGGTGGGCTTCTTCTGGCGGCCGAGTTTCATGACGAGCACATAAAACACCGGGGTGAGGAAGAGTCCAAGGAAGGTGACGCCGATCATGCCGGCAAACACGGCGGTGCCCATGGCGCGGCGCATCTCTGAACCTGCGCCGGTGGAGACCACCAGAGGATACACCCCGGCGATGAAGGCGATGGAGGTCATGAGGATGGGGCGCAGACGCAGGCGGCAGGCTTCCAGGGCGGCCTCCAGCGGGGAGAGGCCGTGCTCGAACTTCTCCTTGGCGAACTCGACGATGAGGATGGCGTTTTTACAGGCCAAGCCGATCAACACGATGAAGCCAATCTGAGTGAAGATGTTGTTATCCCCCCCGACAATCATCACGCCTGTGAGGGCGAAGAGAAGGCAGACGGGCACGATCAGGATGATGGCCAGGGGCAGGCGCAGGCTCTCATACTGAGCGGCCAGCACCATGAACACGAGGAGGATGCACAGCGGGTAGATGTACACGGCGGTGTTGCCCGCGATGATCTTCTGATAGACGAGGTCGGTCCACTGATACTCAAAGCCGGGGGGGAGGGCCTTGGCCAGATCGGCCATAACCTGTTCACCTTGCCCGGAACTCAGCGCCTGCTGGGTGGCGGGGTCCATACCTGCGGCACCGTTGATGTCTGCCGCGAGATAGCCGTTGTAGTGCGTCACGCGGTCGGGCCCGTTGGTTTCCTTCACCTTGATGAGGGAACCGATGGGTACCATCGCCCCAGAGGCATTGCGAGTCTTCAGTCGGGTGATGTCGCTGACATCATCCCGGAACTGCGGTTCAGCCTGAGCGATGACCTGATAGGTGCGGCCAAATCGGTTCATGTCATTCACATAAAGACTGCCGAGATTGATCTGAAGCGTCTCGAACAGATTGGCCAAAGGCACGCCCTGGACCTTGGCCTTTTCACGATCCACTTCGGCTTCGAGCTGGGGCACGTTGACGGTGTAGCCGGAATAGACCTGCTGGAGCTTACCTCCGGTGCCATAGGCCGAGCCAATGAGATCCTGCGTAGCTTTGTAGAGGGCGTCATAGCCTTGGTCACTGCGGTCTTGGACCATGAGCTTGAAGCCCCCGGTGGTGCCGATGCCGTTCACGGGTGGCGGGGAGAGCACCATGACCATGGCGTCTTGGATGGCCATGAACTTGCCATTGAGCTCCTGAGAGATGGCGTCCGCAGAAAGCTCAGGCGTGGTGCGCTTCTCGAAGTCTTCAAGACCCACGAAGACGATGCCGCTGTTCGGGCTAATGCTGAAGCCATGGATGGACAAGCCCGGGAAGGCGATGGCATCTTTTACGCCGGGATGGTCCAGAACGATGTCTGACATGCGGCGCATGACATCTTCCGTGCGGTCGAGCGAAGAGCCGTCGGGAAGCTGGGCAAAGCCAACCAGGTATTGTTTATCCTGCCCAGGCACGAAGCCCGAAGGCACGCGGTCAAAGACTCGCACCGTGAGCCAAACGAAGCCGCCATAGAACACCAGGGCGATGAGGCTGAACCGAATGATCCGCTTCACAATGCCGACATAGAAGTTAGACGACCACTCAAAGAAGCGATTGAAGGGACGGAAGAACCAACCCAGCAGGGCTTCCATCAGGCGAGTGAGAATGTCTTTCTTCGCATGGTGATCCTGCAACAACAGGGCGGAGAGAGCCGGACTGAGGGTGAGGGAATTGATCGCAGAGATGACTGTGGAGATGGCGATGGTCACCGCGAACTGTTTGTAGAACTGACCGCTGAGGCCGCTGATGAAGGCGGTGGGAATGAACACGGCACAGAGCACGAGTGCGGTGGCCACGATCGGGCCTGTCACTTCACTCATGGCCTGCTTCGTCGCATCGACCGGTTTCAAACCATTGCGGATGTTACGCTCGACGTTCTCCACCACCACGATGGCATCATCCACCACGATCCCGATGGCGAGCACGAGGCCGAAGAGGGACAGGTTGTTGATGGAGAACCCGAGCGCATGCATCACGGCAAAGGTACCGACCAAGGAGACAGGCACGGCGGCCAAAGGAATGATGGAGGCACGCCAGGTCTGAAGGAAGATGACCACCACGAGCACCACGAGAAGCACAGCTTCAATGAGGGTGTGAATCACCGCGTCGATGGATTTATCCACGAAAACGGTGGGGTCGTAGGCGATGGCGTAATCAAGATCTTGGGGGAACTTTTTCTTCAGTTCCTCCATCTTCTCACGCACCCCTTGAGAGAGCGCGAGGGCGTTGGCTCCGGGGAGCTGAAAGATGGGGATACCTACGGCACTCTTGTTGTTCAGCAAGCTACGCAGAGCGTATTCACTGGAGCCCAGCTCGATGCGGGCCAAGTCCTTGAGGCGCAGCTTTTCACCATGTTCGCCGACTTTGACGATGATGTTGCCGAACTCTTCTTCGGTGATGAGACGTCCCTTGGTATTGACCGTCAGTTCGAAAGGCACCGCACTCTTCACGGGTTGCTGTCCGATCACCCCGGCGGCCACCTGCACGTTTTGTTCGCGGATGGCATTGACGATGTCGGAGGAGGTTAAGCTACGAGCTGCGGCTTTATCGGGGTCGATCCAGACGCGCATGGCGTAATCACCACCTCCGAAGATTTGGACTTGGCCCACTCCGGGAAGGCGCGCCAGTTCGTCCTTCACGTTCAGAGTCGCGTAGTTACGCAGGTAGAGCTCGTCATACCTCCCGTTAGGTGAGAGCAAGTGAACCACCAAGGTCAAGTCGGGCGATGACTTCACGGTGGTCACCCCGAAGCGGCGCACTTCCTCAGGCAATTTGGGGAGCACCTGCGAGACGCGGTTTTGCACCTGCACCTGGGCGAGGTCCACATCCGTGCCCAGCTTGAAGGTGATGGTGAGGGTCATCACGCCATTGGCCGTGCTCTGCGAGGACATGTAGAGCATGTTCTCAATACCGTTGATCGTTTGCTCCAAGGGAGATGCGACAGTCTCGGCAATCGTCTTCGGGTTAGCACCTGGGTAGGTGGCCGTCACGATTACGGTGGGTGGGGCTACTTCCGGGTATTCGGAGATGGGCAACTGAAAGAGTGAAATGCCCCCCAAGATGAAGATCAGGAGAGAAAGAACACCGGCAAAGATGGGACGTGTGATGAAGAACCGGGAGATGTTCATGACGATGGCTTGAGGTCGGGGACCTACAGGTGATCTCTAGCGCCGACGATCTGGAGCGATGGCTCGCCGATCAAAAGCCAGGAGACTCTGAGGCTGATGGGAAAAGGAGGGAGGATGCGCGAACTCAATTTGCCGACGCCGTTGTTTTAGCCGGTGGGGTATCCACGGGAGCAACAGGCATGCCGGGCTGAGGTAAACGGGCTTGGCCGTTGATGATGATCTTGTCACCAGCGTTCAGACCGCTGCGAATGATGCGCTTGCCATTGATGCTCGGACCGATGACGACAGGCTTGTAAGTGCTCATGTTCTTGTCATCTACCCCCAGAACAAACTTATTGGCCTGATCAGTGAGAATGCTTTTTTCATCCACCAGCAGCGCTGGGTATTCCGAAGTCATCGGGAGACGAATGCGAGCAAACAAACCCGGGGTCAATGTGCCATCGCTGTTGGGAAATTCAGCGCGGATGATCATGCTGCCCGTGCTGGCGTCCAGACGGTTATCGAAAGACTCGATATGACCCTTATGAGGAAATCCGGTTTCATTGGAAAGCTGGAGTTCAACGGGGACACGACCTTTACCATTGGTGTAAAGTTTGTTCTCCCGTTTCAAGGCTTCCAGCTTCAGCAGGCTGTTCTCATCGATGTCCGCATAGACATATACGGGATCTACCGTCACGATGGTGGTGAGGAGGGTAGAGCCAGCGGTCACATAGTTGCCTTCCGTGGTGATGGCGCGGCTGATCCGGCCCGAAATGGGCGCTTTCACCTCGGTATGTTCGAACTCGATCTCGGCACTGTGTTGGCTCGCGCGAGCTGACTCCAGAGCGGCGAGGCTTTGCTTATACGTGGACTCACGGGTCTCGGCCTGTTCGGGTGCGATGGCCTTAGCGGCCAGCAGGGCAGAAACACGGTCGTATTCACGTTTAGCCGCCTCGGTGCTCGCTTCGGCACGTTGCACTTCAGCTGTGGCGATCCGCAGTTTCGTCTGGAAGGGGCGTTGGTCGATGATGAACAGCACGTCGCCTTTTTTAACCAAGGCCCCGGCCTGGAACTTAACGTCGGTGATGTAGCCGGCGACGCGAGGACGCAACTCCACGGTTTCGGCAGGTTCCACACGCCCAGTGAACTCCTCCCACTCGACAAGCTTCCGTTGCTCAACGGGTTGTATCGTCACCGGAGCGGGTGGCATCTGTCCACCATGGCTTACCTGTGAATGCTTTCCACAGGCAGCGAGCAGCAAGACGAGCGGGAGGAGGGTTTGGGGTTTCATGGGGTTCGGGGGGGGAGGGGAGAAAGTTGACTGGTTGGTTAATTTGAAATCGCAGAAAAGGCTTTCGCCTTCTTTTTGGCAGGCTTCGCTTTTGAATTTGGTCGGGATACACCCAGGATGATCATGGCTCCTGATTCAAACTCATCCAAATAACTCAGGTCATTCCACATGCGTGCATGCAGTAGAAGCCCCTCGCTATAGGCGAATATGATCCTGGCTAAGGCCGTGGGATCATCCGCTTTGATGAGTCCCTGCGCGGAGGCATCCCGGATGGCGCATTCATAGTAGAGGATGAACTGGCTGAGGATCTCCTGTAACTTGTTACGCAGTCGATCATCCACGGTGCTGACTTCGGCTCCTAGAGAATGAATGGGGCAGCCAAGCACGCGGCCATGTTTTTTTTGCAGGTCCTCCTGCTCCTGGCGGAAGTTTCTGAAACAATTCAAAATGCGCTCCAAGGGAGGCACCACGGGTGAAAAGGTCTGGTCCAGTTCACGCCGATGCTCTTTCCAACTGTGATCGATACCCGTCAGTGCGAGATCAGTTTTAGATTCGAAGAAGTGATAAAAACTGCCTTTCTTCACGCCAGCGCGTTCACAGATTTGATCTACGGAGGTGCTGCCATAGCTACCCGTCCAAATCAGTTCGATGACTGCTTCGATGAGTCGTATTTTGGCGTCGCTTGTGCGTCCCATAAGACGGACATTGGCGAAACTAGACGAACAGTCAACTATTTTTCTGAACGGCAGCCATTCGGGGTTCTGGAATCCAGTTTAAAATGAGCATCGAGATCACCGAAAAGACCGCGGCTGCTCCGGCGACAACTCCAAAAGAATGAGTCCAAGCATACAGCCTGCCGCTGATAAACGTGGCCAGCAGCAAGGAGAAGACGTTACAAAAGCCCAAGATGGCTTGAAGGGTTGATCGCCGTTCAGCCGGACAGAGTTCGGCGGCCAGTGTGAGGTCACCAACACGGTCAAGAAATAGGCCAAAACCCAGGACAAAGTAGGCCAGCATGAACCCAGAAAACGATCCGGTGTAGGATACCCAGAGGCAGAGTGCCAAGCAGACAATGCGCGAGGCCTGAAGTAGAACCTTGCCTCCGCTTCTGTATCCTACCCAGCCAGCCAGAAGACTGCCGAGCACAACCCCCACGGCTTGGCAGGTCACAAAACGTCCTTCATCCGCTTCCGGCCGTTCTGTCAGCTTCAAGGCATGGATGGTGAGAAAAGAAACCACCATGAGATAGCCCGTGCCTGTGAAGCGGGCGATCGCGAGCTTGATCAAATTTGGCTGACCTCGCAAAAGGCGGGGTAGCTCTCGAAGGTACTGTAGATAAGGACCATAAGGTGATGAGGGATGCCGATGTCGAGTATGCTCATCCTCATGCATAAAGAGTTGTGAAACCCACGAGATGGAGAGGAGGGCGAATGCCGTGAGATGCAGCCATCCATAGGCCTCATGGTTGGGATAATGGGTCAGCACATGATGAATGACGGTGCCTGCCACGACGCCAATAATCGCCTGAATGATATAACGAACAGCCCAGCCTGCTGCCCGGACTTTTTCAGGCACCATCCGAGTGACCATTTCCATCCATGCGACTACGGTCATGCCTCCGATCATCCCTGAGATCACTGGAGTGAGGACAACGATGGGTAACAGAATTCCTTCAATCTTATCAGAGCATAGCAAGATAAGGCCTGTGATCAGGTAGGGAAGGCGCTGGAGAAAGCCAAAAAACAGAACCCACGGCTTAAACCGCGCCAATCGTTCGACGATAGGAGCGATGAAAATGCCCATGCTGGCAGACGCCGCAGGGAGAAGCACGGGCATCATGGCGATGATCCAAGCCTTGCCGCCTAAGGTGTCCACCATCTTAGGAAGCACGCTTTCCGGCGCTAGGAAAGCCGTGCCACCCATATAGAGCCCTCCTTCCAGGCAATGGCAGATGAAATTACGCCTTACCGCATGATTGTGATGATGCTGGGAGGCGGGGGCGGCCGACATGTGGTGGGTCACCAAGATGCTTCACTTCTGACAAGAAGAAAGCACTTTGAGCTCAAGCACCGACTTGGCGTAGCCAATCTTCCAGATTGTAGTAGTTGGTAACCCGAGCCACTTTTCCGTCTCGAATGTCAAAAAAAGCTCCCACGCGTAAGCGATAGGTCTGCCCCGTCGCTGGTGGTAAACCTTCATCGGTGTGAAGGTAAGTTCCTAAAATGTAAAACTCGGCTGCCGCACGAGTTCCTTCTTCGTGTGCCATCACGACGAGTTCAGTCACTTCTTCGCGATAACTCCGGTCCATCCGCTGAAGGAATGCCTGGAAGGCGTCTCTGCCGACTTCGCTCGTGCCCTGATTGATATCATGGATGACGTCTTCCGTCAGCAGGGCCAGCATGGCGTCGCGATCCCCAGAATTGAAGGTGGCGTAATAGGTCTCAATGAGGCGAACGGTGTCTTTTACAGCGGACATGATTTGCAACAGAATGCAGCCCGGAGACCGGGTCAAGAAGCTGTCCATCAAGAGTTCTTTTGACAGTGTCGTCGTTCGCATGTCGGTGCGAGGACTTCATGCCTGCCTCTCCTCTAGCCTCACTCCTTCGCCGTCTCACCCTTGTGGAAGGTGTGTCGTTTCTCCTTTTGCTGGGAGTGGCGATGCCGCTCAAATACTTCGCTGAGCTGCCGATAGCGGTCAAGATCGTCGGATGGGCTCATGGTCTCTTGTTTGTCGTCGTTTGCGCGTTGCTGTTGCAGGTCATGATCAAGGCGCAATGGCCAGTCCTGCGTTGCGTGCTGGTGCTCATTTCGGCGCTGGTTCCGTTT
This sequence comes from Prosthecobacter debontii, assembly GCF_900167535.1. NCBI lineage: Bacteria > Pseudomonadati > Verrucomicrobiota > Verrucomicrobiia > Verrucomicrobiales > Verrucomicrobiaceae > Prosthecobacter > Prosthecobacter debontii. Next base: position 345,601 of record NZ_FUYE01000004.1, read on the forward strand.
GGGCCTTTTCTGTTGGATAGCCGACTGAAAGCTTGGGTTAACGAGGGCAAGTGAGTTTTACTTTGTTTCACAAAGTTTCTCTTGCGTGAGTCACTTTATGGCACAAAGTGAATTCATGAGTCCACAACAAGACGCCCTCGAACATCTTCGGGTGATTCGCTCCCTCATGGAAAAGGCGCATATCTACCGCGCGATTTCAGCCCCTGCGGCTGCTTTGGGGGGGATTTTATCCGTGCTCTGCGCCGGCTTTGCGGGGTGGAGTATTGTTCAGGGTCAGGGTTTGGCTGAAGAACGAGGCAGTTGGTTTTTGGTGGAGTGGCTGCTCATCCTGGGGGTGACTGGCACGGTCAATGTCCTCCTCCTGGCGGGAGAGGCTAGGCGGCGTGGTCAGCCGCTTGTCTCGGACGGCATGCGTATGGCTCTAAGGGCGTTGGTCCCGCCTCTTTTAGTCGGAGGGGTTTTAGGCGTGGGGCTCATCGTTTACCTGCACAATCATGTGATGGCCGTTCTTATCTGGGTAGTCTGCTACGGTCTGGCTCTTCTGGCGACGTCCAGTTTTTCGCCGAAGTCCTTGATTAGGCTAGGATGGGTGTTTGTGATTCTCGGACTCCTGTCATTTGTTGCCTGGGCAAGCTCAGGTGAGATCCGCAATCTGCCTCATGACCAGGGGCTGGCGGCCTTGCTCATGGGTGTTTCTTTCGGCCTGTGCCATATCATCTACGCTCTGTGCGTGTTTTTAAGTCCCAAACAGGAGGCGTTGGTGGTACCGAGATGATTGATTTCGATCAGCTCGATAAAACGATTCATGAAAAGAGTCGCCTTTCCATCATGACCTTGCTGGCAAGCCGTGGTGAGTGGGCATTTCAAGAGATGAAATCGGAGTTAGGGATGAGTGATGGCAATTTGATCACCCATCTGCGCACCCTCGGGACGGCTGGTTACGTGCGGGAGCAGCGGGATGAGTCGGGCACGCGTCCGCGCACCACCTATCACCTGACCTCAGAAGGCAGGGTCGCATTCAAGCGCTATGTGGATGTGCTTGAGGCCATCGTGAAGACGATCAATCCCAGCTAGCCAAATCGAGAGACCGATCTCGTTACCTACTTTTAAGCTTTGTGTCACAAAGTTAATAGACACCGATCCAAACTGAATACCCACATCCTCACCATGACCATCCATCTCGCTCAACATTACGGCATGTGCTTTGGCGTCCGAGACGCGCTACGTGCCACTCACACAGCGGCTCAGTTGGAGCCTCTGACGGTCCTCGGACAACTGGTCCATAATCCCGTTGTCGATGCTCAAATGAGCCGGTTAGGCGTGAAACGGGGGGAACTTGACGATTTGAGCTCAGCCACCACTCAGCGGGTGGTGATCACCGCGCATGGATCTGCGCAAAGCCAACGTCTCCGCTGGGAGCGGGCTGGCTATCAGATCACAGATACGTCCTGCCCATTGGTTAGAAAAGCACATCAAGCCTTAGCGGTGCTGGTGGAAGAGGGATATCATCCCGTGATCGTTGGCCAACGCCTGCATGCGGAAGTAAAAGGTCTGTTAGGGGACTGGCCTCATGCCTCGGTCATATTGACAAAAGCAGAAGCTGAAAGCCTGCCTCCTCATTTAAAGTTAGGCATCATTTCCCAGACGACCCAACCCCTGGATCACGTGCTGAACCTCGTGGCTATGGTCAAGCGTCAACAGCCTTGCTCTGAAGTGCGTTTTGTGGATACGGTGTGTCATCCTACCAAGCAAAGACAAACTGCGGTGGAGCAATTGGCTCAAGTATGCGGGCTCATTCTGGTGATTGGTGGCCGCAATAGTAACAACACGCGTCAGCTTGTGGAGAAGGCAAGCTCTCTTGGGGTTCGGGCCCGCCAGATTGAAACTCCCGAAGAACTCCGGCCGGAGTGGTTTTCCCAGGTGACCGACGTGGGAGTCACCGCTGGCACTTCGACATTGGACGAAACCGTCCGGGCTGTTCTGGACCGCCTCCAGACCTTCAACGCCTGATTTCTGCACTGCCTCGTCATCATCATACGCTTTCACCCAACACCCATTTTTATGAACACATCGTTCTGGATCCATCACTATCAAACCAACGCTCTCGTCCATGATCGTATCCAATTGGAAGAATTGTCCTGTGATTTGCCTGACGCCATCCGAATCCCTCTGGCGGAGTCTTTAGCCATTTTCCAGCTTGGCGAATCAGGCACAGGTTCGCGTCTTCGACGTTACGCTCGCGAAGTGGCCCCTCTGGAAAATTTCCGCGGTTACCAACGCGCGATCGACCTTTTTGTTTGTGAGGAGCAAGCACACTCGCGTTTGTTGGGCCGGTTAGTCCGTCATCTCAATGGGACGCTTCTTGAAAAGCAGTGGACGAATTCGGTGTTCCGTCGGCTCCGTTTTCTGGTCAATTTGGAATTTGCCATTCAAGTGCTGCTGACGGCGGAACTGGTCGCAGAGGTCTATTATGGCACCCTATACATCAAAGTGCCTGATCCGGCGGTGCATTCGGCCTGCCGTCAGATCCTGCGTGATGAAATGAAGCATTTGGAGTTTCAAAGGCAGTTTCTTGCGGAGAGGGTGGCGTCATTCAGCCCGGTCGGCAGGTATGCTTGGGCGACACAGTTTCGTTGGATTCATGCGATTACCGTCCGTGTGGTGGCGTGGGACCATCGAGATTGTCTTCGGAGTCTCGGTGTCACACAGCAGGCGTTTGTAAAACGTTGTCATCAGGCTCACGAAAGCTTCCAGAACCGTTTGGACAACCTTATCGCGAATCTGGAGCAACGTGGTTCCGAACGGCAAGTCGAGGGGGCAGATGAGCCAGTTCGCTTGGCGTTTTCTCGGACGCCTCCTAAAGAATAATTGGCCTGTGGCTGGACAAGAGTGAAGGAAAGGTCTTGAAGATCTTAAATGAGCAGGACATGCTGACATTTTAACCAGATAAAGTGCTGGCCAAGTTTATAGATATATAATATTTATAAATAGTATCGAAATTCACCTCCCGATGAAGACCCGACTCACAACAGCCGCCGTAGCCTCTCTCTTTTCGAGCTGGGCTTTTTCCCCCGCGAACGCGGGAGAGCCCTTACCTCCCACGCTGGAGCCGACACCCTCGGCTCTGGAACGTTACTTTATGCAAGATTACATGCTGGGTGACTGGGGTGGTCTGCGAACCAAACTCGCCGAAAATGGTGTGGAATTCGAGTTTTTCTATGTAGGGTCGATGCCGACCAATCTCGGTGGAGGAATCCGAGCGGGCACAGCTTATCAGCACGGATTCTTAGCCGCATTGGACCTAGATACCGAAAAACTCGGTCTATGGGGTGGTGGGCATTTTCATGTGTCTGGTGTCTCTCTGGAAGGCCGCCCTTTTGCTGATACCTATGTCGGCGATCTGAACAAGACCAACCTCGTGGATTTCCCTGCGGACACGCGTCTCTGGCAGGCCTACTATGAGCAGAGCTTGTTCAATAAAAAGCTGACAGTGAAAGCGGGTCTCATGTCGGTAGATCGGGACTTCATCACGCCAGAATTGTACAATTCTTTGGCTTCGATCAACTTCCTGAACCAGACCTTCTTTTACCCGACGATGGCATTCAATCTGTATGACATCCCGGCTTTCCCAACAGGCAATCATTCCTTGCCATCCACTCCTTATGCGGCGCTTGGGGCTCTCATTCGCTGGCAACCCGTGGATAGCTTTTACATCCAGGCTGCCATTTATGATGGCAATCCAGACCAGAGTTCGTCAGGCACCCGTCTTGCTCTTCGCGGCGAGGAAGGTGCTCTCATGTACTACGAGGCCGGTTTTCGTCTAAACCAAGGCAAAGATGATCGTGGTCTCCCTGGGAACTACAAGATTGGCGGCTACTACCACACGGACGAGTTTTATGACATTAAGTCCACGGCTCTCTCTCTGGTGCCTTCACCGATTCCTCTGGACACCGCTAAAACACATGACGGTAACTACGGTTTGTATTTCTTAGCAGAGCAGATGCTGTGGCGCGAGGTGGGGTGGGACGATCCAGCCCAGCAGGGCATTGTTGGTTTCTTCCGAGTCGCTACAGCCCCAGAAGATCGTAACTTAGCCGAGTTTGGCATCGACGGGGGACTCGTTTTCAAAGGCCTCATCCCTGGTCGCGACTATGACACTCTGGGCATCGCTGGTTCCTACCTGAAGATCAGCGATGAAGTCAGCCGGGCTCAGCGTCAGATCAATGAAACCTTCGCTGGTTTTGCTCCTCCAGTTGTTGAAGCTGATTACGAAGCCGTTGTCGAAGTGAACTATAAGCTGCAGTTGGCGGCTTGGTGGACGCTTCAGGCGAGCCTTCAATATGTCATGCATCCAGGTGGACGTGCCTCTTTTGCTTCCGATACGATCGCCAATGCATGGGTTCTGGGACTCCAGACCACGTTACGGTTTTGATTTTGTTCGGCTAAACGGCTGAGTAAACGGCGGTAAAGCATGATGCTTTACCGCCTTTTTGTTGGGCTTTGGATATAAAATTGTTGGGAAGGGAATGACCGAAAGATGTATCTATCTGTCCCTGCTCGACGGTTCCTATTCTTTCTTTCCGCCTTTTTTAAACAGCTCTTTATAAATGCCAACGCCCAGCAGCTTCATGGTGGTGAAGTAGCTATTGGCGATATCCGCCGTTAAGAAGGCGAGATACACATCATTGGACGGGAAGAGACTGTTGGAGGCATAATAAATCAGTTTCTCGTTGCCACGGTACTTCGACTTGTGGAATGCCAGGCCTTTGAAATTGTAGATTTCACCGCCAAAACGCTCACTCAGTTGGAAAAACCACTTGGTCATCAGATCATCCGCATAGATCCCGCCCTCGATTTTGGTGAAAGGGCACATGAGGAGATTGAGCACTTCGACACCTTCGGTGCGGAAGATCTCCATCGCTGTCATATGCACTGCGGTGGCTAGGCGACCGTAGCGAGCTTCATCACAACGGACAGTATTGGCGCTATAACCAAAAATCTTTCCATCCTGATACATGGGATCGTAGAACACGTAGCCGATCGCCACGCCGTTCTTATCGAATGCGACAAACTTACGCACCTCAGGTTCGGGTTGGTAAACGGGCCGACGTGCATAGACCCAGATTTCGCGATCATTGACCTTCTTGCCGAGCAGCCATTTCGACGAAAGTGCTTGGAGCTGATCGACGGGGACCGTGCTGATATCCACCTCCCGAATGGTGATACCCTCGCGCTTAGTTTCATTACGAGCGCGTTTGATCATGTCTAACTCTTTCCAATTACCTTGTGTGTTATAGGTTTGGACGGGGAGCTCAGGCTCGTAGCCCACGCAGTTGACCTTGAATCCCATCTCCCGCAGCACCGTGGCGCAATATTCGGATACCACTGGAAACACCGCTGCTGGATGCTCCTGAATAAATGCATTCAGCAGCGGCCGGAGATCTTGGCGATCACAGATGGGGTCTGCCAGAACGATGCGTTTGGGTTTCCGAGCAAAGACGGGATGCAGGGCCGTGGTGAAAGCGATGTAGCCCAAATCATGCACAAAGTACTCCATGCCCTGCTGGAGTGTCGCATAGGAAAGAGACTCTCGGCCATGGCGGCGGATATGAGGCGACAATAGCAACCATTTGGTTTCCGGATCGAGATTTGCTGCCTCATTGCCTAAGATCGAACGCATACGATGATGAAGACCGCACCTTGGAGCCGCTTTGACAAAATGCTAGGCGAGATGTTGCTTGAGCCATTCGATCATAACTTCGAAGACCTTCACTCGGTTTCGATCCATGTGTCCCGCATGTCCGTTTCCAGGAATAATTTCGAGCCGTTTAGGACAGGTCAGTGCGTTGTGGAGAGCATGTGCTGTGCTGACTGGATCCAGTTGATCGTCTTCACCCCAAATGACCAACGTTGGGGCCTTGATCTGGGGAACACGTCGAATCGTATCGACGAAAAAGGATTGGGTGGCACCGGGCAGGGGAAAGTTTTGGAAAGCGCGGATTTTGCCGGGGTCCACCTGAAGACGTGCGTTCACTTCAGGATCAGAAGCCAGTTCAACATCGTCTAGCATCTTGGCGATGGAGATACGCAGATCAGATCCAGTCAGCGCCTTTTTGATGTGCCCAATCAAGATCAGTAGGCCCATCGTGACGGTGAGCGACCAAGGCAAAGTGTTCATCACCGTGGCATCCATCGCAATCAAGGCCTTGAGCCGCGGATCGGTCAAAGCTGCTTCCAGAATAGCAGTTCCGCCCGATGAGATGCCAAAGGCACCGACCCGTCCAATATCAACATCCGGGCGGGTTTGAAGGTAATCTAAGGCTGCTTTGAGGTCAGCCTCCCACTCATCCATGCGCACATGGTAAGCTATTCCCCCGCTGGCGCCATGGCCATGCATATCCATAAGCAAGCAAGCGATACCATGCTTAGACAAATAGGCTGCCATCTCCAGATAGTTCTCTTTGCAGTCACCGGCACCGTGGGAAACAATTAACACGGGCGCTACTCCGGGCTGTGTTGCTGGCACGAAATAGGTATTAAGATCCACGCCTAGTGACTTAAAAGTCACCGATTGCTTGGTTGGGACATCCACTTTGGGACTCGCAAAGGCGGTTGTGGGAGATGATCCGCTCATTTTTTTTATACGCAGTAACAAACACCATAATTAATTTTCATCAAAGACAGAATTCTTGCAGAATGCCATTTTTTGAAATTTCGAAGATTATAAACCCCTTCATTCTCAAAGGATTACAATCGATTATGAATTTAGTCTTAAGTGAAAATGAGTATTCCAATAGCCAAGGCTGCAATGGATGCCGCGACAACGGCCGCTGCAGAGACATCCTTAGCTCGGCGGATCATCTCGTCGGGTTCACGAGTGATGCGGTCACAGACTGTTTCAACCGCTGTATTGAGTAACTCGGCTGCCCAGACGAGACCGATGGCCAATGCCAGCACGCACCATTCCCAATTTTCCAAGGGGTGGAGCCAGCCGAGCGACAAGGCTAAGCAAGTCGCTAGCAAATGAATCTTCAGATTTCGCTGCGTGCGGAGTGCCCAGACAAGACCTGAGATAGCGGCTTGAAAGGCCCGCAAAACGTGGGAAATCCAGGTCCAGACCATAGTGCTGGTTAAGAAGCTGAGCCTGCAACTGGCTCAGCATTGGGGCTGGCCTCAGCAGGAGCGGATTGATTGATCAGTTGCCGCAGTTCTTTGACCCACTTGGGGGCATCGGCATGGCTGGGATTCTCTTTGATCAGCTTGAGCATATCCGCCATGGCGTTGATGGCTGAAGGTCCCTTTTCATAAAGGAATTTGGCACGCTGCCACCGTAAAGTGGGCAACTCATTGCGGGTCCAGAGTTCGAATTCTGGAGCAAACATGTGCTCTTTACGGAAGGTGCCTTCAGCATTGATTCGGGCATCCCAGAGTGCAGGGAGGTCTTCCTTGTTATCTGCCAGAGCAGTCGGCAAGATCGTTTGCATATACATGCCGCCGATATTTGTCGGGCTGTTACTCCAGTTTTTGGGAGCGATATATGGAGCCAGACTGAAGGCTGAAACGATGGCATTGCGCTCAGACGTCGCGCCACTGAGGTAACCGTACGTCTTTCCTTTGAGTTTTGGGGCGGCAGCCAGAAGGGTTTGGATGTATTCTTGCAGTTTAGGAACCAGTTTTTTCAGTTCATCTTCTTTGGCTTCATTGGCTTCCAGAGTCAGCACCAAATACTGCAGGCCTAAGCGGACGCCATATCCGAAATCTCCTTCTTCATCATTGCCGCCGCCACCCTTGCCTCGGCGCTCCATACTTTTTTCGACCATTTCCTGACGTTTGCGAGCTTCGGATTTGTCAGCCTCACGACGTTCGCTGTTCACGATTGCATCGCATTCCAGGTAGAGCTTCATGGCGGCTTGATCGCTAGCCATGGCTTCCCTCAGCTTCGTCATGACAGAGGCCAGCGTGTTGCCCCGCATCTGGGAGATCTGAGTTTCCAGCTCCTTCAGTTGATTCAGCACGGAAGTGACCTGCGCTTCGGTCAATGTCGGCTTGGCCTCGGCTGGGGCGGCAGGTGTTTGAGCGTGGCTTAGATGGATAAGCGAGGAAGCCAGAAGCAGAGAAGGGAGGAGAAGCGACTTCATGAGAGGCGACGAGGTTGGAGCAAAACGAAGGGTTGCGGCAAGAACCATCTTAAGGATGGATGATTTATATCCGATGGCTCCAACAACGAACGAGACGACAAGTTTCCTTGGTTAAAAAAAGCAGTTCGACGAATTCGCGGGATTCTGGCCTTGCGAAAGTCGAAAAATCTAGGCACTACAATAACCATGAAATGGAGCCAGCCTCTGCGATTTGTGCCGGTCTATCAAACCCGTGTCTGGGGCGGAAGAAATTTGGAAAGCCAATTCGGCAGACAGCTTCCCGATAGCACTCAGCCCTATGGTGAGTCCTGGGAAATGAGTGATCGACCCGAAGCTCTCAGTTTGGTTAGGGAAGGGGAGGCCCATGGAATGTCCCTGCATGACCTGTGGATAAATCACCGGCAAGCCGTCTTCGGCCGAGGCTTACTGGATCACCCCGCAGAACGGTATCCGCTGCTGATCAAAATTTTGGACGCCTGTGACGATCTTTCGATCCAAGTGCATCCGCCGGCTGAGGTCGCAGAGGAGTTGAAAGGTGAGCCCAAGACGGAAATGTGGTACATCATTCAGGCCCAACCTTCAGCGAGGCTCTATGCAGGATTACGTGCTGGCGTGAGTCGTGAAGACTTTCAACAGGCGCTTCATGATGGCACGACGGCTGATCTGATGCATTACATCGAGCCTCAAGGCGGCGATTGCCTGTTTTTGCCAAGTGGACGAGTTCATGCCATCGGGGCGGGGCTTGTAATTTTCGAGATCCAACAAAACAGTGACACGACGTATCGGGTTTTTGACTGGAACCGCACCGGCTTGGATGGAAAACCGCGAGCGCTTCACATTGAAGAATCTCTGAAGAGCATCGATTTCGATGATCATGAGCCCGGTCTGCAAGACCCCTCCCTGGATGGCACGCTGGTTTCTTGCGAGTATTTTAAAGTCCGTCACCAAGACGGAGGGAACGGTTTCTCGCTTGGAGAAGAGGGGGAAAACCTGACGGTTGCGGTCATTCGGGGAAGTTTAGTCGTGAATAATTGCACGCTTGCAGCCGGAGACTTTGCAGTGATTCCGGCAGCCATGACCGCTACAGAACGCACCATTTTTCAGGCTTCGGCCGACAGTCAATGGCTCGAGATCTCGATTCCGGTGCCATAAATGAATCTGAGAAGTCAAACAAACGCCCTTTCGGGCAACTTGACGTTCGATTTAGACTCTCTTACTATCACGCTCCGATGAGAGAACTTGCCTTACCCCGACTGTCCGCGTGTGCCCTTGCGGCAGCTTCGTTGTGCCTTCTGCCTGTCAGTTCTTCCCACGCCTTCTTGGGCTTGTTTGAAAAGAAGGATAAGCAGGCTCCCTCTGGCGACGAGCGGCAGGCACAAGAAGCTGAGGCCACCGCCATGCTGATGAGTGCCCGCGAGGCCCAGAATGCAGGTAAAACGGGCCGCGCTCAGGGAGAATACAACGCTATCGTGAAGCGTTTCCCATTCACAGTGGCAGCTTCAGAAGCGGCTTACGCCAGCGCTTTGATCACGCGTGCGAACAGCGATGTCACCACCGCATTCGATGCCTTCCAGAAGTTCATCGATGACTATCGCTCTAGCGCACGATTCAATGATGCACTTCAACAGCAATATGAACTGGCGGAAGAAGCTCGTGGCGGTCGTAAGCAGCGGGCTCTGCTCATCCTTCCAGTGAAAATGGGGGGTGAAGATGTGATCAAGCTGTATCAGCAGATCATTAAAAATGCCCCGTTTGGCAAGTTGGCCCCTTTGAGTCAGTTCAGCATCGCTGAAGTGTATCAGGACCTTGGGGAGAAAGACCGCTCAGTGCTGGCTTATCAGGCTGTTGTTGATAACTATCCCAATACGAAACAGGCCAGTGAAGCGCAGTTCCGTATCGGCTCCATCAGCAATGTGGCAGCCAGCCGCAGTGAAGATAAGTCAAACTTGGTGGCCACCCGTGACGCTCTGACCACCTACATGACGACCAACCCCAAAGGCGAGCGTGCGAGTGAAGCGGAAATGATCCTGCAGCAGGTCAATGCTGCAGAAGCCAGCCAGTCTTTGAATGTGGGCAAGTTCTACCAGCGAATTGGGAAGACCAAAGCCGCCGCGATCTATTTTAATGAAGCTTTGAAATACGGCTCTCCAGAAGCCTCCAACGAAGCTCGTGAGCGGTTGGCTGAACTGGCGGCTATCGATCCGGAAGCTGTTGCTGATGCCAAAAAAGGTCAGCCTGATCAAGATTATACCGTTCCTGGAGCTCGAAATCTCAAGAGCCGTGATGATTATGTCGGGCCGCTTTCCCCCGAATTGACCCGCCTCGGCCAGAAGCCCAAGATGCGTGCTGGCGATGATAATTTCCTGCCAATTCCTATTCAGGAGCCTACTCTGCCGATGGTCCCAGGTGCAACGCCTGCCGGTGGCAGCCTTCTGCCTCCCGTGCCGGAAGAGAAGCCTGCTCTGTTGAGTGTTCCTCCAGGCATTCCTCAGCAGCCTGCACCTGCGGGTGATCTACCGGTTCCTCCGAAACCGACGACTCCTGCGCCTTGATTCATCTCATCACCAGCTTGAACGTTCTCGCTTTCTCCCGGATGAAAACCTCTCTCTTTGCCTGTGCTCTCGGGCTGATCCTCACTCTGACTGGTTGTGCTGGCTACCAATTGGGCGGACAAAAGCCTGCTCATCTATCCAAGATAACCAAACTGGCGGTCCCAACGTTTGAGAACCGGACGTTGGAGCCACGTTTGAATTCCCTGGTGACGAACGCCATTATTAAACAACTCCAAAATAGCGGCGGTTATGAAATTGTCTCCATCGACAATGCCGAAGCTGTGATGGAAGGACAGGTCGTTAATGTGGATCGTTCCCAGTTCCGTTCGGATCGCCGTAACGTCCTACGCACCTCCCAATTGCTTCTGAAACTCCGTGCCGACTATACGATTAAAGAAACGGGCAGCAATACCGTGATTCATCGAGGTCGCGCATCTGCCGATTCTTACACCATTCTCGACAGTAATATCCAGAACTCTGAGGCTCAGGCTCTCGAAGATGCCGCTCAGCGGATGGCTTTGAACGTCGCCGCAGACCTTACTGAAGGCTGGTGATGGCTTTTGAAGAGACAGCCTCGGCACCCGAGGATGCTATTAAATCACTGGCTTCTGAAGCTGCGTCAGAGCCTCAACCTGAGGTTGATGAGGCGTCCTTGGAGGAACTTCCAAGTTCGCTTCAGTCAGCTCTTTATCTGGTGGGCACCCCTATCGGTAACCTTGCGGATATTACTCTGCGGGCCCTGCATATTTTAAAAAACGTCAGTGCCATTGCCTGTGAGGATACTCGTCACTCAGGCCGTTTGCTATCCCACCATGGTATACGGTCGAAGTTGATCAGCCTAAATGAGCACAATGAAGCGCGGCGTATTCCCGAATTGATCGGGCTTTTGCAGCGTGGAGGGAGCGTGGCTTTAATCTCGGATGCGGGTATGCCCACGGTCTCAGACCCTGGACAGCGTCTTGTGCAAAGTGTGGTCGCTGCGGGCCTACGTGTGGAAGGTATTCCGGGTCCCAGTGCGGTTTTGACAGCCCTTGCGGCTTCGGGCTTACCCACAACGCCCTTCTATTTCGGTGGATTCTTGCCTCACAAAAAAGGCCAGCGAAATACGGAGATCGCGGCTGCCCTCCAACGGGAATGCACCAGTGTCTATTTCGAGAGCCCATACCGGCTTGTCGATACGCTGGAGATGTTGGCCAATCAGGCGGCAGAGCACCGGGTCGTGGTGGCACGCGAGTTGACAAAGAAGTTTGAGGAATTCCAGCGCGGTCCGGCCCGGAACGTGCTTTCTCATTACCAAGCCAAGCCGCCTAAGGGGGAAATCACGCTCGTCATTGCACCACGTGAGCTCCCCAAATGGGTGACGTGGTGACCCAACCGCTCTCCATGACGAATGCCGACATCCGAATGACGAAGGAAAGACGAAACGAACTTACCGACCTCATTTCGAGTGCGGAAGGTCCTTTCTCTCCTCGCTTATTCCATTTTGGAATCTTCATGTAAGGCCCGCCCTCTTTTTCAGCCCCTACTACCCATGATACCCGCTCCCTGTGACCTCGGCAACTCCACGGAAAGCCTCAAAAACTCCATCATCAATCACGTCCGCTTTACGCTGGGCGCTTATGTGGAGTCTGCTAGCCAGAACGACTGGTGGGTGGCGACCTGCTTAGCCATCCGCGACCGGGTGATGGATCATGCCACCAAGTCTCGCACCATTCACCGCCAGTCAGGGGTGCGTCGTGTGCACTACCTCTCTTTGGAATATCTCATGGGGCGTTTGTTGGAAAACAATCTGCGCAATTCCGGCCTCTATGATGTGACCAAACAAGCGCTTTCAGAGATGGGCAAAGATCTCGACGAGTTGCTCGAGAGCGAGCCTGACATGGGCCTCGGTAATGGCGGCCTCGGTCGTCTGGCCGCCTGCTTTATGGACAGCCTGAGCACCGTGAACCTTCCTGCCATCGGTTACGGTATCCATTACGAGTTCGGCCTTTTCCGACAGGAGTTTATCAATGGTCGTCAAGTTGAGCATCCCGATGCCTGGATGCGTGATGGTAGCCCCTGGAAGATTGCCCGTCCGAGCTATCGCCAGAGCATTCAGCTTTACGGTCGAGTCGTTCAGAAGTTCGATGACTACGGTCGTCCTCATTATGAATGGGTGGAGACGAAGCAGCTGCTTGGTTTGCCGTGGGATATCCCGATTGTCGGTTATGATAGCCACACGGTGAATGTTTTGCGTCTGTGGCAGGCTCAGGCGGATGAAGACTTCAATTTCCAGGTTTTCAATGAGGGCAGTTATGTGGAGGCTCTACGTGACAAAGCCATCGCTGAAACGGTTTCCAAGGTCTTGTATCCGAACGATTCGACCGAAAACGGCAAGGAGTTGCGGTTGGTTCAGCAATATTTCTTCGTCGCTTGCTCGCTGGCGGATATCGTTCGTCGTTTTAAAGTTGGTTATACTCTCCCCTGGAGTGAGTTTCCCTCCAAGGCGGCTATTCAGCTCAATGACACGCACCCTGCGGTGGCCATTCCTGAACTGATGCGCATCTTGGTTGATCTCGAAGGGCTGGAATGGGAAGAAGCGTGGGACATCTGCCAAAAGACCTTCTCCTACACCAATCATACTCTCCTGCCAGAAGCGTTGGAGATGTGGTCAGTCTCGCTGTTCGAGCGCGTTCTGCCGCGTCATCTCCAGATCATTTACGAGATCAATCAGCGCTTCTTGGAGCAAGATGTGGAAGGGAAGTGGCCTGGAGACAATGAGAAGAAGCGCAGTCTATCTCTCATCGAAGAGCGCGGTGGGCGGTATGTCCGGATGGCCAATCTTTCCGTGCTGGGCAGCCATGCTACCAATGGGGTGGCCGCACTGCATACTCGTCTGCTCTGTGAGCGCTTGTTTGCTGATTTTTATGCCCTTTATCCCGATCGTTTCCTCAACCTCACCAATGGCATTACATTCCGCCGTTGGCTGGATGTGTGTAACCCGGAACTCTCCGCGCTGATTACCGAGGCTATCGGCAAGGACTGGAAAAAGGATGCCGCATTGCTGCGTAATCTGGACCCTTATGCTGACGATCCAGCTTTCCGTGCTCGGTATGCTCAGATTAAACGCGGGCATAAAGCAAAGTTAGCGGAAGTGATTCAGGCTGAGTGTGGGGTCACCGTTAGCCCTGATGCCCTCTTTGATGTGCAGATCAAGCGTTTGCATGAATACAAGCGCCAGCACTTAAACCTGCTGAATATCGTCACCATGTATCGCGAGATTCTGGATAATCCGGATGCGGATTTCCATCCTCGTGTCTTCATCTTTGGTGCTAAGGCTGCCCCCGGTTATTTCTTGGCCAAAAACATCATTCACGCCATCAATGCCGTGGCGGCAAAGGTCAATAACGACCCACGCGTGGGCGATAAGCTCAAGGTGGTTTTCCTTCCAAACTATCGTGTGAGTTTGGCTGAGAAGATCATTCCTGCGGCGGATCTTTCCGAGCAGATCTCGACAGCTGGTAAGGAGGCTTCGGGGACGGGTAACATGAAGCTGGCCTTGAACGGTTCTTTGACCATCGGGACACTGGATGGTGCCAATGTGGAAATTGAGGAAGAAGTGGGCTCAGAAAACATCTTCATCTTCGGTCTTACCGTCGAGGAAGTGACCGCCTTGAAAGCCAAGGGTTACAACCCATGGGACTACTACTGGGCCAACAAAAAGCTTCGTGACACCATCGACTGGATCAGCAGCGATTATTTCACGGGCAACGCTGAGGAATTCCTGCCTCTTCGTCGCAGCTTGCTGGACCACGGTGATCCATATCTCTGCTTGGCCGATTACCAGCCTTACGTGGACGCCCAGGCCAAGGTGGATGCCGCTTACAAAGACAAGGATCACTGGATGAAGATGGCCATTCTGAATACAGCGCGGGTGGGTAAATTCAGCAGTGATCGCACCATTCTCGAATACGCCGAGAAGGTTTGGCATCTCCCTCAAGTCGTCGTTAACGACTAAACAGCCGAGGTGGCATTCGTTGATGGCTGTCTCTGGAAATGAGATGGCCATCGGCAAAAAAAGAGCACTTCCCAAATAGGAAGTGCTCTTTTTGATTCGACTTAAAGCATCCTTTACTTGGCCAGCTTCACCAAGAGATCCTTGCTCTCCAGGCTGTCGCCAATCTTCACGAAGACCTCTTGAACGGTGCCTGCCGATGGGGCTGAGATGGCTGCGAACATCTTCATGGCTTCAAGAGTCACGAGAGTTTCACCTTCTTTTACCTTCTGACCGACAGTCACTGCGATGCTGGCCACCATGCCGGGCATCGGGGCACCGACTTGCAGAGCGTCCGCAGGATCCGCTTTCGGACGAGTCACCGCATTTTTGGCCAAGGCTTTATTGGTGACCGTGGTATGACGTGGGTAACCGTTCAATTCGAAGATGGCCGTCTGTTGACCGTTGGCATCTGCTTCGGTCATGTTCAGAAGACGCACGAAGAGAGTTTTGCCTTCTTCAATATGGACGTTGATTTCCTCATCTTGAAGCAGCCCATAGTAGTAGGCTGGAGTTGGCAGCACGGAGACGTCCCCATAGACCTTGCGGAAATCCGCAAACTTGAGGAAGACATCGGGATACATCAGGTAGCTCCAGACATCGTCCTCGGTCGGCTTCTTCTTGAATTTCAGTTCCAATTCTTGGCGCACTTCATCCAGCTTGATCTTGGCCGCATGGGTACCTGGGCGGCCTTTGATACGCTTGCCAGTTTTGCCCACGATGGCATCGGCCAAAGCATTCCACTTCTTCCGGCTGTCGGCCGCTTTGGCGGACTCCATGCCATAGAAGGGTTCCCCCAACCAGCCTTCAAACATGCTGGTGACGTCCTTACTCCACTTCGTTCCGGTGAGTTGGAAGACATCGCTAGGTTTGACGCCGCGCGCCACACATTCAATGGCGAGATCACCGACAACTTTGGACGAAGGAGTGACTTTAACGATGTCTCCGCAGAGTTGATTGACCTCTGCATACGCATGGGCAATCTCAGGCCAGCGTGGTCCCAGTCCCATGCCAATGGCCTGTTCTTTGAGGTTAGTGTACTGGCCACCGGGCATCTCGTGAAGATAGACTTCAGCCGTGCCGTAAGGCTCACTGGTATCAAAAGGTTTATAGAAGGAACGGACGGCTGCCCAGTAGTCGCTAAACTCTTGAAGAGCATCCGAATCCAAACCAGTATCTCTCGGCGTGTGTTGGAGAGCCGCGACGATGGAGTTAAGGTTGGGCTGGCTGGTGCCACCTGAAAGTGAAGCGATGGCAGCATCCGCGATGTCCACACCCGCGCCTGCGGCCTCGATGATGCTCGCGGCATTGAGGCCGCTTGTATCGTGGGTGTGGAAGTGGATCGGGATGCCCACTTCATCTTTGAGCGCCTTGACCAATTTTTTGGCGGCATAGGGGCGCACGAGACCAGCCATGTCTTTGATGCAAAGCATGTGGGCCCCCATTTTTTCCAATTCCTTGGCCAGGCGGACGTAATACTTCAGATCGTACTTGTCGCGTTTCGGATCAAGAATGTCTCCGGTATAACAAAGAGTGCCTTCACAGATGGAGTTGGTGTCTTCTCTCACGGCCTGCATCGCAGCCGTGAGGTTGGGAAGATAGTTCAGACTGTCGAAGATGCGGAAGATATCCATGCCGTTTTCGGCGGCATGCTTGATGAAGCCCTTCACCACATTATCTGGATAATTGGTGTAACCCACCGCGTTGCTGCCGCGGAAAAGCATTTGCAGCAGAATGTTGGGCACCTTCTCGCGGATGTTGCGCAGGCGTTCCCACGGATCTTCACGCAGGAAGCGCATACTCACGTCAAAGGTGGCACCACCCCACATTTCCAGAGAGAAAAGATCTGGGGTGCGGCGCGCCACGGCATCAGCAATGCCGAGCATGTCATAGGTGCGCATGCGTGTCGCCAGCAGTGACTGATGAGCATCACGCATTGTCGTGTCTGTGATGAGCAAGCGCTTCTGTTTCGCCACCCAGTCTTTGCAGAACTTTTCAGGTCCCATTTGGGTGAGCAATTGCTTGGTGCCATTGGGTGGGGTGATGCGATGATCCCACTTTGGCACAGGAGCGGCAGGGAAGGTCTTTGCGGGTTTATGGCCTTTGGCGAAGGGATTGCCGTTAACTATGGTGTCGGCCAGATAGTTTAACAGCTTCGATGCCCGGTCTTTACGCGGCGTGAACTTGAGAAGGTCAGGGTTGTTGTCGATGAAACGTGTCGTCGCCTGTCCGGTGCGGAAGTCTTCGTGATGCACCACGTTCATCAGGAACGGGATGTTCGTCTTTACTCCGCGGATACGGAACTCACGCAGCCCTCGATCCATACGATCCAGTGCCTGCTGATAAGTGCGGCCATAGACGGTCATCTTGACCAGCATGGAGTCGTAATAGGGGGTGATGACCGCGTTGGTGGCACCCAAAGCGCCGTCCAA
Organism: Prosthecobacter debontii; assembly: GCF_900167535.1. Classification (NCBI taxonomy): domain Bacteria; kingdom Pseudomonadati; phylum Verrucomicrobiota; class Verrucomicrobiia; order Verrucomicrobiales; family Verrucomicrobiaceae; genus Prosthecobacter; species Prosthecobacter debontii. Next base: position 362,756 of record NZ_FUYE01000004.1, read on the forward strand.
GCGCACACCGAAGCCCCCGGGGCTACGGTAGTTGAGAATCTTGCCAAAATCTGGCGTGAAGCTGTTTTCGGGATCTTCCGTGGTGATACGGCACTGAATGGCGAATCCAGTCTTTTCGATCTTATCTTGGGCAGGCAGACCCAGCGGCTCTTCATCAAGGCGGTAACCTTGTGCGATCAGAATCTGGCTGCGCACGATGTCGATGCTGGTGATCTCCTCGGTCACCGTGTGCTCCACCTGGATGCGGGGATTCATCTCGATGAAGTACCACTCACCACTTTCGTGATCGACGAGGAACTCCACCGTTCCTGCGTGCGTGTAGTTCACGGCTTCTGCCAGTTTTACGGCGGCATCGCACAGACCGTCGATGATCTCCTGCTTGACGCCATAACTGGGCGCTTGCTCAATCACTTTCTGGTGGCGGCGTTGCACCGAGCAATCGCGCTCATGGAGGTGCAGCACATTGCCATGTTTATCGGCCAAGATTTGCACTTCGATATGCTTGGCCTTGCCCACAAATTTTTCCAGGAAGACAGCTCCATTGCCGAAGGCGCGCAACGCTTCGGTTTGTGCTTCATCCAGAAGTTTTTCCAGATCTTTAGCCTCACGAACGACACGCATGCCGCGTCCACCGCCTCCAAAAGCTGCTTTGATGATGAGGGGAAAGCCGATTTTTTTGGCGACTGCCAAGGCTTCTTTACGGTCACTGACCGGCTCATCGGTGCCTTCTAAGATCGGCACGTTCAGCTTACGCGCAATGTTTCGAGCGGCGGTCTTGTCACCCATCATGTCCAGAATCTTCGACTCCGGCCCGATGAAGATGATGCCTGCATTTGCGCAGGCTTGAGCAAACTGGGGGTTCTCACTGAGGAATCCATAACCGGGGTGGATGGCATCCACGCCTTTCTCCTTGGCCAATGTGACGATACCTTCAATGTCCAGATAGGCCCCCAGAGGTCCTTTGTCCTTGTTCAATTCATAGGCCTCGTCCGCTTTGAAGCGATGCGGGCAGAAGCGGTCTTCCTGGGCATAGATGCCTACGGTTTTCAATCCCAGTTCCGTGGCTGCACGCATGACGCGGATGGCAATCTCAGAGCGATTGGCCACCATCAACTTTTTGATGGGACGAATGCTTGATGCGGGAGGCTCGGCTTTACTGGGCTTGGCTGCGGCTTTTTTGGGCATGGCTGTGGGGTTGGGAAAAACAAATAAGACAGGGGATTTTCAATGTCCGGTCCTGTTTTGCAAGACTGCTGAAACGAATGACTCGATGAAAATGCGCCTAGAGTCGTTCGATTTGATCCAAAACTTTCCGATTTTACCAATCCATGGCTAAAGAATCCTAGATTCAGATCATGCGGCCTGAAATGGAGAACTCATTTGGGGTGAATCATCCGCATGTGAATCGGTGACAAGAGCATTGGAAAGCACGCGTAGAATAAGGTCATCATCTGACTTTCCATCATGCCTTCAGTTCTCGCTATTTTTGCCCATCCGGACGATATTGAATTTGTTGCTGCCGGGACCATGCTGCTCCTTCAAGAGCGCGGCTGGGATCTCCATTATATCAATCTTTGCACGGGCAACGGAGGCTCCGTTCAGATGGATGGCCCCACCACAGTGCGGACACGGCTTGCTGAAGGCCAAGAAGCTGCCCGGATTTTAGGGGCTGCATTTTACCCGCCGATCGCCGATGACCTGGAATTGACCTACAGCGTGCCGCTTCTGCGTAAAGTGGCGGCCGTGGTGCGTGAGGCGAAGCCGAGCATCGTGCTCACGCATTCACCTTCCGACTACATGGAAGATCATCAAAATGCGCAACGGCTTGCTTGTACAGCTGCTTTTGCTCATCCTATCCAGAACTTTGTCACAGATCCTCCTCGTGAGTCCTTCCTCCATGATGTCACTGTGTATCATGCGATGCCTCATGGCCTCTGCGATCCACTCCGCAAGCGCATCCATGCTGGAGCTTACGTGAACACAAGCCGTGTGCATGCTAAAAAGCGTGAGGCTCTAGCCGCCCATGTCAGTCAAAAGCACTGGCTGGATGTGACGCAAGGAATGGACTCCTATCTGGTCAGCATGGATGAAGCCTCTCGCAAGGTCGGAGCCTTATCTGGGTGCTTTGAATACGCTGAAGGATGGCGCCGACATTTACATCTTGGCTTCAGTGCCAGTGCCATTGATCCGCTGGCGGAAGCACTTGGTGACGACTGTTTCATCAATGAAGATTACGAGAAGTGGCTGACAGAATAGTCTCCCGCGTCGGGGACTATAGGGTTTTAGACCCTCTCATGCCGTGAACTCAATTGAGTGTCGCCATTTTGAAATGTGATGGATCCACGCTTCGTTGAGTCCTAACAGCATTCCGACTGATATGAGCACTCATCTATGCCGCCGAGAGTTTGCTTGGCAGACTTCGTTAGGACTCTGTGGCGTGATGGCCGAGAGGCTTCTCGGTGCGGAGGGCGCTGAGCCTCTGAAGCCTGACCCAGCAGCGAAACGTCTCGTTGAACTCGGTCTCAATGGATTGGCCCGAGCACATCAAATGAGCTATTTCGCTGATGGGCATCGGGCTGCGGCCCTAGTTGCAGCGCACCTGATGTGCGAGGAAAATCAATTGCCCGATGCCGCGCGGGCTCGAATTGAGCAGTTGTTCGATCTCAACTGGGCACACAGTCCTTTGTGCGCCGCTTTTCCAGAGGAGGCGGCGGACCCGTCGCTGGTTAACAAAATTGGGGAGACGCTTATGGATGCCCATGGCTCACTCCGCGAGGTGGGGCACAACGCCATCTTTGCGATGCATGCCATGCGCGGTTTCCGTCTGCTACCTGAACTAGCCACACCACGTCGAATTGATGGCGTGTGCAGATTGATTCGAGCCATCAAGCCTTGGCGTGATGACGTTCAGCCGGATGAAAGCATCAACCTGCCGCCGTTTGCAGATCTCGCTGCAACGTCAGCTTTTGTGCTGAATGAGGCGGGCCGTGCGATGGATCGTTGGCAAGGATATGGTCAGGGATTTTCCGGTCACATGCTCACCTTTGGCCAAGCGTTGGTAGAACTCGCCGAAATGGGAGATATCGAATGCGCGGAAAGCTGCCGCGAAGCCTTCCTGAAATACGTGACGATCACGCGCCAAGGACCGGGGCCGACTGACAAACCTCGTCAAGATCATAAGCCAAGCCAAGTGCGGCCCAACAGCACCGAATACTGGAGAGAGCGCGGTGACAAGCAGGTGGATATTGGCCATGCCTTCAAGTACCCATACAGTTATTACAATCTGCTTCGTCGAGTGAATGACGATACCCTTGAGCAAGAGCTCGAAGCCAAAGCCTGGCGGGTTTTCTGAATAACCTTTCAACATCCGCGAGGCATGAACAGTGATGCCGTCTTGTGAGGCACGATAAGAAATCGTAAACGCAATCTTTTTAGAGGCTTCCCAAGGAGAATGCCGTGGACAGTGCCTTCTCCTGATTAGAGAGCTGCTCATGTCCCCAACAACTCTCCGACCGATGAGAAAACGACTTTTTACAAGCGGCGTGAGGGTTTCTCGACAGGGTGATGAGCCATGACTCCTGCTGAAGCTTATCTCGATCTCTCCGTCTCTTTGCTCGAACGTGTGCGGGGGCAACTGCCTGCGATCCGCCAAGCGGCGGATTGGTTTGCAGAGACGATCCTGGCCGGGCAGATGGTACATGTGTTTGGCTCCGGTCACAGCCGGATTCTGGTGGAGGAGATGTGGCCACGTTATGGGTCATTTCCTGGGTTCAATCCCATCGTCGAACTGAGCCTGACGTTTCATAATCTGGTGGTGGGAGCCAATGGCCAACGGCAGGCGATGTTTCTGGAAAACGTCAGCGGTTTGGCGTCGCGAATTCTGCGCAATTTTGACCTGAAAGCGGGGGACAGTGCGCTGGTGGTGTCATCGAGCGGATGCAATGTGGTGCCTGTGGAGATGGCAGAGGAGTTTCAGCGTCGTGGTGTGCGGGTGGTGGCGCTGATTTCCGAGTTGCATGCGGATGCCAGCACGACTCGGCATCCAGGAGGGAAGAAGCTGCAGGACTGTGCGGACCTGGTGCTGGATACAGGCGCCCCCGTGGGGGATGCCATGGTGAAGATCGAGGGGTTGGAAACGCCCGTGGCACCGGGGAGCACCGTAGGCGGCTGCTTGGTAGTGAACGCCATCAAGGCTGAGGTGGCGCAGCGTCTCACGGCTGCGGGGCAACCGCCGAAGGTGTTGACGGCAGGCGTACTGGTAGGGCCGGAGCGAGCGACGGCTTTGTTCGAAGCCGCCTACGATGAGCATGCACGACGGATCGCGCCGTATTATCAGGGCTTGGGGGCTGCAATGCCGAAGGCCTAACGACACCCTCCCTCGCCCCGTTGGGGAAAGGGCCGGGGTGAGGGAAAGCGCGAAACGACTGTATCCGTTATTTCGCCAGATCCGTTTGCGAACGCCCCTCACTCGGACGAGTGCCGAAGATCACCAAGAACCCAGCGATGGCTAAGGCAGCACCGACGCCATTGAGGGCGGCCTGGAGGGAGTAATGCGTCTTGAGCCAGCCGATCATCTCGGGGCTGAGGTAACCGGCGAGGTTACCCACCGAGTTAATCCAAGCGATGCCTGCGGCGGCGGCGGTGCCGGAGAGGATGGAGGTGGGCAGAGCCCAGAAGCAGGAGATGGTGCTCATGACGCCGGTGATGGCGACGGCCAGGATGGCGAGCACGAGATAGGGATGCAGACCGGGAATGCCACTGGCGGCAAAGGCGGCTGCGGCGGTGAAGGCCGAAAGCCCAATGTGCCAGCGACGCTCGCCGGTGCGGTCACTGTGACGACCCACGATGACCATGCCGATGGCGGCACAGGCCCAGGGGATGGCGGAATAAAGACCGACCTGCCAATCCACCTGCGTGAGTTTATCTTTGATGATCTGCGGCAGCCAAAAGGAGGTGCCATACAGGCCGACGATGGCGCCGAAGTAGATGGCGCAGCATAACCAGACCTTGCGTGAGAGGAAGGCATCACGCACCCGATGAGCGCGATGACCTTCCGCAGCTTTGGCTTGCTCATCCTGGGCCATTTGTCCCTCCAAGAAGGCTTTTTCAGCCTCGGTGAGCCAGCGGGCTTGGGCAGGACGATCGGCGAGAAGGAAGGGGACGGCGGCACCCAGTAAGACGGTGGGGATGGCTTCCAAAATGAAGAGCCATTGCCAAGCCGCTAAGCCATGCCAGCCTTCGGAGATGGATAAGAGCCAACCCGAGAGTGGACCACCGATGACACCCGAGACGGCGATGGCGGTCATGAACAGCGCAACGATACGGGCGCGGTGATGGCGCGGATACCAGTAGGTCAAATAAAGGATGATGCCCGGGAAGAAGCCTGCCTCGGCCACCCCTAACAAAAAGCGCAGGGTGTAAAAGGAGGTGGCGCTCGAGCTCACGGCCATCAGGGCAGACATGATGCCCCAGCCGATCATGATGCGGGCGATCCAGAGCCGGGCACCGACTTTGTGCAGAATGATGTTACCCGGCACTTCAAAGAAGAAATACCCGAGGAAGAAAATGCCTGCGCCCGTGGCAAAGACAGCATCGCTAAACCAAGGCTCGGCTTGCAGAGACAACTTGGCAAAGCCGACATTCACACGGTCAATGTAGGCCAGGATGTAGCAGATGAAGAGCAGGGGAATGAGGCGCCAAGTCACCTTGCGATAGACGGCGGCTTCATGGGGTGAGGTGGAAGCAGGCATGGAAAACAGCCCCGTATAAGCGTCCGCAAGAGGGTGTTTCCTTCACTGGTTCTCAAAAAGGACCGGCACTTTCTTCTGGTGGAGACCGGTGGCGGTGGGCAAGAAGCTATAGGTAGAGGTCAAGCATCGGCATCCCTTTACGCTTTGCCCCGCCTGCGATTTGTGATTTATGGCTGCGTTACCCAACCCTATGACATCTTCCCCACCGACAGCGTCCACTGCTGGCACGGTGAGCCGCACGGCGTGGCTCATTGTCGGCCTCTTGTTCCCTGTAGCTCTGTTGAACTACCTGGATCGCCAGATGATCGCTTCCATGAAGGTCTCGGTGATGGGAGATCTGAAGGATATCGGCAGTGAAGAGAATTGGGGCCACATGCTGGCTTCGTTCAAGTGGGTGTATGCCATCTTCAGCCCCATCGGAGGTTACATCGCGGATCGTTTCAGCCGTAAGCTAACCATCTGTGGCAGTTTGTTTATTTGGTCGCTGATCACCTATCTCACAGGTCATGTGACTTCCTTTGAGCACTTGTATTGGGCCCGCACGGCGATGGGCATCAGCGAGGCCTTTTACATTCCGGCAGCGCTTGCTTTGATTGCAGACTTCCACACCGGCGGCACCCGGTCACGAGCTGTGGGCATCCATCAGGTGGGGATCTACTGCGGAGTGATGGTCGGTGGCTTTGCAGGGTATGCTGCGGATTGGGAACACATGGGCTGGCGCGGTGCCTTTGATCTCACGGGCTTGATCGGTATCCTCTATGCGATTCCGCTCCTGTTCTTGCTCAAGGATGCTCCAAGAGCTTTACCTGCTCATTCGGCAGAGATCGATCAGAAGCCTTCCGCCTTGGCAACGTTGCGTGAGCTTCTAACCAACGTGTCCTTCCTCCTCTTGGTGCTTTATTTCACCTTACCCGCCATTGCTGGTTGGGTCGTGCGCGATTGGGGTCCAGCCATCCTCCAGCAGGAGTTCAACATCAGCCAAGGGAAGGCCGGGGTTTCTGCCGCGCTGTATTGGCAATTCGCAGCCTTGGTGTCGGCGATCTTTGGCGGCTGGCTCGCCGATCGTTGGATGCGGCACAATCCGCGTGGCCGCATTTATACCAGTGCCCTCGGCATGTTCTTATTCATCCCGGCCTTGTTCGGGGTGGGGAATGCTCCAGCGCTGGGCTCCTTCTCGCTCGCCATTGCGGCGCTCATTCTATTTGGCATTGGCTGGGGATTCTTTGATTGCAATAACATGCCCATCCTGTCGCAGATCACTCGTCCCGAAGTGCGGGCCACTGGCTATGGGGTGATGAACTTCGTCAGCATGATGTTCGGGGGAGCTGCCGATTGGGGCTTCGGTTACATGCGTGATCATGGCATCCCGCTGAATGTCATCTTCGGAGCCTTTGCCAGCCTATGTGTTGTCTCGGTCGTCCTTGTGCTGATGATCCGGCCGCGCGAAGTGAGGTAGAGTCGTTCGGTCTGAGGGCGGTTTTATAAAATCGCCTGTTGGGCATTTTCGGGTTGCCTCAATTCCCATCTGGGGCAATGACCAAAGCCGCATGTCTGTTTTCTCCGCCCAGTCTGTAACCTCCTGCGTCACAACGATGCAGGTCACTCCCCCCTAGTGGGCAGGATGGATCGGGCCCTGGGCTCAATCGAGATCCATGTTTACGGCCACTGAGCTGCTCGTGATTCACGCGCAGTCGGTCCGTCTGAGTTTTCAAACACCCGCATCAGGTTCACGGGCCTGATGACGGCTTTTTACCTTCCGTGTCACTCATTACCTCCCTCACCGCCTCAGTGTTCTCTACGCAAAATCTCTCCAAAGAATGGTTCTCAAACATCCGCGCGGATTTGCTCGCGGGTCTTGTCGTCGCTCTAGCCCTCATCCCTGAAGCCATCGCGTTCTCTAGCATCGCGGGTGTGGATCCCCAGGTTGGCCTCTATGCCTCGGTCTGCATCGCTGTCGTTTCGGCAATTTTCGGTGGCCGTCCCGGCATGATCTCCGCCGCCACCGGGGCCATGGCCTTACTCATGGTCACGCTGGTGAAGCAGCATGGCCTGCAATACCTGCTCGTCGCCACCCTGCTCACTGGGGTGATCCAGATCATCGCAGGCTGGGCACGGATCGGTGATGTCATGCGGTTCGTGTCCAAATCGGTGATGACAGGCTTCGTCAATGCCCTGGCGATCCTCATCTTCATGGCTCAGCTCCCCGAGTTTCATGGCGCTGGCCTAACGATGTATGCGATGGTGGCCGGTTCGCTGGCGATCATTTATCTGCTGCCGCGTCTGACCAAGGTGGTGCCCTCTCCCCTGGTGGCCATCATCGTCATGACGATTGTGGCGATCTATTTTCAGCTCGATGTGAGACGGGTCGGGGATTTGGGCGCTTTGCCGGAGTCTCTGCCGGTGTTTTTGTGGCCGCAGGTGTCCTGGACGCTGGAGACGCTGTGGATCGTGCTGCCTTACTCCGTCGGCTTGGCATCGGTGGGTCTGCTGGAGTCCCTCATGACGGCGCAGATCGTGGATGAGATGACCGATACACCCAGCAATAAAAACCGGGAGTGCACCGGGCAGGGATTGGCTAACATCGTGGCTGGACTCTTCGGCGGGATGGCCGGGTGTGCCATGATCGGTCAGTCTGTCATCAATGTGAAGTCAGGCGGTCGTGGTCGTCTCTCCACCTTTGTTGCGGGCGTGTTTCTCATGATCCTGCTGGTCTTGCTCGGTCCTTGGGTGCGTCAGATCCCCATGCCCGCGTTGGTCGCCGTGATGATCATGGTCTCCATTGGCACCTTTTCGTGGGCTTCGTTTAAGAACATGCGACTGCATCCGCGCAGCTCCAGCCTGGTCATGATTGCTACCGTCTCAGTGGTGGTGTGGACGCACAACTTGGCGCTCGGTGTCGGCGTCGGTGTCTTGCTCAGTGCCCTGTTCTTTGCCCGTAAGGTCGCCCGTTTCCTGCGGGTTACCTCATCCTTGGAGGCCGAGTCCGCCACACGCACGTATCAGGTCATTGGTCAGCTTTTCTTTGCGTCCGCCGGAGCCTTCACGCGGGAGTTTGACTTCAAAGAACCGCTGAAAAAGGTGATCATTGACGTCAGTCATGCTCACTTCTGGGACCTCACGGCGGTGTCAGCGCTGGATCAGGTAGTCCTCAAATTCCGCCGGGAAGGGGCTGAAGTGCAGGTGCTCGGCCTGAACGAAGCCAGCGCGACTTTGGTGGATCGTCTTGGCATCCATGACAAGGTGGATGCCGATGTGGATGTGCTCACGCACTGATGGAGTCAGCTCGTCGGGCCTAAACAAAAAATCAGCCCTAGAAACCTAGGGCTGATGGAAGCTTAAAACGTCAGAGTGGCCGGGCTGAATCAATGCCCGCCTTTGAGCAGGACAAACCCCACGATCACCAGGATCGGCAGCAGCACGGGGATGGAGAACTGCCACATGTAGCGCAGGAAGTCAGGCGTATGGACCTTGGCTTTATCGGCGATGGCTTTGACCATGAAGTTCGGGCCATTGCCGATGTAGCTGCCAGCTCCGAAGAACACCGCGCCGAGGGAAATCGCCATGAGCAGGTGCGGATGGGAACCCGCAAAGGCCAAGACATCCGTTGGACTCTCCACCGAGAGATGCTCCGTGCCCATGGCAGCGGCCAGGAAGCTCAGGTAGGTCGGCGCATTGTCCAGGAAGGCGGAGAGAGCACCTGTGGCAAAGTAATAGCCGAGAGGAGAGCTGATTTTCACCGCTTCACCGCTCTGCAGGATCTGCAGGGCAGGGATCATGGTGAGGAAGATACCGATGAAGAGGAAACCCACTTCCTTCACCGGACCGAAGTTGAAGTCATTGGCTTCATGCAGTTCGGGTTTGGTGGTGAAGTAGGAGGCCACGGCCGCACTGATCATGACAATGGCTGGCACGCTGAGCACCCCACCGATGACGGTTTCCTGCACGCTCTTGGGCAGGAACACGGCGCCCAGCACCACGCCCAGGAAGGCGAGATTCATCAAGCCACGAATAAAAAAGTGCTCCTCAGCCGTTTCTTTCTCACGCACGGCCTTGGGAGCCTTGCGGAAGTTGATGTTATCAATGGCAAAGAACACGGCAAGGAGCAGCGCCACAGCCATGGCCCAGCCATTCCAGCAATGCTCCAGCACCCAGCCGAAGGGAACGCCGCGCAGGAAGCCCAGGAACAGCGGTGGGTCACCGATGGGGGTCAGGCAGCCACCGACATTACTGACAATGAAGATGAAAAACACCACGTGAAAGCCGGTGATGCGATACTTGTTCATCTTGATCCAGGGGCGGATCATCAGCATCGAGGCACCGGTCGTGCCGATGAAGTTGGCCAAGACGGCCCCGATGGCCAGGAAGATGGTGTTTCTCAGCGGCGTAGCCTCACCCTTCACACGGATATTGATGCCGCCCGAGATGACGAACAACGACCCCACCAGGGCCATGAAACTCACATACTCGTGGCCCGCATGCAGCAGCGGATGCCAATCCCCCTGCACGGTCAGGTAGTAGATGGCGGTGACCAGACCAAGCCCGACCGCCACTTTTGGATAATGGTGTTCCCAAAAATGCGCGGCAAAGAGTGGCATCAGGGCAATGCACAGCAGGAGCAGGGCAAAGGGAGCGACAGTCCAATAGGGAGGGAGAGAGGCGTGGGCGTGAGCCTGGGCCTCAGCGGCGGCAGCGGCAAGGAGTGGGAGCATCGGGCGGGATATGTCGTGAGTTCGCCCGATTTGGCAAGTTTTCTGTCGAAGACTTTGCACAAGAAGGGCAGGACTTGCCCGGCCAACGCACAGACCATGCCAGTGCCGAAGAATCAGATGACAAATGACAGATCGGATGTCCCAATAGGCTACGCATGAATGCCCCCGCCAGCGCCGTCCCTCTCGTCGCCTCCGATCTCCACCGCACTTATACACTGGGGGGACACCAACTGCCTGTGCTCCAGGGGGTGGCTCTGGAAGTGAAGGCGGGGGAAAAAGTCTTCCTGTGTGGCCAGTCTGGAGCCGGGAAGACGACCCTCCTCTATGTCTTAGGCGGATTGGAAAAACCCACCTCGGGAGATGTACAGATCCACGGACAATCCCTCTACCATGGCTCCTCCAAGGTGCGGGCCAAGATGCGCAACCAGACCATGGGTTTCGTTTTCCAGCATTACTTCCTCCTGCCAGAACTCACGGCCCTGGAAAACGTCCTCCTTCCCTCGATGATTGGCGGACGCAAGGCGGAGGGGCGTGCGCGGGAACTGCTCGAAAAAGTCGGTCTCACGGCTCGTATCGATCACCTTCCGACGGAGCTCTCCGGCGGTGAGCAGCAGCGCGTCGCCATTGCCCGCGCGCTCATCAATGATCCCGGCATCCTTTATGCCGATGAGCCGACGGGAAACCTCGACGCCAGCACGGGCACAGGCGTGATGGACATGCTCCTGCAGGTGGTGGATGAATCCAAAAAGACCCTCGTCGTCGTCACGCACGACCAACAGATGGCCAAGCGTGGCGACCGCCGATTGATCCTGAAGCAGGGCAAGCTGGAGGAAGGCTAAGCCGATGAACCGTCTGCGCGGCTGCTTCGGTCTTCTGCTGAAGATCGCCCTGCTGATCCTTTTGCTCCTGCTCCCTGTTGGCGGAGCCGCGTGGTGGTTTTTCCATCCCGCGCACACCGAGTCCGAGCAGATCGTTTACACCCAGCGGCATGGTCACGATCTAACCTTGCGGGTCATTCGCCCAGAGATGGCCAAGGGCATCGGCGTACTCATGATCGTGAGCGGCGCATGGAAGTCCGGCCCGCAGAAGTTTGAGTCCTGGATGGCCGCTTCGTTCCTACGTCAGGGCATGACGGTGATCGCTGTCTCGCATTTATCCCAGCCCGAGGCCACCATTCAGGAGATCGTTCAGGACGTGCAGCGCTCCGTTCGCTTCGTCCGCCTGCATGCCCAGGACTACGGCATTGATCCCAAACGCCTCGGTGTGGTCGGGGGCAGCTCCGGCGGTCATCTCAGTCTCATGCTGGCCACCCGAGGCGGCGCTGGCGAGCCAGGCGCGGCCGATGCCGTCCTGCGGGAAGACGGTTCCGTTCAGGCCGCTGCCGTTTTCTACCCCGTGACCGATCTTATCAATCTGGGTTCCTCCACCGAAAACCTCCACGATGGCGGCCCTCCCAAAAGCTTCCGCAAATCTTTCGGCCCCGAGGCAGCGGATTTGGCCCAGTGGAAAGTCATCGGTCAGGAGCTCTCCCCCATTTTCCACATCAGCTCCGCCTTACCGCCCATTTACATCATCCATGGCAGTGCGGATACCCTGGTGCCTCTGGAACAATCCGAACGCTTCCAGAAACGCGCGGCTGAACTCGGCCATCACGTCATCCTTGATGTGCGTTCCGGCAAGAAACACGGCTGGCCCACCATGATGTGGGATGCCCACCTCATGGCCCAGTGGATGGTGCAGCAGTTGCAGGCGTCACCGGCCCCCGCTGCACCGTGAATGCACACGCCATCGCCCTCTCACAACCCGCCACAGGGAAGAGATGAGTTCATTGAGTTTGTTGATGACCGCCTGCATTTGGGCCTGATTGTAGGTCGTGCTGGCGGTGTTGAGGTTAGAGAGGAGTTCGGACGCTCTCGTCCGCTGTTTCCTGATAGGGACATCGCCCGTGTCCCGCGACTGCGGGATGCGTCTCGTCCGTAGCTTCGGGTTTGAGGGGAGGGCTCTCGGTCCACCCAAGAGCCGCCGATTTCTATCCTATCAAAAGACAGCGCAGGCCAGGGGACTGGAGCGCGAGTATGGCGGAGCCTACTCGCCTGACTTTCCCAGGACGGGGGAGTCCTTGAAAGATGATGTGGTCTAGACGGTCGCAGGGGCCTTGGCCGTGTGGAATCTCAAGAGGGACAAATGGCGAGTAGCCTCATGCCCTTGGGTAGGGACATCGCCCTTGTCCCGCGACTGCGGGATGCGTCTGGTCCGTGACTTCGTGGGGAAGGCAGTGCGGAGCCAAAGCGGCGTTGAAGACCGAACAACATCCATCGTCGTCTTACCACCTCCGCCTGCGGGGAATGCAGCGGGTTCCTCCCAACCCCGAATCTCCAAGGACCATCCATGGGGGCAGAGAAGACGAGGTTTCCCTTAACCCGCCACGCGTTCCACTTCCAGACTCCAGGGACTACGACCTTCGGTACCACCCACCGCCGCGACGCGGAAGGCATAACGCGTGCCCACCTCCAGACCCTCCAGCTTGGCATTGCTGCCGCCAACCTTGATCAGCACCCAGTCGAGCAACCATCCCGCAGCACCACACTCTTCTCCAGCAGATAACTGCGCGCCCCTATAATGCCTTTGATAAGAAATGCGCAAATGGTAAATATATAAATGTCTTACCTTATAGCGTGTAAAGAAAGATCGTTCCCGATTATTCAGTTAAGAAAAAATGCGCTGACGCCTTTCTGTTCACCGAGTCCTGCCCTCCGCATTCCCATCAGGCAAAAAGCCCTGCATCTTGCTTGTCACTGCCTGTGTTCATCGCTTAGATCAGGACTCATCTCGCATCAAAACATCTCAGACGATCTCCTCTTCGGCGCAGCGCCCTCATGAGCATCACTGCTTCTAACTTAAATCCTACTATCGAAGCAGGCCTCATCAAGTGTGTCGTCGGCCTCGGTCCGAACATCTTCTACAACTCGCCCATGGAAGCCTGCGTCGTCGTCTGCCGCTCGCAGAAGCCCAGGGCCCAGCGCGGCAAAATCCTCTTTATCAACGCGGTGAACGAAGTCGCCCGCGAACGCACCCAGAGCTTCCTCACCGACGAGCACCTCCAGCGCGTCGTCCGCGCTTATCAGGACTTCAAAGACGAGCCCGGCTTCACCCGCGCTGTGCCCATTGAGGAAATCCGGGCGAAGGAGGGCAATCTGAGCATCCCGCTTTACGTCGGAGGGGAAACACATGTGCAGACGGATGGAGCGGGAGAATCCGCCACCGCCGCGCTGCCAGATGTGATCAGCGCTTGGATAGAGAGCGCGGTTACAGCCAGACGAGCTCTAAATAACCTGGGTCCTCGCGTATGATCGTTATTCCTCAACTGACCCCGCAGCCAGCAGCAATACCTGCTGAGGACTTCCGATGTGACGTCCTGCTCTTCGTCGCGACTACGTCCGAAAAGGAAAAACTGAAAGAGGCAGCGAAGAACCTCGGGCTCTCGTTCCGCAGGTTGAAGGGAGCATATTTCCGGTACTATGACTTGGGACCGGTTGGCTCGTATCCGCGTGTTCTTGCCGTTCAAACGGAAATGGGGACGTTTTCACGCGGCGGTTCCGCTGCTCGAGCACTGATGGCAGTGGCCGAAACCAGAGCGACCGCGATGATCTCTGTTGGAATGGCTTTTGGGGTTGATAGAAGGCGACAACAACACGGCGACGTACTCGTTTCTAGATCTCTTCTGACCTATGATAATCGAAAGGTCTCTTCTGGATTCTGGTCAAGCCAGATAGACTACTCTGAGGCGAAGCCATTTCCGGCAAAAGAATCACTTCTCCGCTTATTTGGCATCTTGGCAGAGCGCGATGAGTGGAAGTCGCGAGTGAAATTCGGCCCGATATTGACCGGCGGCGCCAAAATACATTGCGCGAAGTATAGAGATCATCTTGTGAAACATCTTTCCCAAGATGCCGACCCTGTGATCGGCGGGGAAATGGAAGGTGCTGGTTTTTTGGCAGCAAGCGACCCTGCCGAACCAGCTTGGATCGTAGTGAAGGGAATCTCCGATTTTGCGGACAAGAAGCGTGATCGCGAGGTTCAACTATGGAGAAACTATGCCTGTGAGAACGCGGCGAAATTTGTCCTCACCGCACTGCGGGATTTTGAACCAGAATCCGAGTGCTAATCATTATGCCCAATCTTGATGAACTATTCGAACCACAGGGTTCCCATTTCACGCATCCCAAGCTTCGTGAGCTTGAGGCACTACTGGACGCCTCTGCAGAGAGCGAGTGCGAAATCGAACGACGCCGAGAGGGATTCACGTTCCGACCATCAATGATTTACGTCTTCACAAAGCCCGGAAATGGATCAACTCAGGTAGATGCGTTCGAGTGGCACGAGACGCTCAATTCATTTCTTCTGGGTCGTGGAGTGAGAGCTACCAGCCAAGAAAACGAAGGTCTCCGCTTCTCCATCATACTGCGTACCGACCTCCAACGAGTGGAAGTCCGTTACGGAGAGGGCTACTTTAATGCGCTCGTTCTCGAATTTGTCGAAAAGACTTTCAGCCACATCCACGACATCCGGTCGATACTTCAAAAGGTAGGTCCCGGTCGTCCTTATCATGGCCGGGTATATAGCGATGCGGCAAACGCGGTCCATAGCGTGTTTGCCAAGGTCGCTCAGATGCTTTCAACGCAACTGAAATACGATCCCACTTCCGGGAAACGGATCCTTGTTCAAGCAGCCAAATATTACTTGGACGAGCGGTTCTCCATTTTGCCCGGTGAATTCCTGAGAGCGTCTGGGGAAGCATCGAAAAGAAGAGAAGTGGATCAGCGAACGACCAGTGAAGTTGTGATTTTTGATACGAACGCGTATCGCCAACTCACTTATGGACTAGGTCTCGAAGAGTCGCGTGCAAAGGCTGTTCTCCTGCGGAACAAAGACAGGAATGCGGGCAGACTTGTGCTCGCTCACCCAATCGTAATCTGGGAGCTAATTTCGCACTTAATGGATGTCGGCGACCCCGGTTACCACCATTGTTTACATGCTCTGGTCGCTCTCGGTGAGCACGCGACGTCTAGCAGTCGTCCTGAAGGCGGTGTTAACATCATGGCAGATGCTCTTTTAACGGTCTGCCGAGAACTTTTCGGTCGTCTGCCTCCAGGCTATGAGCAAGGCCTTCAAAATCTAGGCAGCTTGGTAACGCATATTACCAGGCATGCTCCAGATCTCTCTGATTCCGTGGCGCAAGCCAACATTCAGAATCTTGGCCGCGGAATGCTCGCCAAGGAACAATCGTGGCTTAATGGCATGGCGGCGGTTGTTGAGAAGTTCGAGCCGGGCGCTGCGAAAGCCTTTTTCGGTGAAACGACAGATAATGAAGCACTTAGAAAAGTCCGCGCCTACTTTGAGACCCCCGAGTTTTTTGCTGCCTGGTCGCATTACATCGTTGCGAGTAACGCCGTGGAAGTCGGCATTACTTCGATTCCTCCAGACGAGTTTCAGGCCAAGGCGGAGCTTGTCCGAAAAATCTTCGCCACACCATTTCACCTCATGCGCGTCCTGCTTCAAAAACTTGCGACACCACAATCGGTAAATCTCGCGAGTCCGAAAAATAAGCGTTGGAACTTTGTTTGGGACAGCATGATTGCATTCTCAATCGGGCCCGGAACAATTGAGGATGGGTCGGTCCATTTGGTTACTGGCGACAAAGAGATTGTCGTAGCTGCATCGTCGGCTGGTTTCCAAAAACAGGTCATCTCCTTGGATGCGTATCTAAAAACAATCGGAATAGAGGAATGACCGCCACTCATCCTTCACCCGCCAAACTGAAGCCCAACCCCGCCTGGGCCTCGCTCTCGCTCTTTGAGCGCACGGGGTGGAAGCGCATGGCATTTGGAGAGTTTGCCGAGAACATCGGGGAGCGGGCGGAGCCGAAAGATGCGCAGGAGGAGATTTATGTCGGGCTGGAGCATCTGGACCCGCAGTGCCTGCACATCCGGCGCTGGGGGAAGGGCAGCGATGTCACGGGCACGAAGCTGCGGTTCCGGAAGGGCGACATCATCTTTGGCCGCCGCCGCGCCTATCAGCGGAAGCTGGCTGTGGCGGAATTTTGCGGGATCTGCTCCGCTCATGCCATGGTCATTCGGGCCAGGCCGGACAAGGTGCTGCCGGAGTTCCTGCCCTTCCTCATGATGAGCGACCGCTTCATGAACCGCGCCGTCGAGATTTCCGTCGGCTCGCTCTCGCCCACCATCAACTGGACCACGCTCAAGCTGGAGACCTTCGACCTCCCACCGCTCGACCAGCAGCGCCGCATCGCGGAAATCCTCTGGGCGGTGGATGAAAACGAACAGCAGGCAATCACACTTCGGTCTGCCCTTGAGAATGCAAAGGCTGCAACCGTGCATGCGTTCATCGAGCAAGCTCGCGAACACGGCCAGATTACTTCGCTGTTGAAAGGCTGCCAACGTGTCACCGATGGAACACATCAGCCACCAGGGGTTACTGATGAAGGCGTTCCCTTTTTCCTCGTGAAAACGATTTCTTCAGGATGGGTGGATTGGAGTCACATCAAGTTTGTCAGTGAGGAAACATACATGGAGTTGACACGTCGGGTTCGGCCGAAGCACGGCGATATTTTATACACTGCGGTTGGAGCGACCTATGGCGTGGCACTGCTGGTTGATTTCGATACCCCGTTCGTTTTTCAGCGCCATATTGCCCACATCATTCCGAATCCCGACGTCTTCGACAGTGAGTATCTCGCTCTTTTCCTGAACTCACCCTTTGGAAAACGGCAGTCAGACCGAGCGGCGACAGGAAGCGTTCAACCAACAGTCACTTTGAAGTCTCTGAGTTCGTTTAAGGTGCCCTGCCCGCCCGTTGAAAAACAGAGGGATCTGGCGACGAAGGCAAAGAGCTTTGATTCTGCTCTCAAAGCGCGTGCGTTAGCAGACTTACGCGCAATATCATCGGGCATTCTCAATTCCATTCTTCCATGAGCTTGACCAAATCCAATACCGTCGAGCAGATGCAATGAACAAGAAACTTTCGCTAGCATTCGTCGAATTGACCCAAAACGCTCTTTTCAAGGCGATTTGGTTCAAGGGCAGCTTGCGGATGTTTTTGATTCAGCACCAAATCTCCGAAACAGCACTTGCTCAATGGCAGGCGGACCAATCCAAACGCGAATTCATTGAGTGGCTGTGGCCGAGGCAAGTGAAAGACGAAAAGGGGCAGAACGCGATCTTGGGTATGGCGAGATCATTGGCGGAGATGAACCCCTTTCCCGACTTGGAACGGAAGGAGGACACCAAAGAACGAATCCCTGAGGCGGCTGAGGCCATCAATCGGTTGAGAAGGGCGGTTTCGGAGATCAACGAAACGATCCGCGAAACAAGAGCTTCTGAAGCAAGGCGAAAGGCCGCGATCGAGGAGGTCGCGAAAAGACAAGCGGCGCAACAGTCTCTTGAAAAGCTCCAGACAGCGTTAAATAACCTCACGAGCAAGATCGGAACCCAAGAAAGTGGATATGAGTTCGAGCGGTGGAGCTACGATCTGGCGATTTACTTCGAACTCGAAGCCCGTCCCGGCTACAAAGCGACAGGTCGGCAGATTGATGGAGCCATTACAATAGAAGGCACGACCTTCCTCATCGAAACCAAACTGGTAAACGAGCCCATCGGGTCTCCGAACATCGACATCTTCATGGCGAAGATTGAATCCAAGGCAGACAATACCATGGGCCTGTTTATCTCTCAATCTTGCTTCAACGAAGGAGCTAAGCTGGCTGCGTCAAAGCAGCGCACGCCGATGCTGCTTTTGGATTCAGGCCACGTCTTCAATCTGATCATGCGTGGTGAAATGACACCTCCGCAAGTGGTGTCCCGCATCAAACGCCACGCCCACCAAACCGGATCATCCTATCTCGATGCCAGCGACTTCTGATCATCATCGGCTCTGCACGATCCTCAACCCACCACGACCATGGCGACCAAAGCATCCAAAAAGAAGCCCCCCTCTCCGGCATCGAATCCCCAACGGGACATGTTCGTGATCATGCCCTTCTCCGGCAGCAAGTCCTGCACCGAGGAGCAATGGACGGACATCTTTGAAAACGTCTTCTCACCCGCCGCCGAAGCCGCAGGGCTTTCGTGCTCCAGAGCCAAAGTGAGCACCGGAAGCCTCATCAAATCCATCGTCGAGCGCCTCCGGACGTCCTACATCGTGCTGGCGGACATCACGGACGCCAACCCCAATGTCTTCTACGAACTCGGTGTTCGCCACTCCCTGAGCAAACGCACGATCATCGTCGCTCAAGGAGCCAGTCACATTCCTTCCGATCTGCGCGGATACTGGTCCCTGATCTATGGCACCGAGCCGAGACATGTGAAGAAGTTTGCGGAAGATCTAAAGGGCATCGTTGACCATATCAACGCGGAACCGGAGAGGCCTGATAACCCGGTGAGTGATTACCTGGAGCGTGAGTTTGTTCAGAGCACGAGAATCAAGACATTGGACGCCGCCCGCAGGTTCAGTGCGTTACACACAGAGTTGACCGGCATCCTTGGAGAACTGTCGGGCGGCAGATTTCGAAGGTATCCAAGTTCGGTCGGTCAACACTCGTGCTTATCGCTCCTTCTCGATGAACGCTACATTGATCCAGGTCCAGAACTGCTAAGACAGGCATACGAGGCTAGAAAGACATTGCGTGTGCTTATGGGGTGCGACGAACCCAGCAGTTCATTTGTGGCTGACGCTATCTCTATGGTTTCGGCGTTAATGAATGATGTCCGAGTGCTACGGGACAAGCTGGCAAAAGGAGATTACTCCGAACCTGAGCAGATCAGTGTTCTAAATTGGAGTTTCTCGGCTAGCACAAACCAACCCCAGTCGCCCCTCAAAACACGGGAACCCAGCCCATATAGGTGTGCCTTCTCCCCACGTCCGAGTGGCCCGACGGGATATGGTGATGAAGATAGCGACGACAGTTTATAGATTCTATCTCCATGAGCTTCCCCGAATCCGACACCGTCGAGCAGGTTCTCCTCGACGCAACGACGAGCCTCGGCAGCGGCGCGGGCAGTTCAGTGCTGGGCGAGACCGCGTTTTTTTTCCGCTTATTCTCAAGAAGCTCTCTCCATTACTTTTAACCAATATTCGCAATGGCAGATAACGCATCATATGACGTATTTTTGAGCCACAACAGCCGTGACAAGGCCTTGGTAAAAGAGCTGAAGACGTGGCTAAATGGTTTAGGTCTGCGTTCATGGCTGGATGAGGATGAACTGCAGCCAGGATTGCGCTGGCAGAAGCTGCTTGATAAGGCAATCAAGTGCAGCAAGAGCGTTGCTGTCTTGATCGGTCCAAGTGGCACGGGACCATGGGAAATAGAAGAACTGGAGAATGCTTTGATCTATGCGGTAAAAGATGATCGCCCAGTAATTCCCGTCTTCTTACCAGGGGCTCCAGAAAACATCGATCTACCACCATTCTTGAGCAATCGTGGCACGGTAGACTTGAGGCCAGCGTTTGCCGAAGAGAACATTGATCGTCTTCGTTGGGGGATTACCGGAGAGCGTTATCATATCCGCGAGGGGGCAGCGACACGAAATTCCAGTGAACCCGTGCGTGCCATCAGTGAAAAAGAACTATCAGCGGCTGAACATGTGCTTGAGGCTCTGCTCAAACAGGGACAGCAGGCAAGAGACGAGGATAGAAGCCAATACGTTGATCGTGTTGGTTTTACTGTCTTGATAAAGCAATTAATCAATGCTTCCCCACGCATGCAGATGGAGATGCTGGCTGCGATTCGGCGGATTTATCCTTCCCGCACAATTTGGGCTCGCGGTAAGCTTGCTTACATACTAGGGCGATTCACTGACTCTGCCGTTCGGAAAGAAGCGGTTGATGTCTTGAAGTCGTATCTCGCTGAACACACGCACGCGTTGCAAAATCTCCAAAGCGTCAACGCTGTGGACAATGGAAGTCTAAGAGACGAGTTGTTTCTGGAGAGGACTATTTATATAAGCTTGGCATACTTAGGAGACGATTACGCATCTATGGCGTATGTTCAGAAGCTAATTAGCGATCCCATTGTTGACGAGTTGAATCGGGGCTTTCACCTCGATTATTACGGTGATTCAATCGTGCCTGACTTGACTTCAAACCCCGGGACAAATACTTTCACGACATTGATTCTACGCCTTCGCACGGACCTCACTAATCAGTCTGCACGGCCAATGACAGAAATTGAGTTGCAGACTTTGATGTCTCTAGCTGTCCCTCGTCATTTAGCCGGGAGTCTTAGCGATTTAATCCGGAACTCGATTGTTGATCTCGTTAACGATTTCAGGCTATCCCGAATTATAAAACTACTACCGCCCTTCGCTTCATTCATTGACGCGAGTACATCGATTCTTCAGCGAGCAAAGGCAAGTCCTGGCTCCGTGGTTTCAGATTTTTATCAGTTGAAAGTCACACGACGCCAAGGCTGGCTGCAAAGGGGAATTTATGAACCTGAATCAGTGGCTGATCACACATGGGGCGCGATGATTCTTGCCCAAATCTTCCTGCCTGAGAATGCCGGAACTGAAGAATTATCTGACCCTAGTTACTCAAAGCATAGGGTTGTTGAGATGCTTTTAATTCACGATCTTTCAGAAGCATTCACCGGCGACAAACCACTATCCGACAAGTCAGAAGCAGATCTTTTTCAGGAACGTCAGGTGATGCGGCGAATCTCTGGATTTGGCGGCTTATCCATTTTCACAGGAATGGCTAACTTTTGGTCGCTAAACGAAGAGTTTGTTGCCCAAAAGTCGGTCAATGCGCGCTTAGCGATGGATTTTGACACACTCGATGGATATTTCCAACTTCAAAGATATTCGAGTGAGGGGCAGAATATCACGGACGGAAAGGAATTTGCCGAATCGCTCATTGCGAGACTGAAAACGGATTTCTGTCTGACCCTTTTTGGCCGATTGGCTCAGAGTGATGCACCGTTACTAAAGTGGTTTGCGCAATCCAAATGAGCTTCACCGAATCCAACACAGTCGAGCAGATGATCCTCGACGCCGCGACCAGCCTCGGCAGTTCCGTGCTGCGCGAGGACCAACACAGTACTATGAACTCTTGAGCGATACCAATTATGGCCACCACAAAGCGAACCAAGAGAATTTTTATCAGCCATGCTCATGCTGATAAGCCCCTCGTGGATGCATTGGTGGATTTGATCGAAACGGGAATGGGAATCCCTTCGACAAACATCTTTTGCACTGCACTCGAGGGGCTTGGAATCCCCTCAGGTGCAAGTTTCATTGACTACATCAAGCAGCAGATCCGGAGGCCTGATGTTGTGTTACTTTTGATCACTGAGAATTATCTCAAGCGTCCATTCTGTTTGGCGGAAATGGGAGCAGCATGGGCGATGTCGCACAGGGTCATACCGCTCCTTTCTGGTAGAATGAGTCCGGGCGACGTAGGGGGTGTTTTGGGAGCAACCCAAATCCTCAAGGTTGATCAGGACAGCGGGCTGAATCAGTTTTTTCAGGAACTGACGACAGCACTGCGCGTCTCAATATCTAACGTTCCTCGTTGGGAGGCAAAAAAACAGCAGTTCTTGGCTCTAGTCGGTAGTCTTCAGCCGAAGGCAACATTGCCAGCACCCGAAAAGACGACGGTGAGCGGCGAATCTGAGTTGCCGCTCGCGCATCATATTGAAGGTATTTGGAGAGCTGAATTTCATTACACTGATGGAAGCGAATACCGGGAGATAATTGAGATTCGCCGAGAAAGTAGGAATGAATTTACTGGTCGGATTGTGCCAAGCCTCGACAACTGCCCCCACACAGCCTCAATTGATCACAACCGCACGAAGCGTATCCACGCAAGCCTCAGCGGAACTGATATGCTGACTGGTGTATGGTATCAGCCTGCACGTCCTCTGACACATGGAGCATTCCAACTTAAAGTGTCTCAAGAGGACGACTCGCTTTTGGGAGGATGGTTGATGTTTAGCGATAACAAAGGTATTCCGGTTTCCGATCGGTGGAACTGGTATCGGCATGTGGTTGGCGCTAACTCAAGGTTTGGCGTGTATGGTGTCACGGGTGCCGGGAAAACGACGCTCTGTGAACACCTTCAACAACGGGTCATGAACTGCCGATTCTTTTCAGAGTCAGGAGTGATTGGCGACTATATGAAGCGGTTTCATGAAGAGTCCTTGGAGGAGTTTAAGCTTCGGTCAGAGGCAGGACGGATGGAAGGCCGCCAAAAAGCGTTTCGATTCCATGCAGAGCGAATCAAAAACTCCTGCGGGGTATTTGTGGGGGATGCCCACTATTCATTTCCAGCTGAGAGACTGGGGAGTCTCGTGCAACCCCACCCTGATTCTCGCAATGGCATCCAGCCTGTGATGCCGGATGCCGCGTGGGAGATATATCAAGCTATCATCTATCTCGATACGCCTGCCAGCATTGTTAAACAGAGGCTTCAAAAGCAGGCTCAACAGACAGGACGAAATGAATGGGCCTCGAAGCTAGGCGTCCATGAGATACAAGACTGGATCGACTACGAGAAAGAGATGCTGTCCAGGCAATGTGCTCTACGGGGGAAGCCGTTTTATGTTCTCTCCGGTGACGGGGCAGCCGCTGAAATAGCATCGCAAGCGTCCGTCTTCGTTGAGCAATTCAAACCCACCGCCTATTAGGCATGTCCACGGACTCCAACACTGTCGAAAATAAGGTCATCGACACCGCGACCAGTCTCGGCAGCGGCGAGGATATTTTGGATCAGGACGTTGCCGCTCGCCAGCAACTTTTTCTGGCACGGACTTTGTTGATTCAGACCATTTGTCTCAACAATGAACAGTCTGCACATAAATATTTGCTCTCGATTCTTACTGATCCACTAAACGATCAACTGAACCGAGGATTTCATTTGGTACATTATGCCTCTGGAGTGCCCCGAAGTTTGAGCCAGTTTTTATGAGAGTCTGAGTCTGGCGGGTGGGTTGGTTTGTTGGGGGATCTCTTGGGTACCGATGGGGAGAGGAGACTCCTAAGTTGTCTGTGAACTCGCAATGCCTTCAGGCTGACGGAGCGGAGCGCAGGCGGCCTGAAGGCATTGCTGCGCGAACTCCTCCGGGGTCCGTCAGCCTAACAAAGAGTGCAATCGTTGATGGTTGTAGGCCTCCCGCTACGCTTTGCCAAGCACCTTCGCTTCCAGCAATGTGCTAAAGCTCTCCACGTTGAGCAGTTCGTCCCTCATCCGGCTGTTGAAGCTTTCACTATATGCGTTCTGCCACGGGCTGCCTGGCTTGATGTAGAGCGTCTCAAAGCCTTTCTCGGCGATCCACTTCCTCACCACTTTGGCGACGAACTCCGGACCATTATCGCTGCGGATGTATTTCGGCGCGCACCCACGCCGGGCGACGGCGGCTTCAAGCACCCTCACCACATCCGCTGCCTCCATTTTACGCTCCACTTCCAACGCCACGTTTTCACGCGTGAACTCGTCGCAAATGGGCAGCCATTTGAGCCGCCTGCCGTCCTCGGTCTGGTCAAAGACAAAGTCATAACACCACACCTCGTTGATCTGCGGGGCACGCTGCCTCTGGCTGCCTGCTTCGATGCTGCCCAAGCGCAGGGTTGAGCGGGGCTGGACAAGGCTCTTGCAGGCCCGGCGCTGGGACACCTGGAACTTGCCTTCCAGGTGCACCACCGCCTCGCGTTTGCGCGCCGGGCTTACCATTTTCCCTCCGCTATCTCCTTGAGCATCGCGTTGTCCAAAGCCTGCTCGGCCACCAGCTTTTTAAGCCGGGCATTTTCCTTTTCCAGTTCCTTGAGCCGTTTGACGGTGCTCTTCTCCGCTCCTCCATGCTGCTCTTTCCAGCGATGATAGGTCGGCACGCTGACGCCGATCTGCAGAGCAGCCTCTTCAGCGGTTTTGCCTCCGGCGATGAGGCCCGCGGCCTCACGCAGCTTCTTGATGATTTCTTCAGGGGTATGTCTTTTGCGTTTCATGTTGTCTGTCGATGTTTACCACATCTCAGACTCTCATTAAACACGGCTCAGTTTTCGGGGAGAATTCCAACATCCTCTGGTGTGTTATCTCGCTGCCACAGGACGTGTATCGCGGCAGATCGTTGAAAAGCGTCTCGGTGCGATTGCCAAAGCCGAACGTCTCATCATCAGCTCCAGCCAAGCTCTCTATCAAGCCTTTGATTCGGTTGGATAGCTTTCGTGATGCAATCCCGTGAATATTCGGTTTAAACAAGCTTTCCATGACCATCCCCACCTTTGACCCATTGCTTTGAGAAGTCGGACGAGACACATTCATTCTGCGCCGGTGGCTACGGAGAACGGGGCTCGTCCTTCCCTGAACGTGGATTGGAGCCATCTGGAGATCGGCTGCATGATTATTTGATCTGCTCTAACCAGGTTTTAAAATCCGTTGCCCCGAGTTTAGCTTCACCGAGAGGCACGAGGCTTTGGTCATCGATGGGGGTGCCGAAGTAACCTGCGGCGGGGTCTGCCATGACGCGGCGGGGGTCCCCCTGAGCTTCGAGGTAGGTAGTCACGAAGTCGGTCATGGGCTGGGCCTGGGGACCGGCGATGTCGTAGAGGCCGTTGTAGGCGGCGGCGAGGGCGGCTTCGGTCACGGCTTGAGCGACGTCGTGGGCGGCGATGGGTTGGAATCGAGCGGGGGTCAGGCGTACGGTGTCATTCACGGTGGAGGCATGGGCAATGCTGCCGATGAACTCAAAGAACTGGGTGGCGCGGACGAGGGTGTAGGGGAGGCCGGAGGCGCGGATGAGGTTTTCCTGCACGAGCTTGGCGCGGAAGTATCCGGCGGCCTGGAGGCGATCTGTGCCGACCACCGAGAGGGCGATGAAGTGCTGCACGCCTGCGGCAGCGCTGGCGGCCAGGAGGTGGGTGGTGGAGGCTTGGAAAAAGTCCATGACGGCGCGATCTTCAAAGGAGGGGGAATTGGACACATCCACCACGGTGTGGGCACCGCGAAGGGCTTCGGCTAAACCTTCGCCAGTGACGGCATTGACGCCCTGAGAGGGGGAGGCGGCGAGGACCTGGTGACCTTGCTGACGCAGGGATTGCACGACTTGTTTGCCAATGAGGCCGGTGCCGCCGATGACGACGATTTTGCCGGGCTGGGTGGCGGTGGTGGTGGAGGAGGGGGATGTGGTTTGCATGGCAGGAGGATCTTTCTCCAGCCGGAGAAAATCGGTAGCCGTGTCGGGTCAATATCAGCTATAACCAAACTGCATGACCGCTTTTGAAGATCTGAATCTCCTGCGTGCCTTCATCGCCATCGTGGACTGTGGCAGCATCTCGGCGGGAGCGCGCAGTCTGGGGCTGTCTCAGCCGGCTTTAAGCCGTCAACTGCGCACGCTGGAGGAGCGCAGTGGCATGGCCCTGCTGCGGCGTGATACGCATCAAATGAGCCTGACCGAAGGCGGCATACGCCTGCTGGAGGATGCTCGGGTGCTGCTGACTCAGGCGGTGGCGGCGGACCTGCGCTTGCGAGAGCAACACACCACGCTGACCGGGCATCTGCGCTTGTTTGCTACGGTGGATTGCGGGCAGTTCGGAGTGACACGGCTGATCAGTCACTTTTTGCATGATCACCCACAGATGACGGCGTCTTTATCTCTGAGCAATCGCCCCC
Organism: Prosthecobacter debontii; assembly: GCF_900167535.1. Lineage (NCBI taxonomy): Bacteria > Pseudomonadati > Verrucomicrobiota > Verrucomicrobiia > Verrucomicrobiales > Verrucomicrobiaceae > Prosthecobacter > Prosthecobacter debontii. Next base: position 388,893 of record NZ_FUYE01000004.1, read on the forward strand.
TGCACATGATCCAGGAAGGTGCGGATGTGGGGGTGCTGCCAGGGCGCATCACGGATGAAAGCGTAGTAGCTCGCAAGGCCGGGTCCATCGCGCTGCAACTGGTGGCCGCTCCGGCGCTGGTGAAAAAACGACCAGCCCTGAAGACCCCTGCCGATCTCGCCGCCTGGCCCTGGCTGGCGCTGGCGGGGTCGCAATTTTGGGGCGTGCGTGAGCTGACTCTCCAGGGGCCGAAGGGCAACTCTCACACGCACAGTTTTACCCCGGTCTTCACCTCGGAGGGCGTGACGAGCCTGCGCGAGGCCGCCCGCTGTGCTTTGGGTCTCACTTTGCTCCCCACCTGGTTGATCGAGGACGATCTGCGTGCGGGCACGCTGGTGCGGGTCCTTCCTCAGTGGAAGGTGGCGGATCTCCCTGTGCATGTCATCTACGCCGGGCATCGTCTGCTGCCGCTGCGGGTGAGCGCGTTCATTGATTATGCCGTGAAGCACCTGTCTCGGGTCGGGGACTGTGGTTGGGGGATCGGGCGGGAGTGATGTTCTGGGCCAATCTTATCGGAAGGGCAAGGGGGGCGAAGCCGTGGACCTGAGTCGAACACAGCACAGAAGCCCAAGTCGGATGAGGCTCACTCATCCTTCGCCGTTGGCTGCGGAGAATGGGGCTTGTTCCTACCAAGGAGGAGGGTTTGATGGATGAAAAGAGTGTAAGATGTGGATCATCAATGGATTGATGCGCCAATGAGGCGGGCGGGGCAGGTGACCAAGAGCATGGGGTCACCTGCGGAAGACTATCCATCAGCTGATGACTGGGGTTTGTCGGCTGAATGGAGAGAGAAGTCGGTTGAAGAGGAGGGAATGTCTGTGGACCGGGGGGTAGAGATGCTCCTGTGGGAGGCATGTCAGCACGCATGGGGGACAGGTAGGCGTGGGGGCGGCCTGCCCGAGGACGGAAGTGAAGGGTGGTGGAAAACGGAGAAATCTCATGTCGCAATTTCTGAGAGCTGCGCCAGAATGACGACCCCTTTCCCATGTCAACCGAACGCAAGACCCTAGAAGAACGCGCCCAGATGTCCGACATCGAGCGCCTGCGCCACTCCTGTGCTCACGTGATGGCCACAGCGATCCTGCGCCTCTGGCCCGATGCGCAGTTCGCCTACGGACCGCCGATCGAGAATGGCTTTTATTATGACTTCAAGATGGAGCACCGGATCACCCCCGATGATTTCGAGAAGATCGAGGCGGAGATGAAAAAGATCTCCAAGGAGAATCAGAAATTTGAATGGAAGGGGGTTTCCCGTGAAGAAGCGAAGGCTCTGGCGGAGAGCGGTCGTCTCGGGGGTCTCACGGAGCGTCCTGGCAATCCCAGTATCTTCAAGCTGGATCTCATCGACAAAATCCCCGAAGGCGAACAGATCTCCTGCTTCCAGAACGGTGACTTCATTGACCTCTGCGCAGGTCCTCACGTCGGTTACAGCGGCAAGTGCAAGTATGTGAAACTGACCTCGGTTTCCTCGTCTTTCTACATGGGCGATGAGTCGAAGGGGCAGCTGCAACGCCTCTATGGCACCGCTTTCCCGAGCAAGGAGGAACTGGACGCTTACTTTGTGCGTCTGGAGGAAGCGAAGAAGCGCGACCACCGCCGCCTGGGCAAGGAACTGAAGCTTTTCCACATCGATGAAGATGTGGGCCAGGGCCTGATTCTGTGGACACCGAATGGTGCGGTGCTGCGCCAGGAGCTGCAAAATTTCATCGGCGAGGAACTGCGCAAGCAGGGCTACAGCCAGGTCTTCACGCCGCACATTGGCAAGCTGGCGCTGTATAAAACCAGCGGTCACTTCCCCTATTATAAAGAGGCTCAGTTCCCGGCCATCATCGAGCAAGATCAGCTTGAGAAGATCGCACATGAGGGCTGCTCCTGCGCGGAGATGACCTCCCGCCTGGATGCAGTGTCGGCCCAATTTGCCCATCAGATCAATGAGCGCACGGGGCGTGAAGTGATCGGCCAAGATCGGGTGATGGATGCGGAGAAGCTGCTGGACGGCTTCCTGCTGAAGCCGATGAACTGCCCGCACCACATCAAAATCTTTGCCAGCCAGCCGCGCAGTTATCGGGATCTGCCCGTGCGCTTGGCCGAGTTCGGCACGGTGTATCGCTGGGAGCAGAGTGGTGAGCTGAATGGAATGACCCGCGTGCGTGGTTTTACCCAGGATGACGCGCACCTTTTCTGCACGGAAGATCAGGTGGCGGCCGAGGTGCTGGGCTGTCTGTCGCTGGTGAAGATCGTGCTCAATACACTGGGCATGACGGACTACCGCGTGCGTGTGGGTCTGCGTGATCCTGACAGCGGCAAATACACGGGTAACCCTGAGCAGTGGGATCGTGCAGAAACGGCCTGCCGTGAGGCGGCGAAGACGCTGGGGGTGCCCTTCACGGAAGAGCCCGGTGAAGCCGCCTTCTACGGACCGAAGATTGACTTCGTGGTGAAGGACGTGATCGGTCGTGAATGGCAGCTCGGCACCGTGCAGGTGGACTACCAGTTGCCGATCCGCTTTGACCTGAGCTACATCGGCCCTGATAACAAGCCGCACCGTCCGGTGATGATTCACCGTGCGCCGTTTGGCAGCATGGAGCGCTTCACGGGCGTGTTGATCGAGCACTTTGCCGGTCACTTCCCAGCCTGGCTGGCTCCTGAACAGGTGCGCGTGCTGACCATCAGCGAGAAGGTGGATGCCTTTGCGGCGGAAGTCTTTGCCAAGCTGAAGGACGCGGGCCTGCGGGTGACGCTGAACAATGACGCGGATAAGATCGGTGCGAAGATCCGTAACGCGCAGCTGGATAAGGTGCCTTACATGCTGGTGCTGGGTGAGAAAGAAGCCGCGGCCGCCAGCGTGGCCGTGCGCCACAGCAAGCGTGGTGACCTGGGCGTGAAGTCCGTGGATGACTTCCTGGCTGAGATCACGGCTGAAGTGAAAGAGCGGAAGCTGTAAGTCTTTGTCTCGAATGTGGACTCCTGGTTAGGCCCTGCGGTTTAACCAGGAGTTTGTTTTCAATCTTATCCGCCATGGCCTCGCCCACCTTTAAGCTCCTCTTTGTCTGTCTCGGTAACATCTGTCGTTCGCCAGCGGCGGAGGGGGTGATGAAGCAGGTGGTGAAGGACGCGGGGCTAGCCGATGCGGTCTTCATTGATTCCGCCGGCACAGCGGGCTGGCATACCGGAAAGCGGGCCGACCAGCGCATGCGTGCGGCTGCGGCGAATCGGGGTCTGGAGCTGACGAGCTTAGCTCGACAGGTGCAGGATCGTGATTTGGCTGACTTTGATCTGGTCCTGGTGATGGATCGCAGCAATCAGGCGGATATCCGTGCCTTTGATCGTCAGGGGCGTTATCAGGATAAGGTCCGGCTTTTTTGTGACTTCTGCACGGAGCATGAGGAGACGGAGGTGCCTGATCCCTACTACGGCGGTGCTGAGGGTTTTGAAAAGGTGCTCGACCTGCTTGAGGATGGCTGTGCCGGGGTGCTGCAGCGGGTGCAGCAAAGACTGGCCTCTTCCCATTGATTTTTACTCGCCAGCCAGGGCTACGGTGAATTAAACCGTGTGTGTCATGAATGCCCGTATTCTTCTCGTCCTCACCTCCTGCGCTTTGAGTCTGGCCACCGGCTGGGTTCTGTCTCGTGGCAAGGCGGGCGACACCGGGCCTCGGAGTTCCTTGGTCATCGGCCTGAGCATGGACACGCTCAAGGAGGAGCGTTGGATCGGAGACCGGGACCTGTTTGTGGCGAAGGCCAAAGAACTCGGTGCCGAGGTGATGGTGGAGTCTGCGAACAGTGACGACACACGCCAACTCCGTGATGTGGAGAGCCTCATCACACGGGGAGTGGATGCCTTGGTGATCATCCCTCACAACGGTGCCGCCATGGCGCGTGCGGTGGAGATGGCTCACGCGGAGGGCATTCCCGTGCTGTCGTATGATCGCCTGATCACGGGTGCGGATACGGATCTCTACATCACCTTTGACAATGTGAAGGTGGGAGAACTGCAGGCTCAATTCATTGCGGATCGTCTGCCTGCCAGTGGCAAACTGCGTCTGATCCGCATCTATGGGGCGAAGACCGACAACAATGCGGTGCTTTTCAAACAGGGACAGGATAACATCCTCAAGCCGCTGATCGAGGCAGGACGCATCGAAGTCGTGTTTGAAGATTGGGCGGAGGATTGGAAACCCGAAAACGCCAAGAAGATCACCAATGCAGCAATCACGAAAGCCGGGCAGGGGATTGACGCGATCTTGGCAAGCAACGACGGCACGGCCGGAGGTGCGATTCAGGCCCTGATTGAGGAAGGCTTGGCTGGCAAGGTTATCGTCACCGGGCAAGATGCGGACTTGGCTGGCTGTCAGCGCATCGTGGCAGGAACTCAGACGATGACCGTTTACAAGCCGCTCAAACAGCTTGCGACTCAAGCGGCAGCCTTGGCCGTTAAGTTAGCGTCAGGTCGTCCGATCATTGCCCAAGAAGCCAGTGACAACGGCAAGATCCAAGTGCCCTCGGTCTTTCTCCCCATCATTGCGGTGACTCAGGACAATCTCCGCGAGACGGTGATCCAGGATGGATTCCGTGCGGAGAAAGATGTGTATGTGAAGTGAGGGAATGCGGCTTCCTCGCAATGCCTCGACGGACCTCTATGTACGTGGCCTGGCCGTCATGTAGAAACCTGTGAATTGATAACGATGAATGAATTCTTCCCGTGAGAGGAGTTCACTGCCACGCAATGGGTCTCCAACGTGGAATTGATCGCCTTGCCTAGAAAGCACGGCGATGAAATGACCGGTCTGACCAAAACGAACTCCGACAATGGCTGGAAGCAGAGAGGGATTTTCCTGTTCTTGAAGGAAGTCGGGTAAACCTTCACGGGTATTCATGTGCGTGGTTAGGCCACGTTTGTTTAAAGATCGAGCCAAATACCAAATCTCGGTGCCACCCTGATAGGAGTGGGCTTCTTTTGCCAGGGTTTCTTCACGGACCGTTATGCCGTGATGTTGTAGGAGACTGGCGGCCGCCGCGGCCCCGCAGGTGGAGTAGGTGCTCTGCCGGCAGACGGCTCCGTCCCAGAGATCTTTGAAGGCTCCGTCATGAAAGGGAGCTAAAAAGGGTTTGATGAAAGGCGCTGTGCTCAACAGCACTGTGAGTAGCAAAGCAAGCATACGGATGACCGAATGCTTGAAGGTGGCTAAGAGGCCGAGAGCTCCTCCTGTGACGACTAACCAAAGTTCGGTCAAGGGCCACGAGCGAAACTCATAATACCAGCCGGGCACATGGATCCAATGGGTGTAATAAAGGGTGAAGCTCATGCCCGGGAGCATGAGTAGGAGCATTAGCCATACCCAGCGTTTGCGAGTCTCTAAGGGCCGCCTCCACGCAGTCAGGTAGGTGAGGAAAAAGGCAACCATTGCGCCGAGGCCACAGAAGATGCCGAACCAATTGGGATTCATGGGAAAGGAAGGTGAAAAGTCCAATGTTTTGCCTGCCCACGATGCTGGAAGCGTTCCCGTAAAACAAGACAACTTTCAGATCGAACACGAGTGGCTGGCGATGTTCGTGGTTATCTTTTTCGTTATCTTTTTAGTGATAAATTGCAGATGAGTAGCTAGCAGGGGGGATGCTTGACGGCGTCAAATTCGCCGGTCAATAGTCAGCTAGATGAAAAAAGCCAACCCGCTAGAGAGTCAGCATGTGCCAGGTCGGCGGCACAACGGACAGATTCGAACCATTCTGATCGAGGACAGCACTGCGATGCGAGTGATGCTCGCTGCTGCAGTGCAAGAGTCGCCGGCGCTAGACTTGTTGGATCAGTTTGGCAGTGCGGAAGATGCTCTGGCCAATGTTGCCAGGCTCATGCCAGATGTGGCCGTGGTGGATATTCTCCTGCCGGGCATGGATGGGATCAGTTGTATTTCCGCACTGAAAAAGGAGGTTCCCGGCTGCCAGATTCTCATGCTGACGGCTTTCGAAGATTCTGAAAAGGTGTTCAGCGCCTTGAAAGCTGGTGCGAGCGGATATTTGATCAAGAGTTCCAACCCGAACGACCTTGTGCAGAGCATTCAAGATGTCTGGGCGGGCGGAGCCCCCATGAGCGCCTCAGTCGCGCGGAGGGTCGTCGAATCCTTTCATGAGTCTGCTCAAAGTCCCCGCCTCTATCCACTGACTGCTCGCGAGGAAGAGATCTTGGGGTTTTTAGCACAGGGATATTTGACCAAAGAGATCGCTGGGCGAGTGGGGGTCAGCTATGCCACCGTTCGCTTCCACCTGCGGAATATCTACACCAAGCTGCATGTGAATAGCCGCACACAAGCGGTCCTAAAGTATATGTCTTGACGCAGCGAAGATAGGCGATGAGGAAAACTCCTCAGGAGTTCGTGGGGGTGCGATTCATTCCATCCTTATCTCGCACCAGAGAAGCCGCTGGGGATGAATAGAAACAATGGCCCTCGTGCGGACCTGTCCAATTGGATGGTATTAACGGGGTGGCTGAAGGATTTCGCTTCAAATCTCTGATTGTTTTGGCGGGTTCAAAACCGAAGGACTCCAGGGTTTATTGAAGGGACCCGAGACTAACCTGTCGTTCATTCAATTCACGTCGGTCCTTGCCGACCAAAGGGATTGCCCAGCGAAGGCGGGTTTGCCTCCCTTTCTCAAAACTTTAAGTCCATCCATGTTGTCCTTTTAAATGGAATCGTTTCTTTTCGGTTCATTACTCGTCCGTCCCTTCGTCTGACATTGCGCCTCTCGAGTAGGCGGCACCGCACTCGGAGTCTCCGACCCAGAAGGATCAGGTTACCCCATAAAGGGGCATTCGGTGAATGCGAGTTATTGAAGAAAACGGAACTCCGCAGTTGCCCAGAGAGTCTGCACCAAACGTGCCCAAGCATCCTGCCTTTCTTCGTCCGTGGCATTGCCAGAAATGGAGGCTTCCAAGTAATCCGTAGCAAGCGCGAGTTCCTTGGGGGCTGGCTCGCGGCTGAGACTCAGGCGATAAGCCTGACGAATCCCTTGATCGTTATCCTGATTCATGACCATTGCCGCCGTGCTGCGTGCCATCTCGATCACTTGGGGGTGATTCATGAGATACAAAGCCTGAGGCGCGATGGTGCTGGTCGTTCGCTGAGCAATGGGTTGATTGATGTCAGCGAAGTCGAAGACCTCAAACAGAGGGTGACGGACATTTCGGAAAGCGGCGGTGTAAACGCTGCGGCGACTGTCGCTGAACGTGAAGTTGTATTCGAGATTTTGAACCTTGGAATCGTTGGCATTGACGGCCTTGGCATCGGTAACATTCGGACCAGCCCAGCCGGAATCCAAAGTGCCCGAGGCGACCAACATGGTGTCTCGAATGCATTCAGCGTCCAGGCGTTTGCGGTTCATGTGTGCGAGAAGACGATTGTCAGGATCATCCTTCAGTCCGGCACCGTCACTGCGCATGCGATAGGTGCGGGTCATGACCAATTCTTTAACCAATCGCTTCAGATTCCACCCGTCCTCCATGAACTTCACAGCAAGGTAGTCCAGCAGTTCAGGATGGGAAGGAAGCTCTCCAGTGATGCCAAAATTATCGGTGGTGCGCACAAGGCCCGCCCCGAAGAGCCAATGCCAGACGCGATTGACAAACACTCTAGCCGTGAGGGGATGCTCTGGACTGGTCATCCACTGAGCCAGTTGTAGGCGTCCGCTTTGTTCTTTCGGAATGGCGGGTGTGTCCGGCGTCATTGCCACTTGGATGAAACCGCGAGGCACCTTGGCTCCGAGGTTACGGATATTGCCACGGATATGGATAGGCGCGTCCTCCGGCTTTTCATCCTCAAGAACCGTCATCGCTTCCATGCGCGTCGGTCCTTCCTTCTGGACGGCTTTCAATTCCTTCTGCAGCTCATCCATTCGGCCTTTGATTTGGCTCTCGGCCTCGCTTGCTATAGCGGAAGGCATTTCAGGCATATCTGCGTCAGCCGGGACAAATTGGATAGCATCAGCCGTGACATAACCTTCAGCCCCGGCATTGGAAAGCATCACAAAGTTTTGCCCGGTCTTTTCAAACCGGTAGGTGCCGAGAGAAACGAACTGCAATCCTTTCAGACTCTCGGTGGCTTGTTTGAAATAAACCAGCTCTTCACCATCCGCGTGGAAGATGGTCGCAGGGATACGCTCTGCACGGCCAGGACCCGCGATGTAGGCCAGTCGCACTTCGTAACGACCTGCAACTGGCAGCTTGGGCGTGAAGGTCAGTGTTTTCTCACCTTTGCCTTCATTGTGATCGTGGCAGTAACCACCATTGATGTAAGGCGGGTAAAGTTTGCTCTCTTTCCAGAAGCCCACTTTTTGCGCTTCACTGTCGTCCACAACGATGCCGGGCAAGTCTGCTGTCGTCAGCGTTGGTCGTTGGCGCAAAGTCGCTCCTCCCACATCGCGCAGCTCATCTTTCAGTGTGGCGATGGCCTCGGATAGGCGGGCTACTTCTCGCTCCTTTGCTTGCATGAGGCGCTCTTCCTCTCCCTCGAAGGGCAGGGGAGTGTCAATCCAATGGGCGACATTGTCCGTGTAGTTTTTGAGCGTCTTCGTGCTCCGCATGATGCCCGCCAGCGCGTAGTAGTCCCGAGTGGAGATGGGGTCGAACTTGTGATCATGACAGCGTGCGCAGCCGATGGTCATCCCCATGAAAGACTTGCCCAGCGTATCAAGCTGCTCGTCCACGATATCCATCCGCAGCATTTGCTTGTCCTGCTCCTCATAGTTGGTTGGGCCTAGTGCGAGGAAGCCAGTCGCGGTTAAATTTTGGCGGCGCTCTGAAGCGGTCTTGGCTGGAAGCAGATCCCCCGCAATCATCTGCATGATCATGCGATCAACCGGCACATCGGCTTGCAGAGTCTCCAGCAGATAATCACGAAAACGCCAAGCATCCTTAAAAGGCAGCGAACGTCCTCCACCCGAGGATTCCGCAAAGCGGGTGATATCCATGAAATGCGAAGCCCAGCGTTCCGCAAAAGCAGGCGAGGCTAACAAGGAATCTACCATAGCTTCATACTCGGCATCGCTGAGATCTTGGGTCGAGACCCTTTCAGGAGGGAGGCCGGTCAGATCGAATGCCAAACGGCGCACCAAGACGGATGAAGGAGCTTGCTCTTCCGGTTGTCCACCCGCACGTTCCAGCCGAGCCAAGATGAATTGATCAATGGTGTTTGCTGGCCACTTCCGCTGTTGAACGGGAGGTGGCTGCGTGACCTTCGGCGATTGGAAGGACCAGAAGCTGCCATCAGCCTTCGGGCTGCTGTAGGCACCACTGGCTTCAGGGGCCTGATCTCGTGGGTCGTGAGCCCCGCTGCTGATCCACGCCTTCAGATCCTGTAGGGCAGACTCAGGCAGCTTTTGTTTGGGTGGCATCTTGAGATCGCGGTCGGCATAACTCACCGCTTTCCAGAGAAGACTCTCGTCGAGCCTGCCTGGCACGATGCTTGGCCCCGAGTCCCCTCCAGTTTCCCAGCCCGCTCGGTGATCCAGACGAAGACTGCCCTTTTGTTTCTCCGCACCGTGGCACTCCATGCAATGCTCCAGCAGCAGCGGGCGAATGCGCTTTTCGAAAAAATCAGCTGGTTCAGCCACCGCGCCAAAACCTGCGGCTGGAAGCAACGGCAAGAGCCAACGAAGGGTTCGCGGAATGGCATTCAGCATGATCGATCTAAGTAAACGAACGATACCGAAGGCCTCTTTCAACTGAGAGTCCTGAAGTGATGTGGCATTCGATATGCAGAATGAGAATGATAAACGGAATTGCCATTCGAAGCGTAACCACCTTTACTGTTCCCTTTTCATGCGTTTTTTCCCAACCAGCGCAGCCCTGCTCAGTATCTTTGTCGCATCTGCCTCTGCTCAACCTGTGTCACGACTGGTGTGGCAGCCTGTGCAAGAATACTTCATCCGCATTCAGCCCGGTAGAGCCCAGATGCCAGTCGAAGGCACGCAGCGGCTCAATTCATTTGTTTCCTACACTCATTTGGGAACCGACTTCGGGTTTCATGGGCCAGCAGAACACACGATTCAGTGGCAGAGTGATGAGATCTGTGTGCATCTCGGGCAAGATCCAGACTCTTGGGCAGGTCTTTGGCATAGTTTAGCCGGATTGGCTCGCGAGTCCTCGGAGGTGATGGATTTTGAGGCTCCTTGGCCAGTCTTTATAACGGCAAAGTACCAGCCGAAGGTGGTCAGTGTGATGCTTCAGGCTAAGGGCCAAGGTCGGCTCAAGCTGGAGATCAAATCCAACACGCAGGAGATGTTGTGGAGTGAGGTTTTAACGGTCGATAAACCCGAGTGTGAAACTTACATTCTGCCCGTGCCTTCCATGGCCATTCGGAACGCCAAGTTAATCAACTGGACGGCTGAATCTGGCAGTGAGGTGTGTGTGGACAACCTCAATCTGGGCGTGGAACTACCTGCGATTCCCTTCGATGAATACGTCGTCGCCGCATGCTACGCCAAACTCGCACGTTGTTATGATGCCAGTTCGGGCTTTGTGCGAGATCGAGCTCATACGGAGGCGGGTGCCTTCGAGTCAGTGAGCTCAACAGGCATGTTTGCCCTGATGACGGCTGCGGTTTCTCGGCCGCCACTTTCCATGGTGAGTCAGAAGGATGCCTCGAAGATCATTCGCACCATTCACAAAGCGGTCCGCAGCCTGGATCATCCCTACGGCTTGTTGCCCCACTTTGTGCGTCGCACAGCCACGGGTTACGCCATTCACCCAGGCACGGAGTTCAGTTCTGTCGATACGGCCATCTACTATCATGGTCTGCTCCTTGCGGCCGAAACTCTGCACGATGAAGACTTAAAGATGGAGTTACTCTCGGCTGTGGACCAGATCGATTTCAAGTCCCTCCATCTCACCGATGGTAGCATCAGCCATGGTTTAAAGGATGATGGTCGTAGCATTCTCCCTCACGGCTGGAATGACTGGGGGGGCGAGTCTGCGCTCGTCAAAATGTTAGAACGTATTGTCAACGATCATACGCCTCAGGTGAAAATGGAACGTCCCGGGCAGGCGTGGCAAGGCACGGGCTTTATCCCTGAAATCCAAAGTCTCTTTTATCCAGATTTTGATCGTGATGAGCCTGATTCATTGGATGGCGTGAAATGGCGTAGTGCAAGGGTGCGTATGCTGGAAGCTCAGCGCCAGTATATCCAGCGCACTTGGCCGCAGAGCCTACCCGCCCGGTTGGGAATTTACGGACTCTCGGCTGGGGAAGGAGAACATGGAGATCGCTACCAAGTGGGTGGGGTGGACTTGCCCGATCAAGCGATGATTCATCCGCACTACATCCTGATGTCAGCTTCATTGACTCAGCCCGCCGAGACTTATGCTCTCCTAGAGCGGATGGAGAAAGCGGGCTATTTCCCCCCCTGGGGACTGGTTGAAACCATCAGCATTACCGGTCACAGCTACCTACCAATGAACGGCTCGCTTAACGCCGCCTTTGAAGCTCTCGGGGCCTATCATTTGTTCGCAAAGAGCCGTGGGATCCCCGATGCCATCTATGAGGCCAGCCGCCAGTCTCCCGAGCTGCGCCGTGCGGTGGAGCTCTTTTTTCCACCGACTGCGAGGCCCATACAGTCGGCTGAACTCAGGGGAGCCCCTGGGACTCCCTGAGTTCAGAACCAACCCGAGCGATTATTTAAGAACCTCAAAAGTCTGCCCGATTTTTTTATCGAGAAATGCCCGCAATTTATCCAGCCCCTGCTCGGATTCGGCGGAGATTGGGAAGATCTTCACTCGTTTGAAGCGGTCTTTGATCCGCTCCACGTTCTCTTCAGCCCCCTCAACATCGATCTTATTAGCCAAGATAAACCAGGGGCGTTTAGACAGCTCTTTGGAATAAAGAGAGACCTCTTTGCGCACGATTTCCAGGTCCGCCACGGGGTCCCGCCCTTCAGTGCCAGCGGCGTCCACCACGAAGAGAAGAATGCGGCAGCGCATGATGTGGCGCAGGAAATCATGTCCCAGTCCTATGTTCTGGTGAGCTCCCTTGATTAGGCCAGGGATATCCGCCAAGGTGCCGCGACGATGGTCGCCAAAATGGATCACTCCCACCATCGGTTGTAGAGTGGTGAACGGATAATTGGCAATCTTGGGGCGAGCCGCGCTCAGTTTGGACAGCAGGGTGGATTTGCCTGCATTCGGAAAACCGACAAATCCAGCATCAGCAATGCTTCGGAGTTCAAAATGGAAAAAACCTTCTTCCCCTTCATCTCCAGGAGTGAATTCACGGGGCGCTTGGTGGGTGCTCGTTTTAAAATGCACGTTGCCTTTGCCACCCTTGCCACCTTTGCAGAGCACAAATTCCTGACCTACATCGGTTAGATCTGCAAATGGCTCATAACGAGTGACGATGTCGCCCGTCTCAGGATCCTCTTCCTCAATGATCTTGGAGACGACGGTTCCGCTTGGGACCTTGAAAATCTCATTATCCGCGCTCTGGCCGGTGCAAAGATTGCCCCCGCCTTTATGACCGTCTTGGGCGATCAGCTTGGCATTGAAGAAAAACTGCCGCAGCGTGTTCGTGCTGGAGTCCACCTTGAGAATCACATCCCCTCCGCGCCCTCCATCACCGCCATCCGGGCCGCCTTTGGGACGAAACTTACCGCGATGAAAGTGCATGCTTCCATCCCCGCCTTTGCCAGCGCGAGCGTAAACTTTGATTTGGTCGACAAACATGAACCGGGCATGTAACCCGGTTTCCCGCCTGACTCAAGCCGTTCGCGCTTTTATTGTCAGTATGGGGCATTTCGGCGGGTGGAAAGCCCTACTATACAGGTAACCTTAGCACTCGCGGCAGGACGGGCATCTTCTCCTGCAGGTGTTTTTGAACCCGCGAGTACCTTGACTGCTTTGCTGGTCTTTAGGGAAGAATATCGGGCAGCAAGGGGGGCGGCCCCCCGGAATCTCACAGGATGGCTTGCGCCTCATTCAGCCGTCTCACTCAGGCCGATACACCTCCAGTTTAGCTGTCACAGGATCGATTTGAACGGTGTAGAAATTGGCAGGGAGCTTTTCAGAGGAAACGGCTGGATGCTCGATGAGCGTGAAATGCCAAACTCCCACCTCAGGAAGATCTGTGGAACCATCAGGTCTGAACCGAATGGCCACATACTCACGCGATCCATCGGCCGCTAACTCTTCCTCGGAAGGCAAGGTCCATACACTGGAAAAATCTGGATTTTCACTGAGAGCGATGCCGTCCGGCAAAGTTTCACGCGGCCCTATTTTTTCGAGTTGGGTTGCGGCATGAGAGGTCTCCTCCTCTGTTGAAGAAGCATCCGCGTCACCTTCGACCCAATGAAAAAGCTGCACGGCCTGCCCCGAACGACCATCCGCTGTGACCGCTGAAGGTGCTTTATAAAAACGCAGTTCCACATCAGAGGAAAAGGTGATCGCCAGCCCTTGTGCCTCCACCAGTTTGCCTGTTAAAAACTCGCCCGCAGCTGTCAGTCGGCTAGCTCTGATGATGCTTAGCATCGGTGGTGCAGCCAAGGCCAGAAGAAGACTCAGAATGAGAATGACACACAGACTTTCGAGCAAGGTGAAAGCCTTGCTGCGTTGAGATTGGTGATGCAGTGAAAAAAGTGAACTCTTCATGATGATCTAGAGAGCTAGCGGTCAGTAAGTGCTGCTGTCCCATGCCGCATTGCGGAGAGTGATGGTGGTGGTAAAGACCCGATAATTTACCCGCTGCCGATTGAGATACTGCTTCAGGCGATCCAGATCTCTTTCATAATGCTGAGCATCTTCGAAAGGAGCTTCAGCGAGTTGACTGAGGGCCAGTGCCTCAGCATCGCCACCGCGGCCTAACCACTGGCGTGTGGAGTCCTCCTCTCCAGCCACCAAGGTCACTCGCACCTGAGGGGGCAATAGATGCTGTGTCCCCTGATGAATGCTGCCATCTGTACGCACCACAGGACTTTCTACATCGGGGGTCTGATTCTCGACATCTCGAGAATTGTAGCGGTATCCAGGTGCAATCCAGTAAGCTTTCCGGCCCGACTCCGGAGACAGCGTGTCCGATGGCACTTGAGCTGAGAACAGCAGAAGCAGGATGTTGTCTGCGATCGGGCGTGAGACCGCTTCCAGATTTTGCTGATACCAGTGACGTTGAGTGTAAACGGCGTTACCCAGCAGATCATCTCCCTGTTGAGCCACTCTTTCCGCGGGGGGGCGATACTCCATCAAGCGGTAGCGATGTTTTACCGGAATGACTCCCCCAGGCAGAAAAGCAGGCCGCCGTTCTACATTGCTCTCGAAGTGCACGTAGTAACCACGTGCGTTTAACAGATGTCCCAGTCCACGGTAAGATTGACTCAACCCTAAAGGAGCTTGAAAAAAAAGAGCGTGCCCGGGTTTGTGGGAAACATCGCCCCCAGGTGTCAACTCGACTGCAGGTAAGATCTGAAAATCCAACTCCGACTGGCGCACGTAGCCAGCCGGGGATACACTCACGTCAGATGGGGGTTGGTTAGACTGAGTTTCAGCATAGAAATAATCCCAGTAGGTATTGAGCGTGGCTTGCGAGAGATTTCGAGTGATCGTTTCAAAAGCAATCCTCGCTTCGCGGAACTGGTCCACTTTACTCTTTGTCTCCCGCCACGAACGTTGGGTTGTCTCTAAGGCCGTCATAGCCACGAGCATTAAGATCGAGAGCACTCCCATTGACACGAGTAATTCCACCAGAGTGAAACCATATCTTGTCGAGAGATTCTCACGCCTACGCTGGACCCGTGAAATGGCTTTTTCCCCAGCGGCAATTGAAAGCTGATGATGCATGGAGATCATTTGCCAGTGCGGGCGATCAGCGTGGTATGCTGGCGATAGGCCATCGGTAACACCCGATCAAAGTTGAAGTTCTTGCTGCCTGTATTAGCCACTTTGACAGTCACTCGACGCAGATAAGGATCGATGGCGTCATCTTCTGCAGCGGTGACATCCGCTGAAAGATTCACATCCGAGCGAGGGATTTTCACCTCAGCGACGTAGGCCAGATCCAGCCCGGGGTCACCCCCTTCGATCGCGATTCCTTGGTCGTCGAAAAAATAGCGCTTTTCATGAAAGGAGGAGCTTAGCAGATCCTCCCCCGTATGGGTTTCCCACTCAGCTTGGCTGACGACTCCAAGCAAGTGAGACGTGATGCGAGTTTCTGCGGCCAATCCGCCGGCATCTCGGATGTTCTTTAGCCCTTCCGGAATAATGCCTAACAAGGTGGATAAAGCCAATGCGGTTATACCTGTTGCGATGGTGACTTCAGCGAGCGAGAAACCTGATCGACGAATTTTTTGAAGAGGAAGTTTGATTTTCATTGGGGAAGGCAAGTGCAGAGTTTGAGAGAGACCTATCGAAGACGCAGAACCTTGCTTCAGCGGGCTGACGACCGCTAAAAGCCAAACCGTTGAGTCTGAAGAATTCGAAATTCGTGGTAATGATCGAGTGTGCGGCCTGCAGCATTTGTCGCGAAGTCAGGCAACCCCGCTTGAGTTGGGTCCAGGTGCCGTTCGATGAGCGTGGAACCACGAAATTCACCCGTTACTTTGTCGAGATCTGAAACTTGGTCTGCATGAGTTGACCGAGCTTTTTGAATTGTCTGCGAAATGTAATGAATGAGGAAGGTGTTCGAGCGGGTTGTGACACGAGGATAGATGCCAGCATAGGGGCGTTCACGGGTGTTATCACCGGTTAGACGATGATCTGCCCAGAAGGACTCCATTTGCTCATGACTGCTCACACCAGGAGCCGCTTGAGGCACTAGATGAATCTCGCAGATTTCGCTTGGACTGATAAAAACGCGCCCTTGAGCGAAACGCTCGTCGAATTGAACCAGTGTTTTTTCCGCATCAATCTTGTAGTGCCATTGTTTAGCCTGTGCTTGCCCCCAAAATCCGTTTTGATTCGTGGAATCGGGAAAGACTTTGTAGTTAGGCGCATCTTCATTAGGCACCGCATGGATCACCTCGCCTTTCAGCACCGAATGCATCCCAGTCGCCCGACGAATATGGGTAAAAGGCAAGATCTGATAGTTCAGATTTACTTTCCCAGCGGTGGAGAAAGGTTCACTAATGGCGTAAGGCTCGACCACAGGCATCCAAAAAAACTCCAACAGCAAATGATCCGCCGGGCTAGTGCCGCCTGAGCGGCTCGGGCCGCCAGGATGACCTCGCTGAGGTCTGAAGAGTAAGGTCCGCCAGGGATCCCCCGCTTTGACGCTCGTGGGCAGTGAGCCAAACATCACAGGTGAAGGCATCATCCGATTCGGGGAATAAAAGTCTTGTTCTGTGGTGCGGTGTTGGCTGCTTTCACTGAAGTAAGCGATGCCCTTGTCTCCCGCGACGATGTTTAGATTGCCTTCATCCGGTTTATTGATGTAAGGCCCATCGCGATGAGGACCTGGACCGTTATCAAAGTCGCCATATCGCTGAGCTTTCACCGAGGCCTCTGTATTGTAGGGTAGGTCAGGGATACGATGGTTGGCATAACCAGCCCCTTGTTTGTTAGGCACCAGCCGTTTGTCAAAATCGGTATTGCCACCATAATCGTAACCTGGCAGCTGATTGCTTACAAAGTTGGTGAAGCTATGAGCTAGGCGTTGCTTGCCATAGTAACGGTGAGGAGACCAATCCTCACTTGGCACCGTCATCTTGGCCGCTGTCAGACGATAGTCTCCATGCCGGATCATCACGGTTTGCACCACATCACTGCCTTCCAACTCCTCCGCTTCATCGATCTTGACCTGGGTATTGGCATTATTTTGAGTGCGAAAGAGACGGGGAGCACCTGCGACGGCGGGATCGAACCCGAAAAAGAAAGCCCCCATCGTATGCTTGTTGGCGACGCTCGGGGCCAAGTTATGCCGGAACAGGCGACCGCGTAGATAGGCGGTCGAGTTGGGGCCCAATTTATCACGCCCAATCAAGGAGTCCCTCTGACTGATACCCACGGCACCTCGGCTATTGAAAGTCCACCAAGCGGGAGGCTCCCGTCCTAGATCGGCACCCACAGGCCGAGCCGCAGTGCGGACCAATGTTGGCGGTTTAAGACTTGCAGCAGGAAATGCAGGCTGTAGCACCTGAACCAGCTGAGCTGGAGTTTCCTCGACGGTGACAGAGCGTCCGACATGACCTGAATAGATCTCCACAGTCAGGATCACCGGATTGCCAGTTTGCACACTTTGAAGTTCCATTGGGAGTTCTCCATTCGCTCCGACGTTAATGTCCACGTAGTTGCTGATCAGATCATAATTCAGGACGCAGCGGTGTTCATCATTCTGCTCGGCGGGTTTTACAATCCATTCGGGCTTTCCCCAGTTGGCATCAGCGGGCATGGGAGCACGCGCAGGAACCTCGCGGCCACGAAGTAGTCCTTTCAAGCCGATACCATAGCCCCCTTGCATCTGAGCTCCGGGGTGAGTCGCACGTCTGCCTGTGTAAAAAAATTCTTCGTCTTTGGGGAAAAGGCTTTGCCCATTCACACGAAAAGAAGCTAAGCCCGAAACCTTCACGGTGACATCCGGCTCCAACAAGGTATATCCAGCCCCAGGAACGAAGAACTCCAGCAGTAATCTGGCTTGCACACGTCGATAACCTGGCCGCAACGGAGTGTTTGCTTCGAGCTGATGATTCCAGTTTTCACGTTGATAGCCCGGATGCGTTTTCTCTGGGCCATAAGGGAAACCGTTGGTCAGAGGATAGGCATTTAAATTGGCTTTTTCGCCTGCTGCCGGGTTGGGCTTTGGCCGAGGCGGAAAATTGGAATACCAGCGGTCTGTTGGGCTTGTGGGCGGATTGATGCCTAGCTGTCCCTTCTCCGCACTGCCACCTCCAGGCTTACCGATGTGGGGATAAACTTCGGCCAATGGATTGTTAGGATCATTCGTGTTATCCGCGGCGCAAATGAAGTGCAACCCCACCTCCGTGATGGTTGGAAATCGTCCGATACCCTGCACATGGCGTCCTTGGTAGTTCCATTGAGAAGGCGTTACTTGGCCATGCCCTGGAAATCCCAATTTTTCTTTCAATCCATCGCTGGCATCGGGATCGTCGTCTTCTGTAGCAGAACCAAAAAAACGAGGGTCCGTGAAGGTCTTGAAAGAGGTAGGGCGAGCGGATCCTGGCGCATAACCTAACATGAAGTTTTGCGCATTTCCATCGCCATTGATGCGATCTTCCGGTTTGATTAGATTGCCATCATGCAAGTTGACGGCCCGAATATAGTCAAAGATTTCCACCAAGATTTGTGCGGTGTCTTGACCGTATTTGGTCTGAAAGCTTTGACCTGCGGAGGAAGCAAATCCTGGAATGGGTTTCGCCCATTGATCCATGAGACTGGCTAAAAGAATGCTGTTGTCCTCCTGAGTGATGTCCTGCGTCGTTGAGTCGGCCCAGCCCCGCTGAAAGATGTAGCTGCGTTTCCCACTCGCGGTGCGGAGTGTGGCGCAGTGAGCGATGAGCTGATCGAACGCTGTTCGGTAAGCCGCTCCCCGATAGCTGACTGGCCAAACCGCAATCTTGGGCATTCCGAACGGATTGGCTTCAGGAGCTCGACTGTGCGCTGTCAGGAAGAAACCCGAACGCTGAATTCTTTCTGGTTCCAGAGCTTCTCCTGCCAAAACATTTCGCTGACGATCCTCGGCAAGTAGCAATTCATCCAGGCTCGCATACAGCCGCTCACGACGATAGCGAGTCAATGCCACGGCCTCGATTTCAGGATCGCTATAAGAGCGTGTTCCAGCCCGGCTGCCTCCAGGCCCCACCTTAGGCGCGAGTTCATAGATGGACTCCTTTTGGCCCACGGTCAGAGTTTGCCCAGGAAAAAGAATCGGGCTAAGCGCCGTACTGGCCGGATGTCCTGGATAACGCTGAAACTCACCCGCCACGGGTTGGTAGCGAGCGTAACCCGCATCTTGATCATAAAAAAAGGTGGGCATGGCCCAGGGGGTGGGTTCTGAAGCGGTATTGATATTCACTTTAGACGCCTCATCATCCGTCCAGAAAGCAATGCGTCCGGTGATGGGATTATCCGCAGTGGCAGGTTTCGGCCCCACGAAGTGATTGAATTCATTGAGAGAGCCTAGGGTGCCATCTTTGAGCACATACAGCCATTCCACTGGCATCGGCACTCTCTGAGTGTCACCACCGGTAGTCCGCACGCCGCTGATTTTTTGTCCTGCCGAGGTTTGCTCCCCATACGAAAAGCCCTCCACGGTTTGGCTGCCGGCCTGCGCTCTGGGGTCCAGAATAGGAAAGAGTAGCAGCGGTTGCCCCTGTGCGGTGATGCGCACTGTAGGGCGATTCAGATCGACATAACGATGCGGATTTGTCTGCCAGTCTGGAGGGACATCGTCTTCGAGAAGCTGCCGCTCGATCTGACCGACTGAGCGTAAGATCAGCTCTGGGCTGGAATACAACTTATAGGCCGTTTGAACTTGGCCATTCGTCGAGTGGCGACGCACCACACCAGGCTGAGAAGTCCAGGCCTCCAAGCCACTCACGTTTGTATTTTGAGTCGTTGCCTTACGAAGTTGCGAGATGACGACATTGACAGCCACCTCCGCCAGTTGCTTGGCCTGCTGGCCATCGGCATGCACTTTGGCCGACTTGAGCTCGGTTTGCGAAATGGATAACATGGCTACGATGAGCACGGTCATCAGAGCTACCACGGAGAGCATCGTGACTAGAGCTATCCCCTGGTGAGGACGGCCAATAGAATGGCGATAGACGTGAAAATTCATGCGGAAGTGGGGTTGAGGAGAAACCCGCCTTCCGTGGTCGGATCGGCTATTTCATACTATATGAGTATGATATTAAATACCGCCTTATTCCTTTCTGTCTAGTATGAATTTAAATTTATCGGTGTTTGAAAGGTTCCATGCCGCCGAACACCGATCTTTCTCTCAAACTCGTCTTGATGTATTCTTGATCTTGAAGCGCTATCGCACCCATCAGATGATGAAACCATGAGTATGAACACGAAGGCGCTCAATCCCATCATCTCCGGCTGCTGTCTGGTCTTCTGGCTGATGCTATCGTCAGCTTCAGCACAGCCTGAAGGGGTCAATTACTTCGGCATTCACATCGTGGATCAGGAAACAGGGCGAGGGGTTCCTTTGATCACGCTTACTTCAGTCAATCACCAATCGTGGGTGACCGACAGCAACGGATGGATAGCCTTCCACGAGCCCGGCCTGATGAACACTGACGTGTTTCTTTACCTGCAAAGCCCCGGCTACTCGGTCCCTAAAGATGGGTTTGGTTATGCTGGTGTACGGCTCAAACCCCAGCTAGGTCAAACGGTCGAGCTGAAGGTCAGAAGAGACAACATAGCCGAGCGATTGTATCGCATCACTGGACAAGGGATATACCGTGATTCTCTTTTGTTAGGTCAATCCTTGGCATTACCTCATGCCAGTCAAACAGCGCCCAACTTAGTGCTGGGACAAGACAGTGTACAAGTGGTGCCGTGGCGTGGACGTCTCTTTTGGCTTTGGGGTGACACAAATGTCCCGCATTACCCGCTGGGAAACTTCCGCAGCACCTGCGCATGGTCCCAACTCCCAATGCAAGGAGGCTTAGCACCTCAAGACGGAGTCGCCTTGGATTATTTAAAAATGCCTGACGGAAAACTAAGGCCGATGATGCCTTCGGAGCAGCCTGGCATGATCTGGATCTTTGGTCTGCTGAACGTGACTGATGAACGCGGGAACGAGCATCTTGTCGGGCACTACGGACGCTTTAAAAGCCTAACCAAACGCGTGGAACACGGCCTCACTGAATTTGACGAGTCCCTCGGGCATTTCCGCGCTGTCAAGAAGCTGGAACCTCAGGTCTGGCAACACCCTGAGGGAAACGCCATGAGAGTCGAAAGGCCAGAGGGCAGCTACTTCTATTTCACGGAGTCTTTTCCTGTGCTGCGAGTTCGCGCAGATTACGATAGCGTACTGACTCCATCAGCCTATGAGGCCTTGGCATGGTCAGAAGGGGAAAAAACGTTTGTTTGGCAGAGTGCCCAACCCCCACTTACGCAGCAGAAGGAGGCCCAGTTGGTTCGCTCTGGACACATACGTGGAGATCAGGCTTGTTTTCAAGTTAATGACGCCGACTCCGGAAAACCCGTGATCATTCACCGATCAAGCGTCCAATGGAATGATTATCGGCAACGATGGATCATGATCGCCACGCAATCGGGAGGCACTGTCTCCCAACTCGGTGAGGTATGGTATGCAGAATCCATTGCTCCTGAAGGCCCCTGGAAAAAAGCTGTCAAGATTGCCAGCCATCCGCGCTATTCCTTCTACAATCCGCGTCAGCATCCATTCTTCGACCAGCAGGGCGGACGCATCGTCTATTTCGAGGGGACATACACGGAGACTTTTTCCGGTAATCCGGTGCCGACACCGCGCTATGATTATAACCAGCTTATGTATCGGCTGGATCTTGCAGATCCGCGTTTAGCGGCTTGCCACGAGTGAACTACTATCCCCACATTTAGGGGACACTACAGATGCAAAAGCGCAGTGGAATCTCTTGCGTCTCAGCTTTATATTTTCCATAATCAACACCCGCTCCAGGCTACTGACCTTACAAGGTCACGCCTTGAAGGGGGCCAATTTGGTTGTTTCGCCTCCGATTTATCCTGCATGTCCTCCTCTCACTTCGCTGTCCTCGGTGGCGGCATCTCCGGTCTTATCAGTGCCCTGCGGCTAGCAGAACGTGGTCATCGTGTCACCTTGATTGAGGGCTCAGATCAGCTCGGAGGCCTAGGCACTTTCTTTCAGCATGAAGGCCGCACGTTTGAGCGCTTTTACCACTGCATGCTGCCGAGCGATGGACCTTTGCTTCAGGTGCTAGAGTCATTGGGCCTGACCTCGGAGATTTACTGGAAACCGAGTTCGTTTGCCTATGCGCACCAGAGGGCCATTTATCCGCTGAATACCCCCAAGGATCTTCTGGCATTCCGTCCTCTTCCTTTCTTGGATCGCCTGCGCGTGGGTTTCACCGGTGCCTGGGGACGGGTCTGTTCTGCAAAGGGGCTGGATGATATCTCCACGGCTGAATGGCTGCGCGGGCTCTCAGGACGCCGGGCCTTTGGCACCTTTTGGCAGCCCATGCTGGAAGCTAAGTTTGGCGACTCCTACGATGATGTGCCAGCCCTCTGGTTTTGGACGCGTTTTAACCGTGAGAAGGGGGAGAGCAAGGGAGAGGTCAAAGGCTACATCCGTGGCGGCTACAAACGAATCACCGATGCCTTTCGCCAGCGACTTACCGAACTGGGCGTCACGCTCCGCATGCAAGAATCCATCCAACAGGTGGACTTGGATGAGGAGGGGAGGCCCTTCATCCAAACCGCCCAAGTTCGGCTACAGGCAGATCATCTGGTGTTAACTCTTCCCTGGCCAGTCATTCGTCATTGCGTGGGAGACAAACTCCGCCAGCAAGCGACTGTGCCTCATTGGAACATTGATTTTCAGGGCGTCATCAACCATGTGCTTTTCCTGCGTCGGCCTCTGACTCCCCACTACTGGCTGGCCACCCCAGAGACCCGCTACCCCTTCGATGGAGTGATTGAGACCTCGACACTCACCGACGAGGAGGATCGAGGAACGGGCCGACATGTTGTTTACCTGACCAAATATTTGCACAGGACAGATCCTCGTTATCTGGCATCCGATGCAGACCTTAAAAAGGAATGGCTGGCTGCCCTCCAACATCTTTTTCCCGATCTTAGCCCCAACGATGTTGAGGCAGACTATGTATTCCGGGCTCCATTCGTCGAACCTATCTACACTCGAGGTTATCTCAAAAAACGCCCGCCTGAAGTCCTCGTGCCGGGGCGTGTCAGCCTCGCCACCACCGTGCAGGTCTATCCTGTGGTGACGTCCTGGAATGGCAGCGCCATCCAAGTGCAACGCACCTTGGACTTGGCTCTGCCCTAAGAGATAGAGCTTTTAAGGTCAGGCTCCAGCTTTAGCAATCTTCTCGCAGCTCTGCACATCCAGCTTGCCCGAAGAAAGGATGGGGATGTCGGAGACACGGATCATCTTCTTAGGAATCCACAGGGGTGGCAGACCCTTTTCTAACAAGCGGTAACGCAGGTCTAGGATCTCTTGATGCTCTGGACCGCCGGGGATGGCGGTGAGAAGGATCAGTGCCTCACCTTTATCTGCATCAGGAACGCCAACGACCGCGATTTTGCGAGAGCTTTCATTCTCCAGCCCCATGGCCTTGATCAAGGCCTCCTCGACGGTCTCGTGAGGCACCATTTCACCGCCGATTTTGGAGAAGCGGCTGAGACGTCCCTCAATGTAGAGGAACCCATCAACATCCACCCGACCGATGTCGCCTGTGCGGAACCAGCCGTTCGCATCAATGACCTCGGCGGTGCGTTTGGGATCATTCAGATAACCGTCAAACACATTGGCTCCCTTGAACCAGATCATGCCGCTGGTGTGCAGAGACTGGGGTTCATTGGTTTCAGCATGCGTGATGCGCACCGCCAGCCCAGGGATGAGTTGGCCCACACTTCCGGGACGATGGCTGGGAAGCCATCCGTGCCCGCTGCCCTCCCCCCCCAGCGGGATGGGATCAGGGAGATTGACATTGGAGACCGGGGAAGTCTCCGTCAGTCCATAGCCCTCAAAAACCTTTTTGCCGAAGCGTTGTTCAAAGGCTGCGGCCACGGTGGGTGGCAGTTTTTCTGCGCCTGTGACGACGATCTTCAGGGAAGTGAGGGCCTCGCGATTGACCCCACGCAGATACCCTCGAAGGAAAGTGGGGGTGGCGATCATCAATGAAATGCGGTGCTTCTCAATGAGTTCACCGAGCTTTTTGGTTTCCAGCGGGCTCGGGTAGGTGATCAAATCCAGACCGCTGATGATGGGATACCAGAGGGTCACGGTGCTGCCAAAGCTGTGGAAAAGAGGCAGGCTCCCCAAAATGGAGTCGTTTGATTTCAGTGCCAGACGGCTGCTGAACTGAACCACGTTGGCCAGCACGTTGCGATGGGTAAGCGGAACGCCTTTAGGATTCCCAGAGCTGCCACTGGTGAAAAGCAAGACGGCTTCGGTATCGCCGCCTTTTTTGGGCACTCCGAGGATGGTGGCCAAGAGCGAGGCGGGGAGAATTTTGCTGACAGCGAGCCACAGACCGATTTGAGATTTGAGACGAGGCAGGATGCGCTCGATCAAAATGAGCTGCTTCATCGGAGGCCACGGGAACGCCTGCATTTTGCGAACAAAGATATCGGCGGTGATGTAGCGGTCCAGTCCGGCCGCTTTCATGGCAAACTCTACGGAAGACCGCCCGGCGGTGAAGTTGATGTTCACGGGGATTTTTCCAGCGAGTAAGACAGCGACGTTGGCAATGAGTCCGCCGAGCCCAGGCGGCAGGATGATGCCCACGCGCTTTTGGTTGGTTTCGGCCTTGATCACTTTCGAGAGGGTGATGGCAATGGCTAAAACACGGTCATAGCCCATTTCCTTATCGTCTTTCCCATCCACCACTTTATTGCGTGAGCCATGGCGTTTGAGCCCCAGCAGCAAGGCATAAGCCAGATGCATGCCCAGAGCAGGGTGCTCACTGAATGCGGCCTCTGAGAGGGTAAAAAGGGATTCCTGGTAAGTGGGGAGATTGACATCTGCCCCTGTGAGCAGTTTGCCAAACGCCATGATGACGGTGTCGTCGTCATAGGAGTCCTCAATGTCCAAGGCGACCTCCGTCATGTATTGCACGTACAGCGGCAGGACGGGGCAGGCGGCCTTGAGGAGAAACTCCAGCTTGGCGCCGGGGACCGTCGTGAGAGGTGTGGTGAGAGCAGCAGATTCCGCCGGCAGGTATATGATGACCGCCTCTTTTTGAATCTCTTCAGCCACGGCCTTTTGGTAAATGGCCGGATCTGTGATCTGGGATGAGATGACCAGGACGTGAATATTCTCCTGCTCCAGGTGAACTTTGAGAAGCGGTTGAAGCACAGCTCCTTCCTCAATGAGATAGACAATCCTGCGTCCTTCCAACAAGGTCTCCACACGCATCAAATCCATGTAACCCAGCCGATTGGGCAGGATCATGCAACCGTCATGGGCTGGCAGATGTTCTTTCCCCAGCAGGGTAAGGTTTTTGAGAGAGACGGGCTTTTCCGAGGACATGGCAGTATGAGGAAGAAAATGGCAATTCAGAGTAAGCGATGATGTATGCGCATTTCCAGCGGTAAAAGGATCATCCGAAGTTCTGAAAACATTTTCTGATCCTTTAGCACCGGATTTTTCGCAGGATTCGTCACAAAGGCCCTTTGGCCTGTAAAATACAATCCAGCTTGCCATGATACCTTCACCCACTCCATCTTGGGCCATGACCACGCACACGTTCCCATCTCACGATGGCACTGAACTCTTCTACCGGGCGTGGTTACCTTTCTACCAAGCGAAGCACGCCATTGTGATTCTTCATCGGGGTCACGAACACTCGGGCCGCATGCAAGAGCTCGCTGGGTCCCTGGACTTGCCTGATACGGCCATTTTTGCTTGGGATCAACGTGGTCATGGACAGTCCACGGGGAAGCGAGGAGGGGCGGATAATCTGGGGGTGATCATCCGAGACCTGGAGTCATTTTTTCAGCACATCGAAAAAACCTACGCAATTCCGCGCGAATCGACCGTGCTGGTGGCTCACAGTGTTGGCGCTGTCGTGGCGTCGGCCTGGGTTCATGACTATGCGCCGCGTCTCCGTGGGCTGGTGCTCGGCACGCCCGCCTTTGATGTGAAGCTGTATGTGCCTCTGGCGCTGCCTCTGCTCTCCCTGAAGGAAAAGCTGCTGCCAGGCGGTGTCGTGAAGAGCTATGTCAAATCCCGCGTCTTGACTCATGATCCCGATCAGCAGCGGGCTTACAATGAGGACAAGGCCATCTTTCGAGAGATCTCCGTCAATATTCTGCTCGACCTTTACGCCACTGCCAGACGCGTAGTGGCGGATGCTGCTGCCATTCGCGTGCCGACGTTGGTCTTCAGTGCCGGGCAGGATTGGGTGGTGCACACAGGCCCCCAACGCGCTTTCTTTGAGCGGTTAGGCTCCTCGGATAAAGAATTTCACACCCTGCATGGTTTCTACCACGCCATCTTTCACGAGGCTCAGCGCGAGGTGGTCTTCCGTAAAGTGCGGGCCTTTGCCCAACGTCTGTTCGATACGCCGCCTCCTGCACCTGCGCCTCTTTTAGATGCGGACCTGCGCGGCCACACTCGGACGGAAAGGGATGAATTGGCGGCCACTCGGGACTGTTTATCCTCGCGGCTGAGCCGCCGAGTTTTTGGCAGTGTGGGGCGTTTGAGCCGAGGCATCGCTCTGGGCTGGCAGGCTGGATTCGATTCAGGCCGCACCCTGGATTATGTTTATCGGAACAAGCCTTCCGGTCGTTTCCTCGTCGGTTGGTTGATGGACAAGGCCTACTTGGACAGCCCGGGCTGGACAGGGATCCGCTGGCGAGGGCAGATGCTGCAAAAGGTTTTGGCTGAAGTCCTGGCTCAGGCTGGCCCCAATCCTCATCTAGTGGACATCGCCTGCGGCGGCGGACGCTACGTCCTGCAGATGCTGCATGACCATCCGGAGTTGAACGCGACGGCGACTTTGAGGGATTACCAGCAGCCCAATCTCGACACGGCGCAGGCGACCGCTGAGGCACTTGAGCTGAAAGACCGGGTGAAATTTGTGTCAGCGGATGCTTTTGATCGGGCATCCCTTGAGGCATTGAATCCGAGCCCCTCCGTGGCTGTCGTGTCGGGATTGTATGAGCTGTTCAATGACAACGCGCCGATCCAAAGGTCACTGCAGGGCCTTGCTGACGCGATGCCAGCCGGTGCTCAGCTCGTTTACACCAATCAACCTTGGCATCCTCAACTGAAATTTATTGCCCATGTTCTCAGCAATCGCGAAGGTAAGCCCTGGATTATGAGGCGACGCACACAGGAGGAAATGGATGACTTGGTTCGAGCGGCGGGTTTTGTGAAGGAACGTCAGGAGATTGACCCAGCGGGCATCTTCACCATCAGCGTGGCACGGAAGCAGTAATCTCATGTCCCCGCCGCCGTCCCGCCCCACGTTTCTTCAAGCTGCTCAGGTCAGTGCGCTTACCAGCCTTTGCTTCTTGGTGATCTATAACGTGTGCAACTGGCTCACATCCCTGCGGCCAGATGTCCAGACGGCCGCATTTGGTTGGGAGCGCTGGATTCCCGTGTGGGATTGGATGATTCTTCCTTATTGGTCTTTGGATGCCTTTTTTGTCGTTGCTCCCTTTCTATGCTCCGACCGGCAGGAACTCTCCCTGCTGAAACGACGCCTAGTGGCGGCCAATGTCATTGCGGGTGTGTGCTTCCTGATCATTCCGCTTGAGTTGGCCTGGACTCGCCCTCAGGTCACCGGGATGTGGGAGCCCTGGTTCCGTGCGATTCAGAGCATGGATGCTCCGCACAATCTCTTCCCCAGCTTGCACATCGTCCTGCGCACGATCATGGCGGTTCATTATGCTCAGCATTCACGCGGGGTGATGCGTTCCTTGTTGCATGTTTGGTTCAGCCTCATCGGTCTGTCCACACTCCTGACTTGGCAGCATCATCTGGTGGATGTGCTCGGCGGCTTTCTTTTGGCTGCCGTGGTGTTTCATGTCGCCCCGAAGGGGGATGGCCGCTTGAATGGTAATCGCCGAGTCGGAGGTTATTACTTGGCTGCCACTGCGGTTCTTCTGTTCGCCTGCCGCCTGGCACCTCCGTGGACGTTGGCCTTGGCTTGGCCTGCGGCAGCCTGCGGAACAGCGGCTGCGGCCTACTTTGGCCAAGGGGCCCGTGTGCTCCAAAAGACTCGAGGGCGTCTGCCTCGCGTGACTCAGTGGCTGATGGCTCCGTGGCTCTTGGGGCAGGAGACGTCCTGGTGGTGGTATCGCCGCCAATCTCCCGAGTATAACAAGCTGACCTCTCATGTTTGGATGGGGTCTTTGCCGGATGAAAAAACGGCCGTGGAACTGATCGAGGCAGGTGTCACGGACATGGTGGACTTGACCGCGGAATTTGATGCCCCCGAAGCCTTTCTGGTCCAGCCGGGGTATCGTAACTTTCCCGTGGCGGACCTCACTGCACCGACGCGACAGCAGTTGCTCACTCTTGCCGAACACATCGAGCGTGTGCGCAAGGAAGGCATCGTCTTTGTCTTTTGTAAGGCTGGTTATTCACGCACGGCTGCGGCCATCGGCGCATGGTTACTTCAAAGCGGTGGCACCACGGAAGCTGCGATCCGCCAGATGCAAGAGGCGCGGCCAGGCATGATCATTCGTCCAGAGGTGGTCAGAGCACTGCATGAACTGGAAGCTTACATGACCGCTCCTGGCCGAGCGCCGGTTTTGAGTTGAAAACCGAATGGCTGCGCATCAAAACATCAATCTCCTGTGATTGAAATGCTGGTCGGCCTTATTCCCGTTTTCTTCGTCGTCCCCCTTTGGATGGCTGGCGGCAGCCGTGTGTTCTCAGGCTCCCGTTGTTCGCGAGATTCATGGGCCGCTTTGTCTTGTATAGGATGGGCCGGGATGAAGTTTTGGCTCGCCGTCGAGATTTACAAGACATTCAGATTGTGCCAGCTCGCCCTGCCAGAAGCGACCAGCGCTTGGTCCGTTGGGGTGGGCATGCTTTCTTTTGGCCTCGCTTTCGGTCTCAGTGTTTCTGGAGCGAGCGACTTCTTCGTGGCTTTATCTTGGGGCACGGGTCGAAGCTTGCCCTCGCTACTGGACAGGCCGTTCGGGGCAGCAGGATGGGCGGACTTCTGGCAGCGCTGGGGAACGCGCGCTGAAGTCGGACAGCAGGGGATGGCGCTAAGCGTCGGTTGGATTCGTTGCACTTGGTTTCTACTTAGCGTGGGACTCTGGGCAGGGTTCCATTCCGTGATGGGAGTGTGGCTAATTGTTCAATCGATGTTCTTGATGTTGGATTTATGGTTAGGTCGATCGGCTTTTTGGCAGCACCGCATCCCCCAAGGAATCAAGGTCGTGATCGTCATGCTGACCTTCGTTCTGGGCCTGCCTCTGCTCTACAGTGAAGGGCTGAAAGTCGCTTGGAGCCAATGGCAGACGCTTTTTTTGCCCCCTGCCGACAATCTTTACTCGTTAATGTTGGAGGCCCGCCTCTCCACTTCTCGCGTGTGTTGGCTTTTATCGTTAGGCGGTGCCTTGATGCTGTTACCGAGCCCAGAATGGTTTGGGAATCGGAGTGTTCGCTCGCGTATCGGCATTAAGATCGTTGGAGGTGGGCTGTGTGGGGTAGGGGTTATCGCCACGCTACCTCTCTTGCCAATGATACCGGATTCATTTCAGGAGATGGGTAAGCACGTATTAGGTCGCCTGTATTCAGATGGAAATTCAGAGGTTTATATTGGAGCTCAGGGCTGGCTTTACCCACAAAAGGAGCTGGATCGTTTTGTTCAACGGCCGACGCAAGTCCGGCAGACTGAAACCTTGCTCAAGCTGCTGCCAAAGCTGCAAGCACAAGGCGTTCATTTGTTGGTCTTGCCTGTGCCCGATAAAATCATGCTCCAGCCCGAGTTCGTGCTGCCCGCCTCGTATCGAGGACCGATTTATCCACCGGGTTATCATGCCGCGCTTCATTCACTCAAGGAGGCGGGTGTGGATGTTTTGGATTTGACCTCGAAGCTCTGGCTATCCCGACAGCGCCGTCCCTTGCACTTTCGACAGGATTCACATTGGCGCTGGGAGGCGATGAAAGAGATGGTTGTCCAACTTGCCAGGCATATTCGAGAACACTATCCCCAAGTCATTAAGGATCAAACTCCCCTCGTTGATGCCTTTTTTATCGAACGACATGCGATCGGTGACCTCGCACAGTCTTTGCGGCCATCGACTCCTGACTCATGGTGGGTTCCAGAGACTACCCACTTAGTGAGCTTGAGCGGACTCACAGATGCCGAGCCTTCCCCGGTGGTGGTCTGTGGGGAAGAACTGATCCGAGTGTATGATGATTCTCAGCTCAGCTTCCCTCCCGAGACATCGGACTCTTTTGCGGGTTTTCCCATTCAACTTGCAGCCCTTCTAGGTCGAGCCGTTCTGACTGCAGATATCGACAAGCTTTTTCGAACGAGCATGCCATCTTTTGATGGAAAACTTGTCATCTGCGTGATCCAGGCAGGTGATCTTTAATTTCCATCACCTTCTGTCGCATAATAACCGCAACGGTCCGGCGCTTGAATGTGACGTCGTTAGGTCAGAGAAGTCCTACTGACTCTTAAAAAGAAGTGGCGGTGAGAGAGGGATTCGAACCCTCGGTAGCGGATAAGGCTACGCATCTTTAGCAAAGATGTGCTTTCGACCACTCAGCCATCTCACCAAAATTGTGTCCCGCAGTGCGGGTGGGTGTGACTATTAGCGCGGTATCTGCCCTGACGTCAACGCAAAAGATTCAGTTTAGTTCATAAAACAGAATCGTCATTTCCCAGGCTGGTTCTTCTGCGTAGCCTAGGGGTATGAATGGAACTGTGATCGCTCGTCCCGGCACCTTAGAAAAGGCTTTGAAGCTCAACTTGGCCCATCGTGTGTATGGCACATTCGCTGAAATCGGAGCAGGCCAGGAGATCGCAGATTGGTTTTTCCGAGCAGGTGGGGCCTCAGGGACTGTGGCTAAGACGATGTCTGCCTACGATATGACTTTCAGTGACGAGATCTATGGCAAGAGTGCCCGCTATGTGTCTCGCCAGCGGATGGTATCGATGCTGGATCATGAGTACCAGATTGTGTTGGATCGTCTTGGCGAGCAGCGAGGGGAAAAGACCACCTTTTTTGCTCTGGCAGATACAGTCCGGGCGAAGGGATATCGTGATACGAATGAAGAGTGTCATGCGTGGATGGGCTTGCGCTTCCAGACTGAACCCCAGGGGCCGCCCAATGATATTCAACTCCATGTTCGTTTGTTGGATGCGACCAATGCTCGGCAAGCCGAGGCGCTAGGTATCTTAGGGGTGAATCTTCTTTATGGCGCTTATCTTCTGAGGGATCATTTGCCGACCTTCCTGCTCAGTCTGATGGATGAACTCTCTCGCTGGCGTGTCGAGATCGATATGGTGGACTTCAGCGGCCCGGCCTTTGAGGGACCGACCTTTCAAGATCGACTCGTGGCCCTGGAGTTGGTGAGAAGTGATCTGGCAGACGCGGCTCTTTTCGGGGCTAATGGCGAGATTTGGCAGGCTTCGGACATCCTCTATAAGCGGCCCGTGCTCCTGAATCGCGGCAGCTTTGATCCCATTACACGGGTCAATCTGGACATGTTAGAGCAGGGGAGGCAGGCTTTTCGGAACGACTTTGGCGAGGAGGCAGATACTCACATCGAGATCCTGGAAATCACCATGCACAATCTCCTTTGTCACAAGGACTGCGCCATGGAGTATGATAACTTTTTGGCCCGTGCCAGCGTGCTTCAGTCGCTGGGGAAAAATGTTCTGATTTCCAAATATGCAGAGTTCCATCGGCTAAGTCATTTTTTTGCCCGACATACCCGTGAACCAATCGGGATTATTTTGGGGTTGCCCCTTTTTGAGGAACTCTTCAATGAGCGCTGGTATGTGGATCTTGAGGGGGGACTGATGGAAGCCTTTGGCCGCTTGTTTCGGAATCAGGTGCGACTGTACGTTTACCCGGCAGGGGATCCGATGACGGGGCAGATCCGCACGGCGCGTCAGTCTCGAGTGACCAAAGAGCAGCGTCATCTGTTGGACTATCTCTTTGAAACCGGCTGTGTGCAGGAAATCCCCACGGGTGTCGATGGACAGATCTTCCAAACCAGTGCCGATGTGCGCCAGATGATTCAATGTGGCGATGAGCGATGGCGCTCGCTTGTTCCCCCCGTGGTTTTACAGACATCCCCGTGGGGGGCACTGTAGGAAGCTCGTGGCGTTTAATCAGAGAGTTTTTGAAAAGGTGGCGTCCTGTGTAACTCCTGGCAACGCTTTCGGTAACTACTGGGGTCTTGTTATGAAGATCTCCCATACTTTATCCACTGTCATTTGTCGTCTGGGGTTTATCCTGAGCCTTTCCGTGATGGCGGAAGACGCAGGGCCTTCCGAGTTGGTGACATTGAACAATCAGTATGAGGCGGGATTGAATCGAGCTAAAACCCCAGTGCTAGAGCGCTATTTAGTCACCCTCGGCGGTTTGCTCGATACGACGACCCGAGCAGGTAACTTGGAAGCCTCCTTGGCCGTGAATAAAGAGTTGGAATCCGTCAAGGCGACCGGCAGAACAACCTCGTTTGGGGAAAATCTTCCTGAACTCAAAGCTGCGCGTGATCAGTATCAAAAAGAACTGATGGGTGCCACTCAGCCGCTGCATGAGCGTTATATCACCGCCTTGGAAGCGCTGGTTACGAGTTATACCAAACGTGGATTGTTGGATGAGGCTTTGGTGGTGAACCGTCAGGTCGAAAAAGCGAAAGCTATGGCCATTAGAACAGCACCACCGGCAGCGGCTCAGTCTTCGTCACGCCGTCCGGCAGATGCGGTCTTTTTTCAGGGTAAATATTATAAGACTTTTGATTCCGTAGTGAGCTGGACTCAAGCGCAGGAGAAGTGCGTGGAGATGGGGGGACAGTTGGCTACGGTCTCCAGTGCAGCCGAGAATAGCCAGATCATCCAGATGGCGATGATGGGCAAACGAGATGCTTACTGGCTGGGGGCCACGGATAAAGTCAAGGAAGGCCAGTGGGTCTGGGTGGACGGCAGGCCCATGACCTACACGAATTGGGGGCGTTATCAGCCTAACAATAAGCAATTGGCAGAACACTATCTGGTGGTGATTGTGAGATCCAAAAATGCCAGTCTCAATAAAACTTGGTCAGATCAGCCCAAAACGGCGGATGGGCATCGTCCAGGATTCATTTGCGAGTGGAGGTAAAGCGGACGGCCATCCATTCGCTAATGCGTTCCTGTCGCTTTATGGATGCAAGTTGACTCGCCAATTCCTGGCGTATCTCTGCGAGGTGGGCATACCGATCTGAATGGTCGTCTAAAAGCCTGATGAGGTGCCACCCCAGTCGAGTTTTAATTGGCGAACTTGTGCTGCCTATTTTCAATGTTTTAAGGGCTGCCAAAAACTCTGGAGGCATTCGTTTCTCGGTCATCCAACCGAGCTCTCCCGCTCGAGTTTTGGATCGAGAATCGTCCGAATAGGCTTCGACAAGAGTCGCCCATGGCTCGCCTTGGAGAAGCTTCTGATGAAGGTTTTCAATCAGTTGGGAGCGATCTTGCCTCGATGATCCATTTTGGGCTACGAAAAGGTGAGCCACTCTCCATGCATGAGGAATGCGCCACTGTTCACGGAGGTGCGGCGGATTGTATGCCTCAGCGAGGTCAGCTTCAGTCGGATGAGAGAAGGTGGCGAGCTGATCCTCCAACCAAGCTTCATCGAGAAGTTTTTCGCGAATAGAGCTTTCGAGTTTGGACTCGTTCAATTGCTGGTTGGCAAGACGGGTGCGGCGTTCCTCATCGTTCTCCCATTGCCGCTGCCAAAGTTGCCACTCCTCCTTCAGACGCAGGCTGACATCGGCGTGAAAGGCAGTGTCGTGGATTCGAGCTTCGCGGATCGCTTGTTGAGCCCGCAGAGTCGCACTCACCAGTGGCGTGGAAGGAGATTCTCCTTGTCGAAACGCAAGGCCGATGGCCGTTGGATGAAGCTCATCGATCGATAACGTAACTGATTTATCGAGAAGTTGCTCCCGCATATCGTGGCGATACCGCCAAGCTAGAAGCGCTAAACAGGCGAGAGTAAACGGCAGTATCCAGGCTTTCATGGATCAGTGCGCAGGAACGGGGCTCGGAACTGCGAGCTTGAGTTGAGATCTTCTCACTCGAGGTGGCATGGCACGCATTCCCTCCATCTGTTTTAAAAATGCTTCCAGATCACCTCCACACTCTTTCAGCACTTTTTCAAACGCTGGGACCAAGTCATGATAGGCGGCAGCCGTGTTGAGGCGTGCGTTGTTGACTGGAGTTTTAAACCAGCGATCCAACTTTAGTGTACCGCCCTGACGTCGATTGAACTGCTCAAGGCGAGATCGTAATCGCGTGAAGGTTTCTTGTTTGATTTGCCGACGTTTTTCATCGGTGATCTTCTGGTCAGCATACAAATTCTTCAGTTCCTGGCGTGTGCGTAAGAGTTCGTGGACAAACTCCGTCTCCAATCGGGTTTCCCGCTCATACTCCTCCAGTTCATCCATCCTACCATGAGCCTTGAGCCAGCGGCGAGTGCCTTCTCGGCCTACGGCCGTGGCTAGGGCTTCATTGAAATCTGTATCGCCATTCAGATAGATGCGTTGATGGGTGAGTTCATGAAAAATCAGTTCAGCAAGGTCGGCGTCATCGCGGCCAATGAAGGTGTTTAACAGAGGATCTTTGAGGTAGCCAAGAGTCGAATAGGCCTCCACCCCTGCCACATAGACATCAAGTCCGTCTTCTTTGAGCTTAGCGGATTCAGCCAGGGCTAAGTCTTCTCTGAAAAAGCCGCGGTATTTGACACTCCCCACGAGAGGATACCACCAGCGCTTGGCTTCGACGCTGAACTCAGGGGCCGCAAATATGACCCAGACCACGTAGCGACGTCCAAGGTTGGAGTATCGTTCATATTGCCCTTTCGCGGGGAGGCCTAGATGGGTTTCAGCGTAGGCCAAAATGTCGCGGGTGATAGCGAGCTTTTGCTTCAGCAAAGGCTTTGTCTTGGGATCCATCATCACCGCAGGCACGGGTCGTGCTTTCCGCATGATTTCCAACTGTCCCTTGAACGCCTGCGAGTAAAATCCCACCGTGGAACAGGAAGATAGAAAATAGCAGCTAACGAGAATTAACCTGCGTATCCACGTGTCTAATTTGTTGCCTTTATGCGCCATCGCGTCACGATGCATGTAAATTTCCGCGCTACCAACCCGGAAGTTTTTTCAAACCATCCATCCCCCCTCAACCATGTCCTTCATTCACGACGACTTCCTGCTGTCCACTAAGACTGCGAGCCGCCTGTTTCATACGTTCGCCAAGGAGGAGCCTATCCTTGATTATCACAATCATCTGCCCCCAAAGGATATCGCAGAAAATCGGCAGTTCAAAAACCTCCATGAGATTTGGTTAGAAGGTGATCACTACAAGTGGCGTGCTATGCGCTGCAATGGAATTCCTGAAGAACTCATCACGGGCAGCGCCACGCCAAAAGAGAAGTTTATAGCTTGGGCCAAAACGGTGCCGCATACGGTGCGTAATCCGCTGTATCACTGGACCCACTTGGAACTGAAGCGTTACTTTGGAATCGATACGCTGCTGAATGAAAAAACGGCCGAGGCTATCTGGGAGCAAACGGAGGCTGCTCTGGCGAAGCCGGAAATGAGCACGCGTGGCATTTTAAAAACTCAGAAAGTGCGTGCTCTCTGCACCACGGACGATCCGAGCGATGATTTGGCTTGGCACAAAGCCTGTGCCGCTGACGGATTCGAAGTTGGAGTCTATCCCACTTTCCGTCCGGATAAAGCCATTGCCCTTAGCAATTCAGAAACTTGGAATGCCTGGTGTGATAAATTGGCGGCCACCACGAATACAGACATCAATAATTTCGGTGCCTTGCTTCAAGCGCTGGAGAAAAGCCACCAACAGTTTCATGATGTCGGCTGCCGTCTGAGCGACCACGGCCTCAATCGTTGTCATGCTCACTTTTCCACAGAGGCTACGGCGACTCGCATCTTTGAACGTTGTCGGAGTCACCGCACCAAGAGGCTTTATCCTGAAGATGTGGAAGCCTTTGGCACGCACATCATGATGCATGTGGGGCGGTTGAATGCCCAAAAAGGCTGGACCATGCAACTCCACCTGGGGCCTGTGCGCAATAACAACACCCGCTTGGCCAAAAAAGTGGGTGCCGACGTGGGCTGCGATAGCATCGGCGACTTTCCTCAGGCTGAGGCTCTCAGTCGCTTCTTGGACGCACTCGATACCGAGAATGCTTTACCGAAAACGGTGCTGTATAACGTCAATCCCGCAGACAACTATGTCTTCGGCACCATGGCCGGAAACTTTGCGGATGGGACAACACCTGGGAAAGTGCAGTTCGGCTCTGGCTGGTGGTTCGTGGACCAGAAAGAAGGGATGGAATGGCAGATCAATGCGCTCAGCAATCTGGGCCTGCTCAGCCGTTTCATCGGCATGTTGACTGATAGTCGCAGCTTCATGTCCTTCCCTCGCCACGAGTATTTCCGTCGCACCTTGTGCAATTTGCTCGGCAGCGATGTCGAGGCTGGATTGATTCCAGATGACGATGAACTGGTGGGCAAGATGGTGAAAAACATCTGCTACGCCAATGCCAAGGCCTACCTACAGCTTCCCGTGAGCTGATCGGCGCGGTCGATCCACCTCTGAAAGCACTTATTCTTGCATGCCCATGCCTTGACACCTGGCATGGGCATGCTTTTTGGAAACTGCATGTCCCTCATCGCCAATCTCTATCCGTTGCTCAAACCCTGGCTCTTTCGCATGGATGCGGAAAAGGCACATGAATGGACCACCCGCATGATGCGAGTCGCTCATGGTCTAGGCATGCTGACTGCGGGGCAGGAAAAGCTGCCGCAGATGCCAGTGGAGTGTCTGGGATTGAAGTTTCCCAATGGGTTGGGTTTGGCCGCTGGCATGGACAAATCCGCTTCGGCTGTCGAAGCGTGGGCAGCGCTGGGTTTTGGGTTTGTTGAGGTTGGCACACTGACTCCACGCCCCCAGCCGGGGAATCCGAAGCCGCGTTTATTCCGTCTGCCTGAGCATGACGCATTGATTAATCGCATGGGGTTTAACAATCCCGGGATTGATGCTGCGGTGAAACGCTTGGCTCGCCGCAAGACCAAGGCTGTTGTTGGAGTCAATATCGGCAAAAACTTCGACACGCCCAATGAACGTGCCGTCGACGATTACCTCATCGGATTGCGCAAAGCTTATCCGGTGGCGGATTACGTCGCGGTGAATATTTCGAGCCCCAATACCAAAGGATTGCGGGATCTTCAGGCTGAGGATTCTATCCGGGCCTTGCTCAGTGCCCTCAAAAATGAACAGTCGAAGCTCGCCAGTGAGTATGGGCATCAGAAGCCTGTTTTGGTCAAAATCGCTCCCGATTTGGACGGACAGCAAATCGAAGCGCTCGCCCGTGTCTTCAATGAGTTGTCGGTGGACGGTGTCATTGCGACGAACACGACCATCAGCCGAGAATCTGTGGCAGGGCACCCCCTACAGAAAGAAGCTGGAGGACTCAGCGGTGCGCCAGTGCGTGATCGTTCCACGCTGGTGATTCAAGCTCTGCGTATGCTCTTGAAAGAAGAAACCCCCATTATCGGCGTGGGAGGCATCCTCTGCGGTCAAGACGCACTTGCGAAGAGGCAGGCAGGCGCCCAGTTGGTGCAGGTTTACAGCGGTCTTGTTTTTCGAGGTCCAGCTCTGGTTCATGACGTCGTGCGGGCCATAGCGGAGCAGGGATAATGTGGAGACTGTGAATATGCCGAAGCCTCCACAAATCTATGCCAAACATCCTGCGTGTTTGAATCTAGAGGCAGGAGACCATTGGTGGTGTTCGTGTGGCCTGAGTGGCCATCAGCCCTTTTGCGATGGTGAACACACGGGGACGGGATTGGGACCCAAAAAGTTTACCTTGAGCCTCCCGACTCAGGTGAGGTTGTGCAATTGTAAGCAAACTCAGACTCCGCCTTTCTGTGACGGTAGCCACCAAGTGGTTTGATTCCCTATGAAGGTGGGGCGCGAAATCAGTCACACGCCGCCTTGCTGCCGCACCGCTTCATATAGGGTGATGGCGACAGCCGTGGCGAGGTTTAAGCTGCGGGTGCCACGCATGGGGATGCGCAGTACATGGTCGGGCTGAAGCGCCATCAGAGAAGGGGGGATGCCGCGGGTCTCTGGACCGAAAACCAGATAGAGATCCTGGTGGGGGTCTGAGAAATCCGGCTCCCAATGAGGCCGTGTGCCCTGGACTTCCACATAAAAGAACTCGGCCTCCGTAGAGGCTTGGTCACGCATGGCTTGCCAGTCGTCCCAGACATGGACATCCACCTCGGCCCAGTAATCCAATCCGCTGCGTTTGAGATACTTATCTTCCAGGCTAAAACCCAGCGGTTTGATGAGATGCAGCCGGGCTCCAGTGGCGAGACAGAGTCTTCCCACGGCTCCTGTGTTGTGGGGGATCTCCGGCTGATATAAAACGATGTGCAGCATGCGGAGATTTCTGTGCACCCGGATGACGGTTTTGACAATCCTCCTCCTCTCCTGCAGGCACTTTGATCCGTGTGTTTGTGACCGATCTCCGTGCAGTTGTCACGAATGTGCGTCTTCGAGAAAGTCGCCTGTCCCCTGGGCGTAATGTCAGCCTCCTCTTGCATGACTCTTCGCCGTCTCACCCTCCTTCTCTCCGCAGCCGCACTCACGGCCACCTCTCTCGAGGCCCAGAACATCCGTGCCGGTATCATCGGTCTGGATACCTCCCATGTGCTTTCGTTTTCGAAAACCCTGAACGCGGATCCGCAAGACCCGGAAGTGATGGGGGTGCGTATGGTGGCGGCCTATCCAAAAGGATCGCCAGATATTGAAGGCAGTGTCAAGCGGGTGCCTGAATACACGGAAAAGGTTAAGGCCATGGGAGTGGCTATTGTGCCGAGCATCAAAGATCTCCTCGATCAAGTGGATGTCGTGTTTCTGGAGACCAATGACGGTCGCCCTCACCTCGAACAACTCCGGCCCTGTCTGGAGGCTGGAAAGCCGGTCTTCATCGATAAGCCCATCGCGGGCACGCTGACCGATGCCATCAAAATTTTTGAGGAAGCCAAGGCCGCCGGCGTGCCGGTTTTTTCCTCGTCTTCATTGCGCTTTGGCAAAGGCACCCAGGCGGTGCGAAACGGCAGTGTCGGCAAAGTGATGCGCGCTGAAACCACGAGTCCCGCCTCGTTGGAAGCCACCCACCCGGACCTTTTCTGGTACGGCATTCATGGCGTTGAGAGTCTTTTCACCGTGATGGGAACGGGCTGTGTGTCGGTCAAGCGTGGCACAACGGCGGAAGGTAAGATTACGGTTACGGGCACCTGGGAAGGTGGC
This sequence comes from Prosthecobacter debontii, assembly GCF_900167535.1. Taxonomy (NCBI): domain Bacteria; kingdom Pseudomonadati; phylum Verrucomicrobiota; class Verrucomicrobiia; order Verrucomicrobiales; family Verrucomicrobiaceae; genus Prosthecobacter; species Prosthecobacter debontii. Next base: position 428,096 of record NZ_FUYE01000004.1, read on the forward strand.
CGCACGGGCACATATACCGAAGCTAAAGGTTATACCGGTAAAGCTGTGGGGGAAAAAGGTGAGGCCGCGGTTGGTAGCTACGATGGGTATGACCCGCTACTGTTTGCTGCCGTGCATTTCTTTCGCACGGGCGTAGCTCCTGTGAGCCCCGAGGAAACGCTGGAAATCTATGCCTTCATGGAAGCTGCGGATGAGAGCAAGCGCCAGGGAGGGGCTGAGGTCACGCTGAAATCCGTGATGGACAAAGCGCGAGCTGCGGCTCAAAAATAACGCAAGTTCAGCATCGTTGCCTCCCATAACAGGGGGGCGGGAACACTGCAAAACGCTGGGTCGGAGGGCACCTAAACGCCGCCGCCGAGCGTTTTTGTGTGTACAATAGTTTTCAACAATCGCTCAACGTTTCCGTCAGACACGACTGTGTGCTGAAACGCATTTCGAAAACCTATCAAACCATGAAAAACACCAATCGACTCACTCAAATCTTGGCCTACTCCAGCATGCTGGCCTTTTCCCTGGGCCAGGGTTTTGCAGACATCAAGAGCCCGGAGACCAAAATGGCACCAGGAGAATTCCACGGTCGCTTGCAGATGGATAACTCCTCTCTGCCGAACAATGGCCAGTTACAAATGAGCTATGCGACCGTGGTGGATAAAATCCTCCCCAGCGTGGTGACCATCTTTGCCTATGGGGGCAAGTCCGAGGAACAGCCTCAAATCGAAGACATTCCGCCTCAGCTCCGGCCCTTCTTCTATCGTTATTTTGGCGAAGATGGTGTCCCTGATGAGGACCAGCAACAACCGCGCAATCGTCGTGGAAACCCGCGCCAGGAAGCCCCGGCCCGCCCGAATGGCGTGGGCTCCGGTTTCATCGTCTCTGCGGACGGTTACATCATGACGAACAATCACGTGGTGGGCGGATCAGACAAACTGGAAGTCGTCGTTGAGAACAGCGGTATCACACGCACCTACGTGGCCAAAGTTATCGGCACGGACCCTCTAACGGATGTGGCACTGATTAAGATCGATGCCAATAACCTGCCTCAAGCCATTTTGGGTGACAGCGATAAACTGCGCGTGGGTGACATCGTGTTGGCCGCAGGTGCCCCCATGGAGCTGAACCGCTCGGTGACGCAGGGCATCGTCAGCGCCTTAGGACGCAGTGGCATGAATATTGTGAGCCAGGGACGCACGGCCGGTTATGAAGACTTCATTCAGACCGACGCTTCCATCAACCCCGGTAACTCCGGGGGGCCTCTAGTGGATGCCCTGGGCCGCGTGGTGGGGATCAATACGGCTATCTTGTCCCGCTCGGGCATGAATGCCGGGATCGGTTTCGCCATTCCTGTCAATATGGCTCTACGCATCGTTGAGGACCTGATCGATAGCGGCACGGTTCGCCGCGGATTCCTGGGCATTGAGCTTGAGGACTTAGATCGTGAGAAAGCGGAGCTCTTTGGTCTGGAAGATCAGGGCGGAGCCTTGGTGCGTCGAGTGACCAATGACTCACCCGCCGAAGCCGCTGGGCTCGAAGTGGGAGATGTGGTCACTGCAGTGGATGGACTCCGCGTCGAAGGCAGCAGCAAGCTGCGTCTGATCGTGAGCAGCAAGAAGCCTGGCACTGAAGTGACCATGAGCGTGCTGCGTGACGGTCAGCGTATGCCGATCAAGGCTAAGCTGGGCGAACTGCCTGGCAACGGTGCCCCCGTCGCATCCAATAACAACGGTCCGCGCGGAGGCGGCACTGGTACCAGCATTGCCGAAATCATCCCAGGCGTCACCGTGCAGAATCTCACGCCTGCTACCCGTGAGCGTTATGACATTCCTCAAGAAATCACCGGGGTGATCGTGACCAAGATCGATCCAGAAAGCAGCGCTGCCGGTATGGGTATTGAAGAAGGGGACGTCATCATGTCCGTGAACAAGAAAAACGTCCGCGCTGTCGGTGAAGCCAATGAAATGGCTCGTGGCAGCGAAAAGAATGTCTTGCTCAAGGTCTATCGTGGCGGTGATACCATGCTTTTCATGGTGAAGACCGGTAACTGATTCTGATCAGATCGAAGACTCCTAAGCCCGTGGCTCCGAGTGAGAGTCACGGGCTTTCTTTTTGCAGGGTTGAGAAAGCTGGATCTGAATGCATACTGATCCCGTGACAGGTTCATTTCAGACTCCTCGTGGCAACTCCGCAACGCCTGTGTTGCCGGAAAGGCCACGCGTTGCTCCAGTGCAGCCAAAGTCGCTTCCCGAGTTGGAACCGCCCTTTCACGTCATTCTTCACGACGACGACACGCACACGTATGACTATGTCATCGAGATGGTGATGTCGATTTTCGGCTATGATCTGCTGAAGAGCTACAAAATGGCCTGTGAAGTGGATGAGAGTGGGCGTGTCATTGTGGTGACATGCCATAAAGAACTCGCCGAACTGCGGGTGGAGCAGATTCATGAATACGGAGCAGACCCGCGCATGAAAGAAAGCCAAGGCTCCATGAAAGCCACCATGGAACCTGCGGAATGAACTGAAACTTTTGTTGGGTGGCTGGGTTACTAGAGAGCCATGAAAGTCAGGCTCACCTCCCTATTGCTCACCATCATCTCCCTCACGGCTCAAGGCCAACAGGCTCCCAGCCCAGAAGAGCGTGCCAAGCGCCTGTTTGATCTCTCGGATCGAAATCGCGATGATAAGCTGACGCGAGAAGAACTGCCTGAGCGCCTCAGGCCTAATTTTGATCGTGTGGATGCCAATAAGGATGGCTTCATCTCTCGGGCAGAGCACTTGGCGGTCATGAGTCGCCAAACACCTTCAAGACCCTCACCAGAGAATGCCCGGCGTCCTCTCCTGGAAGGCATCGAGGCCAAGCTCGATTTACCTTATGCGGATACCGAAAATCCACGGCAACGTCTGGATCTCTATTTGCCCAAGCTGCGTAAAACTGACAAGCCTTTACCAGTTGTCGTTTTCATTCATGGCGGTGGTTGGCGCAATGGTGACAAAGCCACAGGTGCTAATAATGTCGGGCGTTATGTGACCAGCGGCGAGTATGCGGGTGTTTCCATTGGCTACCGCCTGACGGGGGAGGCAAGATGGCCGGCCCAGATCCACGATTGCAAAGCTGCGATTCGTTGGATCAAAGCCCACGCTCAAGAATACAATCTGAATCCCGAGAAGATTGGGGTTTGGGGCTCCTCCGCGGGGGGACATCTCGTCTCTATGCTAGGCACCAGTGGAGACGTGAAAGAGTTGGAAGGTACCTTGGGCAAACATCTGGATCAGAACAGCAAAGTCGCCTGTGTGGCTAACTACTATGGCCCGGAAAACTTCCTCACGATGATTCGGCAGCCGAGTCAAATTGACCGAACCAAGGGCGCGGAATACCCAGAGGCCTTGCTGCTTGGCGGTGCAGTTCCTGAGCGTGAAGAGACGGCTCGGGAAGCTTCCCCTGTGACTCATGTGTCTGCGGGTGATGCCCCATTCTTTACCGCGCATGGCACGGAAGATCCCTTGGTGCCCTTTGCTCAAGGCGAAGAAGTTCATGAGGCCCTCAAGAAGGCTGGTGTGCCATCCATTTTACAGCAGATGACTCATGGGGGGCACGGCTTCCGCAGTGAGCTCTTGGACCAACGCTTGAAGCAATTTTTCGATAAGTATCTGCGGGGCATCGAGTCAGAAATCGATAGCTCTCCGATCACTGTGGAGACCCGACAGAAGAAGTGACTTATCTCTTGGGTCGGTGACGCAAAACGGCCCGGAGAGAGCATTCAAAATCTGCTCAGAGCAGGATCTGAATGCCATTCCGGGCCGTGATTAAATACGATCAAAGGTGCCGTGGCTTATTTAGCGGCTTTTTCCTTTTTCTGTGGCTTGGGAGCTGGGGGCTTAGGCTCGACGTAGGGTGGGTTGGTGTAGGCCCCTGGAGCCACGTCTTGGAGGTTGGCTGGGACATCGGCTTGAAGTTCACCGAGAGCCCAGCGGATACCGCCGATGAGGATGTCTTGGAACACGGGGTTGGTCCAGATGTCTTCGCGATGACCCATAGAGGTATACCAAACGCGACCTTCACCTTCTTTACGTGCCCAAGTGCTGGGGAATGGCGGGCGTTTGTATTCGTCACCTTTCATCGCAGGTGCATCCATCACACTGAGGACGTGGATATCTGGAGTGAAGTCCTTCAAAGAATACCATTCTTCATGGAAGGTGTAGTCCGTGCCCAGTTTTTCAAAGCCGGGGAACTTGGGATTGATGACCGAGTTTTTAGCTTCTTGCTGAGCTCCATGTTTGATGAACTCGCCGCCGAGGAAGCGGACATAGGAGTCGGCCTTGTCACCATGATTCAAATAGCGATCCGGGCCTTTGGTGGCCTCGTTGTTGGTATGGAAGGTATCGCTAGCGGAATGAGTCCCGATGAATCCTTTGCCGCTTTTGACAAACTCGAAAAGAGCCTGCTTGCCTTCGGCAGTCATGGCTGGCTGCTTGTCCGTGCCTTCTTCAAGCAAGTTGCCTGTGGTGTAGAAGAACACCGCGTCGAATTGGTTCAGGTAATCTTTGCTAAATTTAGAACCGTCCTTGGAAAACTCAAAGTCCCAGCCTTGCTTGGCACCTAAATCGAGCAGCACTTTTTCCGCAAAACTAGGCTGACCATTTTTCCAGGAGATGACGCTGTGTTCGTATCCACTGGACTTGGTAAAGAACAGAATGCGCGGCTTCTTGGCAGCCGTAGATGCAAAAACAAGACTGACGGCCAGACCAAGACAGGCCAAAGGAGCGAGGATTTTCGGAAACATGGTGGGTGGCCCTTCTATCGCTAGAGCCCCCACGTGTAAAGCCTCCGCCGCAGATTTATGCGGGTGTGGACACCCAGTGAATCACTGGCACTGAGCGAACCTTGGCTTCGACATTGTAGGCGGCTAAAAGTAGCGCACTGAAGCCCAAATCACTGAGCAGGGAATTCCGGAAGAAGGTCCATGTCGGGGCAAAGGCTGGCAGACCGGTCGTCATGGCCTGGACGAAGCCCGCCAGATCTTTGGTGTAATAAGGTTTCACCCACCAGCAGAGGGCGTTGGTCACCACATAAAAAGCCACGCCACAGGCAATAACGCCTAACAGAGTCTGCACAATATTGACCTTGCCTCGCATCTGACCCGCCCACCAAGCGGCTCCAGCATACAGACCATAGGTGAGAAATACTTCAGCTCGACCATCGGCCAACGACCACATCTGAGCCCCCATGGCGGCAAAGTCGACTCCCATCAACAACGCTGGCCAGGCCCACCAAGGCATGGAACCCCGCGGGAAAACCAAGGTGCCAGTGAATGCGAGAGCCATCCATGGAGCGAAATTGGGAAGCAGGGTCATACCATCGACTCCGAGCTTTACCCACCGCAGCGCCAGAGCTGCCAGAACCAACAGCAGCGGAATCCAGGGTAGGGAAGGGACAGAGCGGGAAGAGGACTTCATGAATGGTGAGAATAAGTCGAGATGAGGACCATGCAACCACAGGGTGCGGACATTACAGCTTCTCGGGTTCTTGAAGCAATTGAGCGACGCGGGCCAACAGACGCCCAGCACCGCCGCCATCAAGGATACGATGGTCAAAGCTCAGAGTCAGTTCAGCTTCCGTGACAGGGATGAACTGCTTCACTTCGTCACTCCAGTGAGGAACTTTGCTGCCTGCACCAAGGCCCAGAACCAAGTTCTGCTCGGGAAGAGGAATAGGAGTGGCCCAGACGATTCCGAACGTTCCAAAGTTAGTCACTGTCGCGATACCTGGACGGTTAATGTCCATGGGCAGGCGGCGAGCGCGGGCGAGTTCAACGAGCTTGTTGTAGGTGGGGACCAACTGCACCAGCGGAGTCTTCTCCACTTCACGCAGCACGGGCACGAGCACTCCATCTTCCACCTCCACGGCAAATCCGATGTCTATCGCACGTGGATGAACGATGCGACTGCCGATGAGACGTCCTGCCACAGCCGTGTTTTCAGCGAGCGCTAAAGCCAGCGCCCGGATGATGTAGAGAGCTGGCCCAGGTTTGGGATTGGTTTTTTTTCGGTGGGACAGGATAGCATCGAGGATGACAGGACTGCCCACGGTCGCGAGTGGACGGCTCCAACTGCGACGCATGGAGTCTGCCACAGCAATACGCATCGGTGAAGCCGGGGTAAGACGATGCTGCTCTAGACCTCGAAGGAAGTTTTCGAAATCCTCCACGGTAACACGTCCTCCCGCTCCTGTGCCCGCAATGCCAGCTAGATCTGAGGCGTTCAAGCCAAGCTCATTCATGCGGGCACGCATGCGCGGTGAAATGTAGCTGGCTCCGGTAGCTCCGGCGGGAACAGGCAAGGCACCGCCTACAACCGGCTCCACCTTGGGTTGGTAGTCGGTGATGTTGTCCTCTTCATTGAACTGGAAGTGCAGTGAATCTGCGCTCGGCATGTTCACGGGCGTCTGGCTGGTGACGGTCGGCGCAGGGCTTTCGGTAAAACCGAGTGATTGCGCATCTTCATCCGAGACATCAAAGGCAGCAAGGCTGGAGCCTACAGCATAGCTTTTCTGCACTAGTGCGGTGATGCCTGAAACCTCGCCTGCACAAGGGGAGGAGACAGCCATCGTGGCCTTGTTGGTCTCCACCTCGAAAATATCAGTGCCAGCTTCAATGCGCTGTCCCGGCTCGATCAGAATGCGAACAATCGTGGCCTCGGCAATGGACTCGCCCAATTGGGGCATCAGGATAGGAATGGTCGGCATGAGGGGAAAGAAACAGGATGCAAGATGGAAGCTGGCTGCGGTTCGTCAAGACAGCGCAGTGCCGAAGAAACAGCCTCTAGAGATGAGGGAGGATCCCCCTGGCTTTCAACATGAACTTCCAAAAAAAAGCCGCTGTCAGTCAACCTGACAGCGGCTTGGACTCGAAAGGGCTTAAACAGCCCCTGGCTTATTTGCCAGGAACGCCATACACGGCCACTTCGCAATAATGGTTCATCTCGTTGGAGGTGTTACCATTGCTGTAAAGGCGGACATACTGAGCCTTGGTGTTTTTGCCGTCGATCACACGGCCATGGTTGGTTTCAATGTAGGCAGGATCACTGCCGGCACCCATTTTCAGAGTGTCGTCATGGTCAGAATTGAAGAGGGTGGTGACTCCCGTTTTGAATTCCTTGTCATCAGAAACCTGGACGACGACGTCCACGTAGGCCTGAGCCTGCTTGTGGTAGTGCCAGACGGCAATCTTGTTGATGGAGGTTGGAGCACCCAGATCGATCTGCACCCACTGAGGGCCAGGAGCCAATTCCACAAAGCAGCCGTCAGAACCATCGGGATCACCATCAGTCACGAGGGTGAGGTCACCGATGATCGGCGCTGGGTCACTGGAGGTCACTTCCTTGTCCTGGGCCAGATTGACGGTGCCTTTAGGAGCCATGAAGGACTTCACGATCTTGGACGGATCGGGCTGCTCCAAGTTTGGCAACTTGGCAGGCACTGGAGTCCCGATGAACATCGGTTTCGGAAACTCGATTTTGATTTCTTCCATGTCCTCAGCGGAGACGGAGGTGCAGAGGGCTGCGATGGCAGCGAGTGCGACTGTGGTGTGTTTCATGTGTGGGGGAAAGGTTGGTGTATCTTGGACCGCAGAAACGGTGAATTGATCGAAAAATGAAAGTTAAAAACTGAAAACTGCAAATGGCAGGTCTTGGGGAACGCTACACACTTGCAGTTTTCATCATGAATTTTTCGCTGACTTAGACGGTAAAGTCTTCTGGCGTGAAGTTGTACTTCTGGCCAGTGCGCAGGCACTCGTAAGCTTTGAGCACCGTCACGCAGGACTTGAAGGCCTGCATGACGTTACAGGTCAGATGTGAAGGATCCTTGCGCTGCACGGACTCAATAAAATTGGCCACGTGAGGTGTGTGTGGATACACATCAAGGATCACAGGGATCTCCCATGGATCCAGTGCTTTGGATTCACGAGCATCCGCCACAGCCTTAGCCACGCCGGTTACAGCATAGGATTTCGGAGCGGGCTTCACCCAGCTACGCGTATGTTCCCAGAATTTGTTCTTCACACTGTCCGGGGCTTTCACCAGCAGTGGGTTATCTCCTGTGGTCCACTGGGTCCAGTCTTGTCCAGGTTCGGCATAGACTTGGTTGTAGGTGGGGCTCTCGGAGATGATGGCAGAACCGCTCACGCCCATGTGCTTTTCATAGTAGCCCTGACTGCCGGTAGTGGTCAGCACCTGGTAGTAGGCGCGCATCACTCCCTCAGGCAGCTTGTATTCGTACAAGCACATGACGTTGTCAGGCAGCTCAAACTTAGCTTTCGGGGTGCCATCTGGGCCCGCAGTGCCATCGTAGTAATCGACACCACCCGTCGCATACAGCGAAACTGGGGTCGTTTCATACATCCAGTTGAACATGTCAATCTGGTGCGCACCGAGGTCGGAAATCGGACCGCCACCGTATTTGGCAAACCAGCGCCAGTTACGGAACTCTTCCATGCTGCCGAAACCGTATTTGGCCAGCATCTCGCTCGGGATTTCCTGCTTTTTCGGAATACCCAGCGGCTGGGATGCTGCGACACCACGGTTCCACTGACCGTAACAATGAGTGACACGACCCAGAAGGCCATTCTTCACGATCTTTTCCCGGAGGTGGATGTAACGCGGGTTGGAGTGACGCTGGTGACCGATCTGGAAAATACCGTTGTTTTCGCGGCCAGCTTTCACCATGTCGCGGGCACCTTCGATGGTGTTCGACATCATCTTCTCGCAATACACGGACTTGCCTTTCTCCAAGCACATGCGGGAGAAAGGAGCGTGCAGGTGGTCAGGAGTGGCGATAAACACCGCTTCGATATCTGGCTGTTTTTCCAGCATCTCTTCGATGGTTTCATACTGAGCCACAGGACCTTCGACTTGGTGCTTGTTCTCGTATTCCATGCGCCGGGCCACCGGATTACGATTGTATTTCCAAATATCGCAGACGGCCACCCACTGGATGCCGCTCATGATCTTGGAGGCTGCCACGCGCAAGCGGTCGCCTTGGGCTCCGCAACCGACCAAGGCACACTTGACGGTGCGGCCAGCTTCGCTGCCCTGAGCAATGGCGCTCTTGCTTGTCGCAAGATACAGACCCGCTCCGCTCACCGCGCTGGTGCGCAGAAAAGAGCGGCGATCCATGAATTTGGAAAGCCCGCTGGGCTTCGTTGGTAAGGAAGGTGTACTCATAGCTTCACGTTAGTTTACGAAGTGCAGCTGCGATTAGCCCTCAGAAGAGACGGATTTTTTGGCGCGGCCACGACCGATCAACCCATCCACAGAGAGGTAACCGCTCTTGTTGGTGTAAAGTGCGATAGCGGTCAGCAAGATCCCGACACCGATGTTAGCCGTCAATTCCATGTCATCAGGCAGAGCGGCCAGACCGAAACCGAGAGAGAGGAAGGTCAAACCGGCGGCAAAGAGAGCGAACTCGCTGAAAATACCCACGGCTGCCCAGATACCCACGGCGATCAGAGCATAACCAATGCTATGAGCATACGACTCGATAGCGGACTGAGGAAGGATCGCGGAAAGCATGCTGTTTTCCGTCATCAGCTTCGAGATCAATCCTGTCTTGGTCTCGTAGTTGGCAGAGTTGAAGGTGGCTGCGGCACCATCACCCGCACGGAATTTATCCACACCAGCCATGAAAAGACGCATCGCCACCCAAAGACGTGTGATCAGATTCGCGAAAGCAAGGTCAAGACGGGTGCAGCAGGAGGATTTATGGTCGGACATGTGGTTATTCTTGGTTTTTCTATAGAGGAGAGGCGAGTCTGAACAGGGCACTTGGAAAATCCAGCAAAATTTAGAAGCTGGAGGGTTGGGGGCCTGAACTGTTCCTCTCAACTTAGAGAACGGCACAGAATTGCCCTGCCTATCGACTCAATTCATGGCGGATTTCATGCTTTCTTTCTCTACAGAAGCTTGCCATCGCTAGCCCGAACTCGTAGAAAATAAATTCTCCTGAAAAAATGAGCGCTGATTTCTCTACCCCCCAACTTCCCCCTCTCGGAATTCTCGAACCCTTGGGCGATGAAGATCGTGACATCCTCAGTGGCTACGGTGAGTTCCGTCCTGTTCAACCGGGCCAGCACCTGATTGAAGAAGGCATGGCCCAGACAGGCCTTTTTTATATCATTTCAGGTAAGCTTCATGCCACGGCCATGCGAGGTGGGCACAAGGTGCTGCTCGGCAGTGTTCAATCGGGTGAAACGGTGGGCGAGATCAATTTGCTGGATCCGTCTGCAGCCAGTGCCTCCGTGACGGCAGTGGATTTTAGCCAAGTTTGGTTCATTGATTCCAAGAGTCTTGAGGCCTACATCAATGAATATCCTCGTCCGGCCGCATGGCTGTTGATTGGAGTCGGTAAGACCATCGCTCGTCGCTTGCGCTCCGTGAATGAGAAAATCGCCAGCTTCTATGGCGGTTGATGCACCCTTTCGAAGACTTGACTTCAAAAACAAAAACGCGGGCTATCAGCAGCCCGCGTTTTTGTTTGGTCAATTTTACGAGCAATAAAACGCTTAACTAGCCTTTTTGGTGGCAGGCACTTTCTTCACCGCAGGTGCGCCAAGATTGTCCTGCAAGGCGTTGGACGTGATGCCGAGGAATTTAGAGGCCTTTGCAGCATCTTCCTCGTAGTGGCGAAAAGCCATGCGAGACAGTTCGCGTTCCACCCAAGGGAGGAGCTCGATGTCAGGCGTGGTCTGGGCCGTATGGAGCAGCATGGTGAGTGCATCTCGCATACGGGTGACGGTGGTGGCTGAATTACCATGCCGACTGCCTGTGCTGCCCAACGGAATATCGGAAGGCAGGAGGACATCAGAATTACAAAGCGCGCAGGCACGTTGAATGGTGTTTTCGAGTTCGCGCACGTTTCCAGGCCAGTCGTAGGCTTCGAGAAGAGCCAGCGCATCTTCGGTGAAGCGCATGGTCGGTCCTCGACGGCGAGCGGACTGGCGATGCAGGAAAAACTCAGCCAACAGACGCACATCTTCGCGGCGCTCCCGAAGCGGCGGGATATGGATGCGCACGACGTTCAGCCGGTAGAACAGATCTTCACGGAAGGTTCCCTTAGCCACTTCCGCTTCCAGGTCCTTATTCGTTGCGGCAAGAACGCGCACATCGCACTTCAGCACCTGATTGCTACCGACTCGGCAAAACTCACCTTCCTGAAGAACGCGCAGCAATTTGCTCTGAACAGCCAAAGGCATGTCGCCAATCTCATCCAGAAACAGAGTGCCTCCATCGCACTGCTCAAAGCGGCCGATGCGTTGAGTGACAGCTCCAGTGAAGCTGCCTTTTTCGTGGCCGAAAATTTCACTCTCCATCAGATTGTCTGGAATGGAGGTGATGTTGATGCCGACAAACTCCTTTTGAGCCCGGGGGCTGAACTTATGGATGGCACGAGCCACTAATTCCTTACCGCATCCGCTTTCACCCGTGACCATGACCGGCGCGTCACTCCGGGAGACACGGCCAATCATTTTAAACACGTCCTGCATCGGCCCCGAGCGGCCAATGATCGTCTCCTGAATCGTCTCGGCAGGGATTTCAGCCGCTTGTGCACGGGTGACTCGGCGGGATTCGTTTGCCCTGAGGGCGCTTTCCACTACGGTGCGAAGCTCATACGGAAGCTTTTCTTTGCCCAGCACATCGTAAGCCCCCAGACGCATCGCCTCGATCACATTGCTGGTGGACGCAATCCCACTGAAAAGGATCACCATGGCATTGGGATCCGTCTGGCGGAGGCGCTTGAGCAACTCGATGCCTGAGGTGCCAGGCAGCCGAACCTCAGCGAGGACAAGATCGGCACGGCTTTTTTGAAAACTGGCTAATGCCTCTTCGGCACGTTCCGCTGTAATAACGGCGACTCCCGGCGCTTTTAGGTGACTGGCAGCCCAGACAAGAAAGTCGGGATCACTATCCACGATAAGAATTCGAGAGTCCGAGGTATCTGCCATGTGTAAATTTCAATAAGTTCCTATCTTGAATCGGTCATGGCGTCAACTTGCGAATGATGCCACGCCAAGACTCTAGCCCTGCGAAACGATGCAGTCTTGAGAAAAGAAAACTTCTTTCGTCCTCCGACGATGGTTTTCAGCCCGTTTTAAGCCGTCTCGGCCATTTTGGGCACCAAGTGCTCAGCTGCTTTAGCAGCCTGTTCCTTCAATTCTGGATTTGCATTTTTCTGCTCGAACTCGCGGCACCAGCCTTTGATTTCAAGTTCATTGAAAATCTTACCGATGACTCGCCTCAGAAGTCCTTTGAGGTTTGGGAGTTCCACATCCTGCAGACTACGGATCGCAGCCTCCTTGTAAGTCTCCAGCATGAGAGTGGCCTTATCATAGGCTCCCGTTTCTTCGGCCCACTGGCGAATGGTCGGTTTATCTGGCAGCGAACGGGCTTGTCCATTCCAGAGGGCTTCCATGGTCTCTTTAACCTCCCCTTTCCCACGCTCACGTAGCAGAGCCAAGATGATGCTTGGACGAATGGTCACCCCATTATCCGCAGCCGAGTCATCGCCTAAATCATCCAGATCATCCCGGATCTGATAAGCGATGCCCAAATTTTCGCTGTATGAATGCAAGGCATCCGCAGTGTCGTCCAACTGCCCGGCCAGCGCAGCACCGATCTTCAAGGCCACCTCAAAGGCGGGTGCAGTCTTACTCCGGAAGATCTCCAAAACCTGCGTGTTACTGAGTGCCACAGGATGATTATTCCAGAGCAGCTCAGCTCCCTGGCCTCGGCACAACTCGCGCTGTCCTTCCGCCGCCACTTTCAGACACGCACTGCGAATGTGGCTGGCACACTGCATCTCAGCGAGGAGACGATAACCCTCACCGATGAGCAGGTCGCCCACATTGAGTGCGACGGGCGTCCCATGCTCTGAATGCAGCGTAGGTTCGCCGTAGCGCTCGGCATCGTTATCCTCGATATCGTCGTGGATCAGCGAAGCTTTGTGGAAAGCTTCCACGGAAATGGCTGCCAGTTTGAGGTCATCTGAAATAGGGCCTTCAGGATCTTCGCGCAGAGCTTGATAGGCGGCTACGGTGAGAAAGGGGCGCCAACGTTTACCCGCACGTGCCAGCCAATCACGGGCAATCTGTTCGGTTTGGCAGGTCGGTTTGCCGAGAAGGGCTTCGAGCGCCTCGGGCGTGAACCAAGTCTTCACCTCGTCGTGCAGCGAATTCAGATTCAGACGACGGGTTTTGTCTTCACTGGTGAGATGGATGTAATCCCAAACCCAATCCACATCGACAGTGGTGTCGATGCAGTCGTCCTGTAAGAGCGGCACAGCTACGGCCGGGATGGCTGCGGCTTCGACATACGGGAAAGTGCGCTCAAGAACCGGCAAGCAGGAGATCCCCACGATTGCCTCGATTTTGCCCGTTTGAATCAGGGACATGACAATGGCACTGCCCTCCGCCACCAGGACGGCATATCCCAGTTTCTCCGCTTCGTTCTGAAAGTCCTGAATGCTGCAGAGACCACACTGCTTACACAACAGACCAAATTCATCAAACGGGGCAGGGCACTTGCTTTCGACGCGAAGGCACTTGGGCATCAGCAAAAGGCGTTTTTCAAAAGGCACGGTGGCCAGAGACTCGCGCCAGCTTTCATTGGCTAATAACACGCCTGTGTAGTCGCGATAAGCCGGGTCGATCCCGTGAAGTGCCATGATTTTGTCCGTATGCACCTGCAATTCTTCAATTGGCAGAGGGGGCACCAGTTTGGTGGACTCCGCGTATTCACGGACTTTCAGCAGGACAAAATCTCGATCCTGCTTCGTTTGAGGAATGTTTTTCTTCGGCTGCCGAAACCGTCTGACAAGACCAGGGATGGCTGGCGGTAAAGTGGCGGAACGGACGGCGGCAGTGGACATTGGTAAAAAGAAACGAATAGCAGGGCTTAAAGGCGACAGTGAATCTCAACAGCAAGATGCAAGTCCTTGTCAAAACGGCCAGCATGTAACCGTGCCGCCAGTTGGAAGTCTTGCAAGGATTGCGCACGAATGTGCGAATTTTGCCATTTCATCTCGGAGAAATCAAAAGGACAACTCATTGGCTAAGGGTATGCGGAGGGGGCGATTGTCTCCCGCTCAATAGCGATGTGATCCAAGCGCCTCTGATCATGGGCGCAAAAAGACTCTCTACGATGCTTAAATTTTAACACTTAACTTTAACCTCAATAGAGGTTAAAGCTTTTAGCCGACTTTTTATTTAGGAATTCGGTGCGAAATTTGCTTTTCACCCCTGAAGGTTCATGAATAATTTCCTCTATAGATGAACTCGACCCACGATCTTTTGTCATCGTCATTCAATCCATTTGGTGGGGGGACTATGATGGGAGCAACCGCTTCCATCAAGCAAGGCGATACGGTGTTTCAACGATATGTATTGAAACGAGTTTTAGGAGTGGGGGGAATGGGCGTCGTCTGGCTTGCCCAGGATATGAAGCTTGAGCAGGAAATAGCTCTCAAATTCGTGCCTGAAGCGTTGCAGCATGATCCTGATGCCATCAATGATTTGAAAAATCAGACCAAATTAGGTCTGAAACTCACCCATAACAATATCGTTCGAGTCTTGGGCTTCGAGGATGATGAAAGGCTTGCCGCCATCTCGATGGAGTATGTGGATGGGGCCACTTTGGCCGCCATGCGTGTGGATCAGCCCGCGCAAGTTTTTGAAGCAGACAGTCTCCATGTTTATCTGCTTCATATCCTTGATGCCTTGGAATATGCCCATGAGCAGGAGAAGATTGTACATCGGGATCTCAAACCAGCAAATGTGATGGTGAATTCCGAGGATCGAGTCAAAGTGGCCGACTTTGGTATCGCCTGTAGTCTCAGAAATTCCGTAGGTCGCGTAATGTCTCTTCCTCAGCGGACTGGCTCTGGTACGTTGAACTACATGAGTCCTCAGCAGTTGTTAGGGGCACCAGCTTCTATCGCTGATGACATCTATTCCTTGGGGGCAACAGTTTTTGAACTCATGACGGGAACCCCGCCATTTCACTCGGGCGATATCAACATGCAAATCCGAGAGATTCCTGCTCCGAGCATGGCACAAAGGCGGGCTGAAAATCGGGCGATAGGTGAAGAAATCCCCCCTGCCTGGGAAGAGGTTGTGGCAGCAGCTCTAGCCAAAGACGCATCCTTACGACCCAGTAACGCTGCAGAATTTCGCAAAGGATTGCTCGGCCAACCCTTCCGACGGGGAACGGGAACCGGTGCAGTCACGAGCTCAACGGCTGCCGTCGCAGCACGCTACTCTGGGCACACCACAATCCCACTTTCGGCCCCCAAAGTAGACCGTTCTCCTTTCCCGACTGCAATTTTGACGGCGGCTTTGGTTTCCATATTGATCGTAGGTGGCGGATTGATTTTTTTGAATCATGGATCGTCTGAAGTGCCCCCGATCCCAGATCCTGAGCCCAAGATCGCAGTTCAACGATACATCGATCAGGACTTAAAGGCGACCAGCTTTGAGAAAACGGAGGCCTCCTCGAGTGCTAAACGCGAAAAGTGGGATCGCTTATTGAGCGATCTCCGAATCATTGATTATCAAGCTGAGGCTCGACTGCGCGAAATTGTGAGACGTGCAGAAGATCGGGCTGATTACTGGAAAGAGCAGGAAGATAAAGAAGACCAACAATATCAGTTGGCCTTGCAAAACCTGCGAAGTTCGTCCGAGACCGCCCGCAAAGAATGTGAAAGCCGTGATTTAGGTGCTGCTGCAAAAGCGGATTTATGGAACGAAATTGTGCTGAAAAATGCAGGTGTGTTAAGCATGAATGACAAGGGTACAGAGCACATCGCTTTGTTAGGTGAAGCCCGCAAGCAGGCATCGGAATGGATGGCCAAAGCCAAGGACGAAACTCCGTTAGTTCCACCTCAAGAAGCAGCTGTCTTTGCAATGTCGCCTGCGGCAACGTGGTCCACCGAAGGTAAAAAGAAGCTTCTTCAAGCTGTTCAAACCGCAATGACTCAGCGAGGACAGCCTACGGGGGGCAGCAACGGAATCTGGTCACCCGCAACGTTTTATGCGTTGGTTTCCTGGCAAAAAGCTGAAAAGCTCCCAGCAACAGGTATTCTTGATCTTCCAACCTTAACTCGTTTAGGGCTCCACATGATGCAAGAACCCTCCGAAGTCAAAGTTGTGACTGGGGGGACAACGCGGCAATCGAGTTCACCCTCTGGAGGCTCATCAAGTTCTGGGGGAAGTGCCTCGTGGGAAGATGTGGCGAAAATGAAGGTCTTACAGGGTGGGACTCCACCGATGGGGCGCCCCCCAGTGCCGATGTTTCGCCCTTAATTTTCACACCAGAGATTTATCACTCCCGAATGATTACTCTCCCTGCGTCCCTCTGTCATTTTGATTTTGAGCGTTTCCAACGTAAAGATCCCCTCGGGGAGAGCTGGAGAGCCATTAATCGCCAGTCTGGAGAAAAGGTCGATCTGAGGCTCTTACCCGAGTGGGTTTCTACGGCCTCTCTGGAAGCTTTTATCAGTTCATTGACTCATCTCAATCACCCCAATCTCATTGCGACACGCGGCCTTGCCGTTGAACCACCTCTTGCTGCAGTCGTTCTGGAAAGCTATGACGGAGAAACGATTCTGCAAAGGCGAGCACGGCGCCCTCGGAGATACTTTGAAGTCTCGGAGATCAAGCCTTGGTTAAGGAGTATGGTCGAGGTGCTGGAATATTTGCACGAGATGCAGATACCGCACGGAGCATTGTATGGCGGGAGTTTTCTAATCGATGGTACCGACTTAAAATTGACCGATCTAGCCGTTTCGCGCTTACTGCGTCCACAACCTCAATTCGATGGAGCTTCAGCACTGCCTCCCGCTGTGCTAAGCCCCCAGATTCTCCAGGGACACCCTCCCTCGGTCGCTGACGATATCTATGCCTTAGGTGCCCTATTGTATGATTTGCTCACAAGCGTCCCTGTTTTTTCGTCCGGAGATATCGCAACGCAAGTGGTAAACACGGTGCCCGTTTCAGTTCATGAACGGCGGGCTCAATTGGAGATTCAGTCGGTTCCTATTCCTCATGCTTGGGAAGCTTGGATAGCTTCAGCCTTGGCTAAAGATCCAATTCAAAGACCATCACTAGGAGACTTGGCTGAATTACTGCGTAGCGGAACATTTCGTGGGTCAGGTGCTAGTAACTCTGGCTTGAGAGCATCCTCCAAAGCGTCAGATGGTGCTCAGGCAGGGGCACCTATTGCATTGCCTCTATCTGAACGTTCATCCATATCAAAGGGCTCCGAAGACCCGAGTTCCAAGCCTAACGCTCCATCGATTTTTTCCAATCACCTCCTGATCATCGGAGGAATTGTGCTCTGTGTCCTTGTCTCGGGCGGCTTACTTTACTTTCTCAAAATTGCACCGCGCAATGAATTCCGAGGAGATCTCACCAAAGCTTTCATGGAGGCCCAAGCTTACGACCTGGAACATTCTTCCGAGCATGCCGCTGTTTTAGACCACTGGGATGTGTTTATAAGGAATTGGCAGACACGTGTGACAGTTGAATATCCTGATTTTCAACCGATCCTCCAAGCTGCAAAAGAACAAAGACAGACTCGTGCAGATGAGAAGGATCATGCCGAGGAATTGGCGCGACAAGAGGCCGAGGAGGCTCGGCGGCTTTATTTAAAAAAGGTTCGCGCACAGTATCTAACTGTTCAGGCTAAAGCAGCTTCGTTGTCGGAACAAAAGCCCCTGGCTCTCGCAGCCTGGGAAGCTTTTCTCAAGGAGGCGGATATCGGATATCAAGGGGCTAAACCAGACGAGTTGAATCAGGAATTAACTGATGCACGGGCCAGCAGAGATTCGCTATTAAAAGCGATTGAGGAAGAAAAACGTTTGCTTGAAGAGCAGCGGCAAAAGGCAGAAGGCGAGTTGGCGCGGCTCCGGCAATTCACCGCGGATCCCAATGCTGGCGCAGCCTACAAGATTGGTTTGGTTGAAACATTTCTGAATCAGATGAGCGCCGCGCCGCCGGATGTGCTGGGCGATTCTAAGATCCTAGAAATGCGCCAAGCAGCGGAAACACTTTTACCCGCCTTGCAGCTTCAAGCTGAATCAGAGACTCCAAAAGAACCTTTGGATATCAAAGGGATCTTTCCTGATCTACCCACCAAGGATTTTTCGGAAAATGGCCGGAAGCGTCTTTTAAAAGAAGCTCAAGCCCTCATGAAAGAACAAAACTTCTATTCCGCTGAGCCGGACGGAGGCGCGGGAAAAAACACGCATGAAGCCATTCTTGCATTCCAAAGAGCCAAAAACCTAGTTCCCAGTGCTGCCCTTGATACACGCACTCTTGTTGCATTAGGAATTCTTGACTGGAAGGACGATCCCTCGCCGATGACTTCAACAACCGTTGCTCGGCGTAGAACCACCAAGAAACCTCAGGAAGAAGAAAAGGGCTTTTTCCGAAAAGTCGGTGACGGAGCCACTAATGTTGGCAAATCCATTGGAGGATTTTTTACCGGCGAGAAGAAGAAGTGAACGAAAGCAATTACTCATCAAACGCGAGCCAAGACGATACGAAAACCAATTCGACTGCTCCGTGTTTCTGGTGCACAGCGCATTCGAGCCGCAGGTCGCCGGAGTGGAGCCGCATCGTACCAGCTGCCTCCACGCACAACCCTTTGTCCATCATTGCTCTTATGGCAAGGATCGACCGTTAGATCCGAAGGATAAGGCGCATAATGATCCAGGCACCATTGGAAAACATTTCCCGTCATGTCGCATAGGCCATATCGATTGGCCCCTCGATTTCCATCCAGCGGAAAAGTAGAAATGGCATGTGTAATCGCAGTCGCCTCAGAGCCTCCTGTTCGTGAACTGCTTGTTTGAGGTATTCCGTCGTCACCCGCACGGCACGAAAATTCCCACTCTGCCTCAGTCGGCAATCGATATTGGAACCCCAAAGGAAGCTTATCTTCGGACTGCTCCATTAGCGTTAGCTTTTCACAGAACTCGACAGCTTCAAACCAAGTCACATTTTCGATCGGAAAATGATCACTTTGGTCGTGAAATTTGGCAGGATTATTATTCATGACAGCCTTGTACTGAGCTTGCGAGATGGGATTTTGTGCCATCCACCAGCTGTGGCTGAAACGGACTGGATGCTGACTCTCATCTTGCTGCCGGCCGCGTTCAGTCATGGGGCTCCCCATATCAAATCGAGTCCCAGCCGCAGGAACTGGTTGGAGGAATAAATCCAAGATTCCACGACGAGGGCGCAACTCCTCATGAACCAACTGCAGGCGAATTTTTTTGGGCCGGGGCTTAGAGCGAGGCACGATCCCTGTCCGAGTCATCAAAGCCTCGGCTGTAATAACATTGGCGATTTCTTGCCATTCAAATTTTTCGCGAATGCTGGAGCGTTCACAGCATAACAAAATCCGCATCGGCGGTGTTCCTTCTTGCTCTAAAACGATGGGTGAATCGGCAAAAAGTCTGACACTTTGCCCCCGATCTAGCAAGTCTCGCCGGACGCTAACTCGATGCAGACCGATCTCAAAATCAATGGTGATGTGCTCAACGGCCGTCCGACCTGGCTCTTTTAAATGAAATTCAATGGCAACACTTTGACCTAACAGCAAGTGGGGAGGCAGGCCTAACTCTAAGTGCACCGGCACAATGACTGCTATCGGATCTTCGGCACCTTGCTCGTCGGACTCTCGTAACTGGGCAAATGCTTCAAGATCATAGGCCGAGTCCTTGTCGACAGGGGTTCCTGAACTATTCAGGAGTCTCGACATGCTGCGTAAGACCTGACTGGATAGACGCTCCGAGCTAACAAAGGCGACTCGGTCGAGCCCCAAGGATCTCAGCCGATCAAGATGCTGTCTTTGACTGTTGATTTCGGCCTGTGCGCATTCAAACCCTAGAGGACGTTCGGTGAATTCCTTGTCAGCGATGTGGATGAAAAGCGGAATCCCATGAGACAAGGCCATATAAGCCTCCCATTGCGTATAGGACACTTGAGCAAAATTTCCAAGGGAAGCCCGAAGGCTCGGGTATCCGGCCAAAAAATTGGGGTGGGCTTGCAGATAAGCCTCAATCTCTAGAGGTTTAGCCACACTTCCTGTAGCATCTCCAACGAGATGGACTACGGCCATGCTTTCAGAGATGTAGCGGCTTAGCTTTTCTAAAAGAGTCATTCCGCTCACAGCAAAGTCACCTTGCTCTACGACTTTGCAGGGCATATCCGGCCCCATCAGGTCACTTCGGAGGAGCTGACGACTACGCTCAAATTCACGCGTAACAGCACTCAAGAAGATTTGCCGAAACTCATGGGCAGGCATACGGAATTTTACCCGTAACCTATAATGAGATAGCTCATTAGACCAACTAAAATCGATGCCAAATGCACGATTGTCGTCGTTTCAAACCACCGTGCCACGGCTCTTGCTCTTACTCCCCTTGGATTTAGGAGGCGTTCCTGGGATGCCTTCTTCTTGGAGGATGGTGTCTTGGGGCAGGGGAGCTGCCTCAGCGTCAGACTGCGGTTCTGCTTCGGTAAAGGGGGTTTGCTTCTGATATAGATCCAGGCGGGTTTTGAATTCTTTCTCAAGCACTTGGCGTTCTTCAGAACCGACCTCCTTATCTTCCGAAAGCAGGGTCATGGCTTTCTTCTGCCAGAGCACCGCCTCTAAATATTCGCCATTGCGAGCAAGGCACGCCGCTTTGGTGTCAATCATTTCGTAGCGCTGCTCTTCCCCCGCTTCGTCCATAATACGGAGAGCACGTGAGGCGAGTTGGACGGCTTTTTCGCCATTGTGAAGGCTTTCATCGGGGCAGGTCGAAAGAAACCACGCCAGATTGTTGGATGCCCACGGATCATCGCTACGTGCTGCACGCTGATACCAAGCTCCCGCACGACGGTAATCCACAGGAACACCTGTACCTGAATAATAGAGGTTGGCCAGACGACTCATGGCGGGCACAAAGTCCTGCTGAGCGGCACGGAGATAAAACAAGGCTGCTTTGGATGGATTCTTAGAGGCTCCCACCCCTCTTTCGTATTTAGCGGCCAGGGCAGTTTGAGCAGGGGCGTGATTTTGTTCGGCCGCTTTTTCCAGCCATTCGGTAGCTTTGACAGGATCAAGCTTGACGCCGCGTCCCAGATCATACGCCATGGCAACGGCATGTTGTCCAGGCGCGAAGCCACTCTCGGCTGACTTACGATACCACTCGAAGGCTTTGGCTTCGTCTTTTTTGACACCCACGCCATCTTCATAAAGAGAGCCCATGACGAATTGGGCCCGAAGGTGCTTTTGCGCAGCGGCTTGCTCCATCCATTTGACACCTTCAGCCTCATTCTTGGTTATTCCCTCTCCGGTAAGCAGGCGTAGACCCAACTCAAATTGTGAATCGGCATCACCTTTCTCAGCCCAGGCTCGAAGCTCCCGATCATTGATCAAGTCTTGCTGCTGAGCGCTTAATGTGATGGAAAACAGGCAGGCAACAGCGATCACACAGGAAAGGATTTTCATGACTGAAGAATTGATGTTTCGAAAATCGTCGAGAAGACAGACAAACTTACGGCAGCAGTGTTCGATTGAGCGAAAGATGTTCATCTACTTTAAACGACAACCTGCCCAAAAGCTCCAAGCAGAAAGCGCCTGGGCGGTAGAAAACTGTAAGATTATCGGAAGTTTTTAAATTTTGGACGATCAAGACGCACAAAATTCTTGAGTTTCCTGATGTCATGGTTGATAATTCAGGGCTGTTGAATTCTTGACTTTGAGAATCCATAAGTTAACGATCGTGGTAAATTATGGATTCTATGGAATTAGCTTGCGCTTACCTTTGATACTGGTTATTTTTTCATCAGAGTCTGCAAAATTTTTCTTCGTTAGGCTTTAGCTCCCACCTTATGTCGAACACCCTACAACCCGAAACCAAGGATCATGCCAAGCTGGCGGATTTCATCCTCTTCAGCCAGCGTGAGTTCTTGCTAAATTTGTCGAAGGAGTTGAATCGGGATAACATCTCGTTTGCCCAATTTTTCTTACTCAGTTACTTGGCTTCGTCCAAAGAACTGACCATGACGGACATCGCGCGCAAAATGGGTCATTCAACCGCTGCCGCGACGGGTTTGGTGGATCGCCTCGAAAAATTGGGTTACATGGAGCGCACCCATGCGATTGATGATCGCCGTAAAGTGATGGTGCGAGTAACTTCCAAAGGCCTTGACCTCGTGAGTCGCCTTCGTGACGAGCTTCAGCATCAAATCGCTTCGGCTATGGATGAGACGGAAGCTACAGATGCCGCTTCCTTTATGACCTCCTACCGAATGATGGATACGGTTTCCGGTAAGTGATGAGGTAGCAGAATTTTAGGCGCATGGAGCTTGCTTGCTTCATGCGCCTTTTTCGTTTTCGATGTTTTAAATGGATACTTCTTCGCGAAACGACCTGTGGATGACTTTTCCACTCTTGAACGAATTGCCTCAGTTCAAGCATCGATTTACCCTGAGGCATCCGACGATACCTGTGGATGCAGAGAGGGCAGAGGTCGTTGCACGATTATGGGATTGGCATCACCAGCACGCCCGAGAGATGGGCTTTGAGGAGGGAGCCATGTGTATTGCCGAGCAGGTGCATGGAAATCAGGTGGCCGTAGTCGAACAGGCTCCAAACCTCCCGATTCCTGCTGCAGACGGTATTGTGACAGCTACCCCGGGCCTCGTCATTGGCATTTATGTGGCGGATTGCGGGGCCCTGTATTTGGCGGACCCTGAAACTGGCGCCTGCGGGATTGTTCATTCGGGCAAGAAGGGGTCTGAACTTGGTATCGCTGCGGTAGCGATTCAAAAAATGCAGGAGCATTTCGGAAGTCAGCCTCGGAATATTCGAGCTCAGCTCGGCCCATGCATTCGAGTCCCCGCTTACGAGGTCGATTTTGCTTCTCAAATTCGGACTTCTTGCCTTGATGCAGGGGTCCTTCCCGAACATTTCGCCGATTGCGGAATCTGCACATCCTCAGACTTGCAGCGTTATTATTCCTACCGCATTGAGAAAGGCCGCACGGGCCGTTTGCTAGCATTACTGGGACGGCCTGCAACGACTTAATTATTTATCCCCTTCACGTGGAGCTTTCCTCACCTGCGAAGATCAATCTCTGGCTACGAATTCTAGGCCGACGCGACGATGGTTTCCATGAAGTCGAGACTCGGCTCTGTCAGATCGGCATCGCTGACACGGTCCGCATTGAACAAGTCTCATCCGTGCCAGGGATCGCGTTGACCTGTAACGTCCCTGGGATCCCAGTAGATGAATCCAATCTAGCGATCAAAGCCCTTCGAGCGTTTGAAAACAAGGTAGGTAAAACGGCGGGTTGGCGGATTCATTTGGAAAAGAGGATACCATCTGGCGCAGGTCTAGGCGGCGGAAGCAGCAATGCGGCAGCGATCCTGCGTGGAGCCAATGAACTGACGGGCAGTCCTCTCAACCTCGCGGAACTCCTGGAAATAGCTGGCCATATCGGAGCTGACGTGCCCTGCTTCCTCCTGCATACAACTGCGGCCGACGGGACGGGCAGGGGAGAAAAAGTCGTGCCTGTGGAATTTTCCTGGAAACTGCCACTGGTTCTGATCAAGCCCAGCTTTCCGATTCCGACTCCCTGGGCCTACCAACGGTGGCGAGATTCTCAGGAACTGCCGGGGGTTCTTTACGCTCCTCAGATCTGTCCTTGGGGGGAAATGGTCAATAGCCTTGAGCGCCCTGTGTTTGAAAAACACCGTTTCCTGCCAGCTCTAAAAACATGGCTCCTTGAGCAGAAAGGCGTCCGCGCTGCACTGATGTCGGGGTCAGGGTCCACCATGTTTGCCATCACAGAATCTGGGGCAGATGCTGGAGAAGTAGCTGAAAAAGCCAAGGCTTGGTGCGGAGATACCGCTTGGGTGCAGCCAACGGAAACTCTCCGGTGAAAAAGTTGGGGCCGGGCGGCTCCCGATTCCACCCGGCCCCTTTTGTTTGCATCAACCTCAACACTGACCTGTGTTTCCACAGGGGTGATGACAACAACCAATCACTCTCAAGACCAGTTTTGGGGGACTACTCCCGCCATCACTGTTGATGAGTTAGATTCTCTTCTTTGAGAGTCGTTGAAAAGAATTTGAATTTTTTTCCATTTTTTTTGGCTCGTTGTAAAAGTCACTCCTGTCCCCCATCTGCGGGGCTTACGCGGGTGCTATTTGGGGGTTTTAATGGCGGCGGATGAAAACCAGCCCCCCTCGATCCTTTATACGGCTTGCAAGCGCCTTGCTGTTGGCGGTCGCCGGGCCTGTCTCCGGCGAGATTTCGACACGGCTGACGGATACGATCAAACACGGCGTCGGCTCGATCAACCTCTTAAAAGACGTCAGCTCTGCTCAGTTTGCGCAACAAGTCACCGGCACTGGCAAACTCTTTTTCGGTGTCGATGTTAACGAAAACGCCTCAGGAAACGAATCCGCTGACTCCATTGGCGTTGCGCTTAAAGGCGTAAGTCTAACGGTGACGACCACCACAGGTACCTACGTTTTCAGTGATTTTTCGACCAGCACGACAGCGGTGCTTACCGAAGCGGGGGGAAAGCAGTCGTCCTCCTACTATACCCTTTTTGGCCAAACGGGCAGCAGCCAGATCACAGGTTCGACTGCGGGTTTTGATCTCAGCCAATTCGATGATGTGCTTTCCATCTCGAATGTGAGCTTCACGGGCGAGGTCATTTCGGCACAGATGAGTGTGACCTTGTTGAATACGGGGACAGCGAATGACATGAACAGCAGCTTTTTCGATTTTTCGGGAGGCTATGAAGACCTTGCCTTTCTGAGTCCAAGGGATGCTTTAGCGCTAGAAAGTGCGGAGATTGGCCTCAGTGCCGCTCCCACTGGAATCATTTATTCAAACAATGCCCCCGTAGTCACCACGACGGATACAACAGTGGCTGTGGTGCAATCAGCTAAAACTAAAGAGACGACCACGTCGTCCTCTCTGATATCCGCTGCACCGGCGGCACCCGCACCTTCCGTCATTCTCGGTCTCCTCTTGGTGTTATCCGTTCTTGTGTTGGAAGGTGTGCGTAAGTCAACGAATCAAAAAACGCCCAGCCCTCCAAATCAATGAAGCCGACAGGGATGCCGTCTGGACTCAATCGTTGGTGGGGAGTGGCTTTCAGCGCTGCTATTCTTCTGATAGTCTGGCCGTGGCCGGGAGTATGGATGGGAATCCAATCCCTGCGTTTGATGATGCGTATCGGGACAATGCTTGGTCTACCCGTCATATTTGGCGATCAACAGCTTCAAGTAGGTGGTCTAGTCGTTCCGTGGTCAGATGATTGTGCCGGAGTTGCCTTTTTTGCGATTCTTCCCTTGTTGGCATGTTGGCGTTCTTGGCGTGAGAACTCGCCTGCCACATTGTGGCAAACCTTGCTGTTACCTTGGTTGTTAGCTGCTGCGGCGAATGGGCTGCGTGTATCAGGTATTTTGGTATGTCGTTGGTGGTTGCAGCCCGCCGTGGAGAGCTTGCAGATGCATCACTTCCTGGGATTTGTATCGCTGCTGCTTGCCGTGGTGGTCATTCTGCCCTCGTCTCATACGCGTGAGTTGAGAGTTCAAGTTTTACATCTGGCAGGGCTCTTAGCCTTATTAACTCCACAACTTCAGGCCCCAGGCGGATGGCTCATCGCGCTTTGTTCAATGGTGGTGCTTGCGATGCGAATGCGTCGAGCAGACGCCATCTCGCGACGCTTTACCAATGTTGGCTTTACCTTATTGTGGGGTCTTGCTGCAGCATGGATCGGCTTCAGCCAAATGGAGTCTTTGTGGCTTCCTTGGCTGTTGGTCTCCCCCTTCTTCAGTCGGTCATCGATGCCTCTGTGTGGCTGGCTCCTCTTGCCGGGTTGCTTACCTTTGATCGCCATCCAGCAACCTTGGTCGGGAATCATCCTTTTGCCGATTTGCGTTGTCATTCTGAGATGTCTTCACTGGAGCCCCAAGACTCCAGACGCCTCCTTTTCAATCACGCCTTCGATGTGGCGACAATCGTTCGCGACATTGGCCGTCATGCTGCCCTTTGCTGCCATCGGATTGGGCAAGCAAGCTGTCTTGCGGCAAGAAGTCCCGGTTGCTACCCTGCGGCCGCAGTTGGTTGCTCCTGCTCAGTATGAACTCCACTTGGAGCGACAATCGCCACAGATACGAGTGGATTGGATCGGGGCTCAAGGCGGAGGCCGCCATCACACCCTACCAGTGTGCATGGCTTTTCGAGGAGAACATCTCCATACGGTTCATGATGTCTCAGCAGTCTGGACGGATGGTAAGGTGTGGCGGCGAGAGTATTTTCTGCATGAAGGACAACTTCTAGATCGGTATCCGGCATACTTGAAAAGCAGCTTTTGGCCGACAAGGAGCAGCGGCGTTCACCTGATTTTCTCGGCCCTCAGTCATGCGATGAGTGCCCAAGAATTTGCTGAGATGACCGACGCCCTGGCAAAACGCGTCTTTCAGCACCAGCGAGAGCTTTATCAAACTCATGCTAAGCGACCGCTGGACCCTGCGTTAACTCTCGATAAGACGCAGATTGCTGAAACGCATACTCAGGCGTCAGATTAACAATCTCTTGGTATCCATCTAGCCATCAAAGGATTCTCAAACTGATCTTTTGATCATTTTGGTTGCGAGCGGGGACTCGAGGTCTATCAAATAGTATGGATGATCTCATGGCCGCTCGTGCAACGATGGCCTTTTCATTGGGATTCCACATCATCTTTGCTGCCATCGGGATGACCATGCCGTTTTTCATGTCAGCGGCTCACTATTTTTATCTCAAACGAGGAGATTCCGCCTATTTGGAGCTGACGAAACTTTGGATGAAAGGCGTGGCAATTCTTTTTGCCGTGGGCGCTGTGTCTGGCACGGTTCTATCGTTTGAGTTAGGCCTGCTATGGCCTGGATTCATGCAGCATGCTGGCCCCATTATAGGCATGCCGTTTTCCTGGGAAGGCACAGCTTTTTTCCTGGAGGCGATAGCCATCGGCCTCTTTCTTTACGGGTGGAAACGAATGCATCCTTGGGTCCATTGGGCCACCGGGCTGGTCGTCGGTATCTCGGGGTTTGTCTCCGGTATCTTTGTGGTGGCAGCCAATGGTTGGATGAATGCTCCTTCTGGGTTCGATTGGGTGGCTGGTGCTGCTCAGAATGTAGATCCCGTGAAGGCCATGTTTAATCAAGCCTGGCTACACCAGACCATTCATATGCAATTGGCCGCTCTACAGGCGGTCGGTTTCGCTGTAGGGGGCATACACGCAGCCCTCTACCTACGAGGTAAAGCTTGTGACTTTCACCTCCGTGCCATTAAAATCGCCATGACCTTTGGAGCCATCGCGGCTCTGATCCAACCCCTCGCAGGCCATTTTGCTGGTCAACGAGTCGCGAAATTTCAGCCTGCAAAATTGGCTGCGATGGAAGGCCACTTTGAAACCCGTGCCCAAGCTCCTCTTTACATCGGCGGTATTCCCAATGTGGAGAAACGGGAAATGCAGTGGGGCATTCCATTGCCAGGCATGCTCAGTTTCATCGTTCACGATGATTTCAATGCCGAGGTTACGGGATTAGATCGGTTCCCAGAGGAGGAATGGCCGCCCGTGGTCATCTGCCACATCGCGTTTCAGATCATGGTCGGTATTGGCTTTGCCATGGCTGCCGTCGCTATGCTTTATTTTTGGTTTGCTCGAAAGGGTGCCTTTCCGGCTTGGTTTCTGGGCATTCTCGTTCTTTTCATTCCCCTTGGAGCGTTGGCCATCGAAGCGGGCTGGGTCGTGACGGAGTTAGGGCGTCAACCCTGGATCATCTACGGCATTATGAAGACTCGTGACGCAGTCACTCCAGTGCCAGGCATGGTCTATCATTTCTACCTTTTCCTCGTGTTGTATCTTGGGCTGGCTATGGCCACGATCTGGCTGTTTGCCCGACAAGTCCACGCGGCTCAAAGTCGCATCCCCCAGAAGTTTTCATGATCGAGATCCTTATCGGTTTCATTGGGGCTTCGCTCTGGCTTTACATCCTCCTCGGAGGCATTGATTACGGCGCGGGTATCCTTGAATTGCTACCCGCGGGTTCGCTGAGAGAATCACAAAAACGGGTCATCAATCAGGCCATGGGCCCGGTTTGGGAAGCCAATCATATGTGGCTCATTCTGATCGTGGTCATTCTTTTCATGGGATTTCCAGGCATCTTCACCACACTGATGATCTCGCTGCATCTGCCTATGTTAGCGCTACTCATCGGCATCGTGATCCGTGGGGCCGCCTTTACTTTTCGCCACTACGATGCCATTCAGGCTCCCACCAGCCAGCATGTGTATACTGTTTTGTTCGGGATTTCCAGTCTTTGGACCGCTTTTTGGTTAGGCGTTATCGCCGCCAGTCTCAACCGTGGAACCATCGATCTCGAAAGCCGTGACCCGTGGCAGGCTTATGTCGCTCCATGGTGGGGGCTGTATCCCGTGGCGGTGGGTGTCTTTGTGATCTGCATTTTTGTTTTTCTTGCCGCTGTCTATTTGATCGGCGAGACGGAGGACAGCTCTTTACGTCATCACTTCACTCGCCGTGCTCTAAGTTTAAATTGGTTGGTGGTGTTTACCGGAGGGATGGTTTTCCTTGCCTCACTCACTGAATCGCAAAGCTTGGTCAGTGCCTTCCTCAAATATCCCGTTACCGTCGTCCTCATGGCTCTGGCCACTGCTCTTTTTGCTGCGCTTTGGCTGTTGATTCGAGCGGAACGAATCCGCCTGACCCGAGTGGTCGCCTCAGGGCAGGTTACCCTCATCCTACTCGGTTGGGTGGCGTTATATGCGCCGAATGCAGTCCTGACCCAGCAAAAGCCCCTGAGCTTTTACGAAACAGCCGCCCCTCCGGCTACATTATGGCAGCTTGTTCTGGCCTTGCTTATTGGCAGTCTCTTCATCTTCCCCAGTCTGTTTTATCTCTTCAAGGTCTTTAAAATGAAGCATTGATTTTCATTGCAAAATATCAAAAACGGAAGGACAACCTTGCTTCGCATCCAGGGCACACATCCTCTATAATAAATACATTACCTATCTGAAAAATACGTATCCTCATGGGAATACGGCGGTGCGCAGCAGCAGAGGAAACGGAGGGTTTGTGTGGCCGTGATCTGATGCCAAGCTCCTGGGGGGATCAGGATGGCATCACCCGGCGAGACCGTTTGTTCCGCACCATCGATTTCCATGGTGCCTGTTCCCTCAAGGATGAAATAAAACTCCTCGCTCAGCTTATGATAATGACGCTCGGTCGGTTGCCCCACGGGCACGGTGGCCTCCGCTAGGGACTGATTCTGCACGGGGGCATTGGTGCGGTCCAGGATGCTCCGGATGGTGCTGCCATCTTTCGTGGTAAATGGAACCTGCTGAGAAAGGGGGTTGATGGTCATGCGTATGCACGCATGGTCGGAGATGCGTGAGTGCCGCGCAAGTTTCATTGCATCCTTATGACCTTCGACACCCAGCATTGCCGCGCTTTGATCACAGGGGCCTCCTCAGGTTTGGGCGCTGAGTTTGCCCGTCAGCTGGCACCTGAGGCGAGAGCTCTTTTTCTCACCGGGCGTCGCCTGGATGCGCTGGAAGCGGTGAAGGCAGAATGTTTGGCCTTAAACCCCCAATTGCAGATCCATCTCTGCACGGGAGATATCGCCACGGATGAGGGCAGGGGACGGGTCCTGGAAAACCTGCAGACCTCGGGTTTTCAGCCCAATCTCCTGATCAATAATGCAGGCATGGGGGACTACGGCACGGTGGCAACGGCAGAGGCAGGTAAGTTGCGTGCGCAGATGGACCTGAATATGACGGCTCTGGTCTTGCTGACCCATGCCTGCCTGCCACGGATGCAAAGACCGGGGGGGATCATCAACATCAGCTCGCTAGCCAGCACCTTACCCATGCCCGCCATGGCGGTCTATGCCGCTAGCAAAGCCTTCGTCACCAGCTTTTCTGAAGCCCTCGCGGTGGAGTTGGAGCCCGACCACATCACGGTGACCTGTGTCTGCCCTGGGCCGACCCCCACTCGATTCAGCCAGACCGCTCGCCGGCCCGATGGAGAAGACACTGATCGAGGTGGGCAGGGGCTCTTGCGCATTCCTCCGCAGCAAGTTGTGGCAGAGGCCTTACAGGCACTCCGTGCTGGGCAGACCTGCCTTTATCCTGGGTTCGGTGTTCGTTGTGCTTCACGCCTCTTTCGTCATTTACCACGCGTGCTACTCCGTGTTTTGTTGCGTCGGCGTTTTGCTAAAGGCAGCGTTTGAGAAAACCAAGAACCCCTTCACTTACGTTTTCATTAGGAATGAACAGGCCCCCCGATCCCTCGCTCACCCCCATGGACCAGCGTGGTCCCAGCCCCTGGCCTAGTCCGCCCAAGCGCGGTTTTTTCGGCAATCTGATCCGCTTCATCCTGCTGATCATCATTGGCACCCTCCTCGTGCTGCCGTTCACGCCGTTTGCGAGCAAGATCAAAAAGGGGTTGAAGGAGCTGATTGCCGCCGCTCAGCAAGAGCGCACGCGGGTGGTGACCAAAGAAGTGGAAAAGGTCGTCGAAGTCCCCACACAGATCATTAAAGAGGTCGTGAAAGAGGTGGTCAAGGAAGTGCCTGCGCCCCCACCACCGCTGCCGGAAAACTACATTCCGCGCAAAGATGTGGATGTCTCCACCTTCTACAATGGCATCACCATCAAGACCCAATTGCTGACGGAGCAGGGGACCTATGCCAGCCTGGAGCGCCTGAATCCAGAAGCCTACAAGGCCGAGTTCCAACTCTCGGTCAAGGTGCCCAAGGCCAACCAAAGCGTTCAAGAATTGTCCCGCATCAATCCTCAACTGCCCACCTTGCTGCCAGATTTGGATGCCATGCTACCCACTTCGAAGGTGTCCGGTTTCTACCACAAGCTTTACGAGAATAAAACCAACGGCATCCAGCGTGACATCACTCGCCTGAACCGCATTCTGGACCGGCATAATTTCTTCGACTGCGAAACCATCCTGGAACTCACCCATCCCGTCAGCCAACGCAAAGCGTTGCTAATCCAGTCCGAGATGGACGTCGTGGCTGATGGCTCTGATGGCGATCGCATGGCCACGCTGGATGAGTACATCTACATGTCGGATTATTATCAGCCCTTCACGAGCTACGCTTGGGGCAAGAAGACATCGACGCCCAATCCGCTGCTGTCCCGCTGGGAAGAGCGTCTGAAAAAGGCGGAGGCTGAGTATGCCATCAAGGGCCTGAGTGCAGACCGAAATCGGGAACTCAAGGCCGCTATTGGACAACTCAAGCTTGAGATCGCCGAGATGAAGTCTCGCAGCAGCCTCATCGCCGAAAAAGATCCGTTCATCGTCATTTCACTGTTGTTCCGCCCCTACGCCGCCACCAACAAGCACACCCCGAGCATTGGCGACTATGCGGTGGTGATCCATGAGGGGAAAATGTATCCGGCCATTTGCGGTGACTACGGCCCGAGTCAAAAAATGGGCGAGGCCTCGCTCTTCATCGCCAAAGCGGTCAATCCCAAAGCCTCACCGTATCGCCGCCCCGAAAGTGACCTCAAAGTGACTTACCTGATTTTCCCAGGCACTGCAGAGAAACCCAACAGCCCACCGAATCTGGAACGTTGGCACAGTCAGTGTGCGACCTACTTGAAAGAAATCGGCAGCAGCAATGCCGAGCAGTCGCTGCATCGCTGGGAAGATCCCTTCAAGAAACCCGAGCCTCCGGCGACACCGAATCCACTGGGGGGCACCACAACCACTCCGGTTGCTACCGGGGCAGTACCAACCGGGACGACTGCGCCAGCAGGAGGCGGTGCTGTGGCAACACCTGCATTGAGTCCGACAGGAACACCCACACCGTCCAACACGCCTGACAATGGCGGAACAGGTCCTGGGCCAGCCACCCCAGCACCCACACCGACCGACATTTCTGCGCCAACGGGTCCGGCCGCGCAATCGCCAACGCCAGCGACGCCAACCCCGCCGGCGACAAGCGTCAATTCCTCAGAAGCCAGCAAGCCGTAATTTCCGACTTAGCAAACCACGACCTTGCATCTCGATCAGCCGGCAAAGGCCACTTTGGGCCGTGAGTCGTGGTTGGATGGACGATGAACATGCTGATTGCAGGTTGCCCACGGGTTGACGAGAAATAGGGCGGTACAAGCACCTAAAAAGGCAGGCTCTGGGCTTCTTTAATAACTACATACAATGTATGTAATGTGAAGTGTTGACGAATTCACCGGAATGTGCTTGCGCGGGTCTTACTGAGTATTACTCTTATTACGCTGATTCTTCGAACCTTTCAGCTCGCTTGGTTGCTTTCTACCCTCCAAGCACTGCCCGTCAGAGGCCTTACTCTGACGGGCATTTTTTACCCCTAACGCCGACATGAAAATTTCGATATCTTACGAGACGGCCACAAATAATCCGAACCAGATTCTCACGGTCCAAATTTTAGCGCCCGAAGAAGCTGGAGATATATTTCGAAGTTTCGTGAGTAGGATTTTTCCGGGCGAAGTCCTAAAATATGCAAGCTTGGGTGGTTTGAACCGAGAACAGTGGTCCATTGAGGTTCCAGAATTTACTCTCAGAAACGCGAGGCTCATTGCTGGCGAAATCAATAATCATTTATCTGAAAAAGCAGAGGAGACCGGGCGCAAATTTCGTCTGGAGTTCGGGGAGAAATTTAGAGAAATTGAAAATTTATAAAGCTCTTGACTCCTTTGAGAGAAGAGCCTTAAGCTAATTGCGCCGCGTAGAAACGGCCTCGGAGTAGAAACCGAGTCAGTCAGCAAACAATGAAAGGTTCGGAAGCACAGCGACGCGTGCCCAATGGGATTTCGCGTATACGCCCCCTCTTTTTTGAGTGGGTGCTAAGCCCTACTCGGCATGATCCGAGAGACGGGCGACCTAAAGAGGACATTCAACTCTTGCTACCGCTTCAGTTCCCTTCGCAACCGGCGAGGGCTCATGAAAAAGAGAAGATCCACGGCTGAAGTTCTCCTATCCCGAGTCCCTAAGCGCTCCAAGCGACCCTCATGGATGGCGCTGGAGTCGCCGCCCATTTCCCCCGATGGCATGAGCGACAAAGAAGCTCATCTCTGGTGGGTATCTGTCCGCGTGAAACCACAGCGGGCTAAATCTGGCAGACCAGCGGGCCACCGTGAGGGCTTGCGTGTAGCGGATGAATCCGCCGCCGTTGGAACTGCCCGCCGTGCCTCCAATCGAACCGTGGGGGCGCGGCGTCAGACTTTCCGCCTTTTGGCACGTCCAGGAACTGACCTGGCTGCTACGGATCACCCAAGCGGGCAAACCTGCCTCCCCTGCTCTGGGCCTAACACACTGGAGGCACAACCCATGAAACCCAAGAAGCCCATAGGGACTCATGTCGGCCTATCGCGCATCCGGCTGATTGGTCGGAATAGTGGACTCAGGCGGTGTGAGCTTGGGGGGCGGAGAAATCGGAGCTCAGAGGGTTGGCCGTTTATCATTGGAAGTTCAGATAGAAGGATTTCTCATCTCTTCAAATCTATTGAAAGTCTCCATAAAATGCGCGTT
This sequence comes from Prosthecobacter debontii, assembly GCF_900167535.1. NCBI lineage: Bacteria > Pseudomonadati > Verrucomicrobiota > Verrucomicrobiia > Verrucomicrobiales > Verrucomicrobiaceae > Prosthecobacter > Prosthecobacter debontii. The sequence continues at coordinate 461,748 of NZ_FUYE01000004.1, forward strand.
GACCATACGTAAAACACCTGTCTAGTTATGGAAATTACAGTTTATGTTTGACGCCGAAGTGAACCATCAGCTCCTCGCGGAAATCCGCCATGTACGAGTGATTCTGTCCCGCTGGATCATCTTTCAGGTCGTGTTGGGTGCGCTTTGCTCTTGGCAGTGCCTTTTATTACGTCCATGAGCAGGCGAGAAAGCTCAAGGAAGCTGAGATGAGGATAGCCTTTGCTGGAAACCTGGAGAGTCGCCTTGTGCGTGAGATCTCGAAGTTGGTGGAAAAGATCAGCACTCCGAAGGAACTCCCCCGTTCGCCTTCTGGTCAGGTGCTCTATCCCGGACCATCAGCGCCACCCAAGTTTCCCTCAGGCACTCGCTTTGTATCAGATCCAAGTCAGCCGAAAGGTTATCGAGCTGTGAACGAGTGAGGCCTTGAGAGTGTCTTTTTGCATCACGGTTATGTCATTAAGAGAAAGGTCATTCGAAAATTCGGAGGCTGTAAAGCCTGGGGATTCTCATCGGCTGAAATCGCTCTGGCTCTATGGGGGCATCTTTATCCTGTCGATTTTGCCAGTCTTGATTTGGGCACTCGTCCAACTGTGCGGCCACACGTGGTTGCAAGACAAGCTGACCAGTCGGCCGCGTGGTCCGCATGAGAAAAATGCTCTCCCGGAGCCAATAATCAAGACATCTTAAACAATTGAACTTCAGCGCCAAACGCTGACTTTTTACGTTCTGTTGGTACGCTCTTATCGACCCTCATAAGGGGCCTTTGGCACAACGGGCTGCTGTCTCAGCAAATCGAAACAGTGCCAGTATCCCCCGCCCGGCAGCAAACTCACCCGCCCTGATCGGCGCGGAAAGCGTGCCCAGAGGGGCAATCCCTCCAGAAGGAACACCCCTCAACTTGCAACTTAACAAACTGCGTCTCAGGGCTGGTTTCCAGGTTTTTCCGTCCAGCCCTGACCTGCATTTCTCGAGTGGGTGTGATCTCGACAAGGCGACCTATCCAAGTGGATGGCCATTTGAAGTGTTTGCTGTGCCTGGAGGGTCAAATCTCTCCTCGTTTTGGCAGGTTTTCAAAAAGCTGAATTTCTCGTTTTGTATGGGGCCGACCACCAAATTCATGAATGGCAGTCGACCACGAAAGAAGAAGACCGCTGAGCAACGTGAGATTTCAAACTTGTATGCCTTTTACCCGTAACCACGCCAAAGCGGCAAATGTAAGCGAGAGGCAAGCCGAATCCGATTTTTGGCTCTACTCTGGCATGGTGATTTTCTCCATACTGCCCGTCATTATATGGGCCGTGATTGAAATGGGTGAAGGTATCTACGCCCACACTGTGTTGTCCCCATGCAGATGCTCAGTGGAGGAGGTTGCACTGGATGAGACCGAAACACGTTGAGGTTTTTAAGGGTTCGCCGTGGTTGAAGGACGAAATGCCCCGCCGAAACCGAGGGATCAGACTCCGGATATCCAATCCGCGGAGCCTCGATTCTTAAGGGCCGGGCCAATGTTGGCGCACCAGAGCAGCGCGTGAAAACCCCCGCAAATGTGACTATATTTAATAATCAATATTTGTTTATATTCAGTCTTTTAAGCCTGCTTTTCACGTCAATTTGATCATTTGGCTCGATCTGAAGAAACACTGCATTCACATGGCAAAAATGCGGTCCATGCGGTCGGTGAGCATCTTGAGGCCATTGGGGTTGAGGCCACCGCGTTGCTCGCTGATCGCCCAGCCGGTGTAGCCGATGTCATCGAGTGCTTTCATGATCGCGGGCCAGTTGTTGTTACCTTCCGTCAGGTCACAGTCGAAGCCTTTCCAGACACCTTCGTCCTTCATTTTCTGGGTGCTGTATTCTTTGACGTGAATGCGGTTGATCCGTTTCCCCAGCACCTTAATCCACTGCTCCGGCCAACCGTAACGCAGCACGTTTCCGATATCGAAATGCCAACCGACGATGGGATCACCAATTTCATCGAGAAAACGCACGGCCTCCAGGGGGCTCAAGATAAAATTGTTCCAGACGTTCTCGATCGAGATTTTGACGCCCAATTCTTTGGCCAGGGGGACGGCCTTTTTGATCTGCGTAATGGAACGTTCCCAAGCGAGATCATAAGGCACCTCTTCATTGCACACCCCCGGCACCACCAGAATGGAGTCTGTGCCATAGGCCTTGGCGTCACGGAGGGTGGTCAGCACCCCCTGGAGGCCCTCCTCACGGATTTTTTCATCATTGTGCGTGAGGGTTTGCTTCCAATGGGTGTGGCAACAAACGCTGGCAGCCTGGAGACCCGAGGTGCCTAAGGCGTCCAAGACTTCCTGCTGATTCATGCCCCCTGCAGGTTCGACCCCCTCATAGCCTGCGGCTTGGGCCGCCTGATATTTTTCAATCAAGGTTCCTTTAATCCCAAGTGTGCCCCCCATGATGGCCTTCCGAAGCTGGCGGGTCGGACTGGCGGCGAGGGACGAAGCCGGCCGTGAGAATGCAGTTGCTGAAGTGATAGCGGCTCCGAATGTGCGACGGATGAAAGTGCGGCGGGAGGTCATGAGAGATCCAATCAATACGTCGCGATCATGCCAGGCCTGTCGCAGCATTGGCGAGAGACAAAAACAAAAAATCGGCAGCCTGATTTCTCAAGCTGCCGATAAGGGGTTTCAATCAAAGGAAGACGGGCAGCTTACTTTTTCTGCTCGACGACGGGTGCAGCATTGGGATCTGCCTCAGGCTTGATTTCCGTTTTAGGAGCGGTAGGCAGTTCGATCGGAGGAGTGGAGACTGAGGGAGCCGATGGCGCCGGAGCCAGAGGGGCTGCCGGGGGCGATGCAGGAGCGGCCCCAGGCGTCGGCATTGAGAAGGAAGGAGCTGTCGGCGATGCCGCTGCACCTGTCGGAGGTGCTGGAGCGGGCTCCGCCTTCGCTTCGACCTTAACGATCTCACTGCGCTTCTTGAAGAAGTTATTCACCGTGTACTCAGAGACTTCGAAGGCCCATCCTGCGAACTTCTGTTCTTTGGCGAGTTTTTCTTCCAGGCTCTTTTTCTTGGAGGCAAAGGCTTCGTCGGCCTTCTTTTTGTCTTCTTCCTTCTCATCCTTCACCGCTGGGCGAGCTTTGGGAATATCTGCACTGACATCGACGGTGAGGTAATAACGATCACTCCCGCCCTTGGACTGCTTGGCGGCACTGAGGTTGTAGGTGAAGCCGTCGAAGGTGACGATCTTCGCCTTCACCGCATCTTTCATCACCTCGGCCACTTTGTCTGTAGCGACTACATCGTTGAAGGTCGGTGCAGACAGCAAGCTACCCAGGGTGACTTTGGTGTTGTCCAAGCCCTCGCCGGACTTAGCGTCGAGTAGTTTGAATTCGGTTTCAGTGACTTCGCTGCGACCAGCTTTCCAGCCTTCTTCGGCTTGTGCCGGAGTTACCGTGATCTCTTTGATGTCCTTCACGTCGATGAAGGATTTATCCAGCCAGGACTCGGGTTTGGGTTCCAAGTCAAAGAAGGAGTTACTGACGACCCAGATGGTTTCGCCATCATCGGGAATGCGGACGAAGCGCTGGGTGCCGCCATCAAAAGCGGTGCTGCTACGGCCACCGGCAATCGAGATGGATTCACCGAGGATCAGGGATTTGATGATCTTATCCCCTTCCCCGATCAACTCAATCTGAGTGCCGACCCCCTCGGTGCCTTCCCCGGGAGGGAGCACCTTGATCTCAGCCCAGGCACCTTTTCCGACCTGCTGCTTGTTAGCTACCCGCTGCTCGTATAGCTCACTTAAGGCCGAATTGATGCGGTCCACACTGGCGGCATACCCCCCGCGCTCAGCCACACGAGCGGATTTGCCATCTTCATTGACGATGATGGTCGCTTCGGAGGAGGCATCGCGAATGCGCAGTTTTTTAACGGCCGTGACTTCAAAATCAGGCAACAACCGCTCACGGCTTTTCACACCGCGGGTGACGGCGGTATTCATGACGGCATTCTGCTGATTTTGATAGATGACGGCGGCGCCGATCAAGGCACCCAGCACGACTAGCAAAATAATGATCTTCTTCATGGATGATGGTTCTAACGAAGAGAGTTGATGAAACGAGGGTCAGACAGCAGCGGTTTGGATGCGGCGACGGATGGCGAGAGCCAAGCCAACACAAATCACCAGGAGCGGCACGACCAGGAAGTTCAACAGCGTGATCATGGACTCGGTGAAGTCGATGTCCTTGTTCTGAGCTTTCTTGATCTCACGGATCTCACGGTTGATGGAGACTTGAGTCACGCGCAGTTCCTCCAGTTCCTTGATCTGACGAGGGTCAGCCAACTGTCCGTTTTTCACACGAAGAGGGCCCATTTTTTGAGCGGTTTCATCCAGCTTGGCCTGCAGAGCTTGCAGCTTCGGACGGAAGTCGCGTTCCACCTTCTCACGCAGCTCGTCCATCTTGGTGAAAGGACGCTGAGTGGAGGCACGGCTGCGAATTTGAATCAAATCCCCGCCACCGCTGAGCATTTCCACGGTGTTCAGCATGAGTGGAAGATTGGAGTTCACAGCGACGAGACCCCCAGTCATGCCATCCTGCTGCACGCAGAGCGCATCGAACATCATGTCAGCATCGGAGAACAGTACCACGACGCCTTCGTTGCTGACGGATTCTTTGATGGTGCCATCGGAGATCTCGATCTCTTTTTTTGCTTCTGGCTTCGCATCAGCCTTGGGTTCTTCGGCTGCTGGAGCAGGGGCTTCCGCGGTTTTCGGAGCGGTCGCATCTTCCTGAGCTCCACCGGATTCAGGAGAAGCCGCAGGACCTTTGGGTTTACCACCCGGGAAAGCGGTTTTGAACTTACCAGTCAAGCGCACGACCATAGGCTGGCGGCGGCCACTCGGGTTGAAGTTTGTCAGACGCTCGCGGGTCAATCTTTCGGCCTCCGTGGAGTCGATCAATTCACTGGCTTCTGAGCTGCTGACCAGGACGGTGGATTCGATGCCTTCTTTTTTGTCGAAGGTCAAAGAACCCGCCATCAGCATGCGCAGAGACTGAAGGTCCGAGGTGATGCGGTCTGTTGGGTTGAGGGCCTCCCGAGGCAATTGCAACTCGACGGGGTTTTGTCCGCCCTGTGCCATGCCACGATAGTTCACGTCGGCAATGATCTGAGTTTTATTGTACGTGACACCCCAAGCTTTGAAGAGATTCGGAAGATCCGAAGCTGGATTGATCACACCACCAGGTTGGCCGGTCATCGGGTTCGGCTGGTTGCTGTAAACTCGCTGCGCCACGATGCTCTGTGGATCGACAAGAGCGATCACTTTGCCGCCTTTTAGCAGATACTGATCGATCGCATATTCTGCGAGTTCGTTGATATCCGCAGGGTGAACGACCAGAAGCGTGTTGATATCGGCATCAATTTTATCCGCTCCCATGGGAACCTCACGCACTTCATAATCCATGCGCAGACGCTGAATCAGAATCCACGGATCTTGCCCGCGCTGACGCTGATAAGGGAACATCGGAGAACCCATAATCGGCATGGCACTCATCACCCCAATGATGGTCTTGGAGTTCTTGGAAACCTTCTGGATGGCACGAGCCACATTATATTCCAAGGCGGTCTCCTCATTGGGATTCAGGAAAGGCAGCACTTCTTTCTGGGCCGCCGACTGGATGGCCATGCCCAGATAGATGTTATCGCCGTTCTGGTTCACCGTCATGCCTTGGAGGTCATCTTCACGAGCCCGGTCTTCGTCTTCCGTATTCGGATTCGGATTCAGTTTCTCGAGGATGAGTTTGCCCTTGGCCGCCTTTTGGAATTCCAAAAGCATGTCTTGGACGGCACTGGCGTGCGTCTTGAGCATCGGCGGCATAACACGGTCTTCCGTCGTCACGTAGAAACGGATGGTGACCGGTTTGTCTGGATTGAGCCGATCCAGAATGTTTCGGGTGCCCTGGGAGAGGGTGTAGAGTTTATCTTCCGTCAGATCGACCCGGAAGTTGCCCAGTCCGAGGCCGCCCACGAGGAAGTTCAAAGCCACGACAATGGCGATCACCAGCAGCGCGGTGATGCCTGCGGTTCCTTCTTTGCTGTTCAGATTCATAAAGAGTCTCAGGTGTTGAAGTGTGTTCCCATTAAGCGCGCTTCGAGCGCAGACCGATGTGTGTCGCGATCAAGGACACCACGATAACGGAGATGAAATAGAGGACGTCACGGAAGACGAAGATGCCCTTGGTCATCTCAAAGAAGTGGTCCATGAAACTGAGGTAACTCACAAAACGCACGGAAGATTCCAAAGAGCTGGGCAGCGTCCTCACGATCGAGTCCACGATGCCGGGATAACCGATCAAAGTCAGACCGATGCAAAGGGCCACAGACACGATGAAGCAAACCACTTGGCTGCGAGTATAGGCACTGACAGCACTGGTGACCGCCAAGCAACCTAAGGCATACAAATAGCTGGCCACATAGCCGGTGATGATTGGACCTGGATCTGGATTTCCCAGCCAAGAAATCGTGATCACTACAGGGAATGTGAGGGAGAGGCCGATGAGCCAGACCAAGGCAGCCGCGACGAATTTACCGATGATAGCCTGCCAGGGAGAAAGTGGCATGGTCATCAACAATTCGAAGGTGCCAAGGCGATGCTCTTCTGACCACAGGCGCATGCCGACAGCGGGAGCCAACACGATGTAAATCCAGGGATGCCAGAAGAAGAAGGGCTGGGTCAGGGATGCATTGTCCGTATCCAAAAGCCTACCGAAGAAGAAGGTGAATCCCATCGACGCCAGGAGGTAAATGACGACAATCACATAGAGCACAGGCGAATTGAAGTAGGAGAGGAACTCCCGCTTGAAGATCGCCAAAGTGTTTGCGAAATCTCTGCTTTTCATGAGGTGATTTTAAAAGATCTGAAAGAGTTCTGGAGGAATCATTTCGCCGTATCCGGACGCGTAATGGCGCGGAAAACTTCGTCTAAAGTATTGACTCCCGGCACGAGCTTTTTGAGCTGATCAGGGGTGCCATCAGCCACAATTTTACCGCGATCGATGATGATCGCTCGGGAGCAAGCGGCTTCCACTTCTTCCAGAATGTGCGTGGAGAAGATGATGGCCTTACTCTCGCCCATGCGGCGGATCAGGCCGCGCACTTCATGTTTCTGATTCGGGTCCAGACCATCGGTTGGCTCGTCCAAAATGAGCACATCAGGATCGTGAATGATGCTCTGGGCAAAGCAGGTGCGATGACGATAACCTTTGGAAAGGGTATCCACGCTCTGGTTGCGAACAGAGTCCAGGAAGCACAGTTCAAGCACGCGATCGATGGCCTTGTTACGGGCTGTTCCTGTAAGGCCACGCATCTCTGCACAAAAACCCAGGAAGCTGGCCACGGTCATGTCCGAATACAAAGGGGCATTTTCCGGGAGATACCCAATGGAGCGCTTGGCTAACTCGGGTTCTTCCAACATGTCAAAATTGCCGATTTTAATGCTTCCAGAGGTAGGACGGAAATAACCCGTCACCATTCTCATCGACGTGGATTTGCCGGCACCGTTCGGCCCTAGAAAGCCGAGCACCTGGCCTTTTTCGACAGAGAAGGAGACGTCATCCACCGCCACCTTGCTGCCGAACACTTTTCGGAGGTTTTGAACTTGGATCATACTGTCACTATCATGGTTGTTGGGGGTTGTCGTAGAGAGGAGCCTTGTGAGACAATGAGTCACTCCCTTGCGTTCAAAAACGCGAGGGCGTTTTATGGGTGACACCGTTCATTTTGCAAACGAATTTTCCTCTTCAAAGGCCTGAACGTCGGTCACTTTTGCAAAAGTCAGAATAAATGAATCTGATGAAGGCTATGATACGTTTCTATCCTTCCGCGTTAAAACCTGAACACTTACCAGACCTGCTCTCGGCTTCTTCAGGATCAGTCTCGGTCTTTGGGGATGCTCAGTTCGGACGTTCCCTCCATTTTAATGGGAGGCAGTTTTTCGGCTAATAGTGCTCTCAAGTCATGAAGAACAGCGCTGTGTTGAGCACTCGACGCGAGATTCGTGTACTCATGGGGATCTTCTTGATGATCGTAGAGCTCGATGCCATCCCGACCTTCATTCCACTCTGTGCAACGCCACCGATCTGTGCGCACACTGCGCCCCCAGAATTCGGCGTTAGCTCCTCTTCGAGCTTGAGTGAAGGCCGCGTTATGGATGGAGGATGCGGGATTTTCGAGGATCGGGCGCAGGCTCTGGCCCTGCACATGCGCTGGGAGCGGGACTTCGCATAGATCACACAAAGTCGGATAGAGATCCAGCAGCTCAGCGAGAGCCGCCGTGCGTTGTCCATTCCCTGCACTTCCGGGAGCTAAAATGATCAGAGGCACCCCTGCGCTTTCCTCAAACAAGCTACGCTTATGCCAGAGCTCATGCTCTCCCAGATGCCAGCCGTGGTCACTGGTGAAGATCACGACGGTGTTCCCCAGCAGTCCCTGCTCGCGTAAGGCATCCATTAGTTTACCGGCCTGAGCGTCCACATAGCTGACACAGGCCAAATAAGCTCGGATGGCAGCCTTTCGTTGTTCCGGTGTGGCCGAGAGTGTGTAACCAGGCACGGCTCCGTTACGGGCTGGCGCAGGAATATCCGCCACATCGTCGGCGGGTGCCTCGGGGAGGGTGATGCTGTCCAGGGGATAAAGATCGAAGTATTTGGCCGGAGCTACCAGAGGTAGATGGGGACGATGAAAACCGACGGCGAGGAAGAAGGGCCTTTCGGAGTCTCGTTTTTTTAACCAATCCATCGCGGTGAGGGCAAAACCTCCGTCACAGAGCGTTTCATCGGAGACGGGGATCTCCTGCCAGGAAAGTCCTTGTCGTTTACCGGTTTTGATTTGCACCACCGACTCTCGTTTGGGCGGATAAGGACGCTCATCCTTGAAGGGGGTGCCAAAGTCCCAAGCCTGCGGATCATCCATGCTCTCTAGGCCTGTGGGAATCCCAAGGTGGAAGATCTTACCACAACGTGCCGTGGAGTAGCCCTGTTGACGAAAATGATGGGGCAGCGTCAGCACTCCCGGGACATTGTCATACAGGTTGTCCGCATTATCCGTAACACGCGTCTGGTTAGGCCTCAAACCACTCATCATGGAGGACCGGGAGGGATTGCAGTGCGGGAACTGACAGTAAGCGCGGCTGAATAGAACGCCACGCTTCGCCAGCGCATCCAGATGTGGCGTCTTGGCTTGGGGATGACCGTAACAGCCTAAAGTCACCGCCAGATCATCGGAGACCATCAGCAGGACGTTAGGTTTTGCGGAGGCTGCCGAGAGAGGAAGAGCCAGAATGGCAGCGAAAAGACAAGGAGCCAGGAGGAGACGCTGGATCATAAGTGGCTCCAGAAACGTCCCCCAGCACGGACTCTATCCTCCTTATTGGGCAGGGATCTCGTTCAGGGTGTAATAAGCAACGGAGTGCAGGAGCGGGAGTCCTTCGCGATTCTTCACCCCTTCCAGATGTAATTCGTGTACGTCTCCTTTTGTCAGAGGACTGATCACAAGACGGACCGTTTTACCATCGTCACTGACCTTCACGGAGCTGATTTTCGGAATGACCTCATCCACCTCAGGGCCACCATAGTCTTCACGATAGGCATACGTGAACTCGCGCATGGAGTAGCTTGAGAGATGACCTGCCGTGGCCGGATCTACAGGTTGAGTGAAGCTAACCTCGAAGCCATCGGGCTTGGCACGCATCTCGTGAATCTCAAAGGGCAGCTTGCCCGTCCATTCAAGTTTTTCAAAGCAGTAAGGCTTGCCCCCTCGAGCGCCCCAACCACGATCACTGCCCCCCACATACAAACGACCATCGGCATCCATTCGTCCACCGATGAGACCGCTGGCGAAACCACTGCGAAATGGAATCACGACACCTTGTTTGATGCCATTGACGGTTTCCAAAAACACGCGACTGACATTGCTGTGACTCTGATCCGCAATGAAGAGTTGTTTGGCAAACGGCCCAAACTTCCCTTCGCTCTCGTCGCAGACAATGAAGGTGGGCGAGTTGCCAATTTTCCCATGCACCAAATAAACGGATGGCGGTAGCAGTTGCTTAATGCGTTGACGTTCTTTGACCATGCGATCTGGATCACCTGTCGGGTTGGTCTGACCACGCTTACGGTCCCCAAGAAAAGCCTCGGGAATCGGGTCGATCGGACGCTCTCCCATGTTCGGAGCCATGGAGTACCATTCGTTGCCCGCAGGGTGACCCTGAAAGCTTCCTGGAACAAGGTGCTGGAGGGTTGAGGAACCATGCCAAGGACCTTGATTATCGACATAATAGACTTCTCCTTCAGCATCGAAACCGATGCCTCCTGGACTCCGAATGCCACTGCAGGTGGGCACCAAGCTGCCATCCGGTTTGATCTGCACCGCCCAGCCTCTGAATGGCACCTTGCTTGTGAATGACCCGGTCAAACACAGGGTGACCCAAAGATCCCCAGCCTTATCAAAGCGACTTCCAATGGCATATTCGTGGTAGTCCCCCGAGACACCCCACTGATCATTGATCGTCTCGAAGACATCAGCTCGACCATCACCGTCTTGATCTCGAATCCGAGTGACTTCGTAACGTGTGGTGGCATACAACGCGCCATCTTTATAGGCGAGGCCAAGAACTTCATGAAGACCCGAGGCGAACAATTGGAAACGCACCTTCGCAGGTTCCTGGGCATGCTCAACGGTCCAGATCTCCCCTCGCCGCGTGCCGAGAGCCAGTTTCCCCTGGGGAAGCAGTTCGATTGAGCCGACTTCCAAGGCGGTCTCGGTGGGAGTGGTGAAGGTGGTGATTCGATAAAAGTCTGACTCGACGGGCTCAGCAGCCCAGAGACCCGAAGTGATCACTGCAAAGCAGCTTGAGAGGAAAGCTTTTTTCATGAGATGAAAATCCTGATTTGAAAAGACGACAGGGAGAATCACTCCGGCCACGAATAGGTGAGAGTGATTTCACGCATGGCCTCAGTCAGGGGGACTAACAATTGATTCCCCACGGCGATTCCGCCGGGTGCATGAACGACAAACTTGTTTTCAAAACGACGGCCTTCTAAGGTCAGCTCACCGCCCTCGACGATGAACCCGGTGTCTTTGGGCTGAATACGTCCCGTGGCGACTTGCAGAAAGGTGCCTTGTGGTAAAGGCGCAGAGAACTTCAGCCTGCGCTTGAATTGCTGATGATCGGCCTCACCGCGATCCTCGACCTTCACACCTTTCCATTCATACATGAAAGTCGGGCAGCGTTTGGCATCCAGAAAATATCCCTTCCAAGTATAACCGGAAGCACGGTCCTGCTTTTCTGGCCAAGGAGACTCGGTGGAGGTCAATACAGCCAAGGGTTCAGCCTGAGTTGGACTGAAGACGTCGTAACCCAGCGGCGGCTGATAGCCTCCCCCACGGCTATTCCAATGTTTGGAGGCATCCATAAAAGCTCCACGCCAGACTAAAGCTAGATTCATCTGCTCAGCACTCCAGGCGATGTTGACTCCTCCTGGATATCCCACAGCGATGCCTCGATTACCGGCTCCAGCGATGAAGTTGCGATAAATCAGAGGCTCATCTTTAACGACCAAAGGAATCGGCTCGAAGTCTTTCTTTTGCTTGCCTTTAGCCCCCTGCTGCCACCCTCTGGGAGTCCACTGTGAAAAGGGGGTAATATCAAAATTGCTCCCCTTCCACGCCGCAAAGACCGCGATCTCCCCCTTGGCTTGGAAATACTCTAAGCGGAAGTCATGGAGGCCCTGTGTCAGTTGAACGCTCGCCTCCTTGATCTCATATGGATGAATTCCGTCGTGTTCGACAAGGGTCTTGCCATCCAGCTTTAGCCGGATGCCGTCATCTCCAGCGATGTAAAAGCGATAACTGCCCGTGCGCGGAGCCTCCAGCTTGGCGGTGTAAACGATACCAAACTCGTTTTTGTAATCATCCAACTGCACCTGCACGAGGTTGTCGGGAATGGCCCCTTCGCGATGCGGCTTCAGTTGAGAAAAGTCGGGCAGAGCGGTCCAAGCGCCGAGGTAAAGAGCAAATCGTAAGTCCTGCAATCCCTTCCCCAGAGGCAGTACTTTCATCTTGCCGTTCATCGTCAAGGCATGCCCCGGAAAGGTACAGACAAAGGGGTAGTCCCCGGTCTTTTCAGGCGCGGTGAAGCTGAGTGTCTCCGTTTCGTGCGGATTGAGCATGCGTGAGTGGAGCCAGATGCGTTTGTCATCAGGCACCCAGTTCCGTTTCAGAGCCTCTTCCGCGTTCTCCATCTGCTTGAGTGCCATGGCGGCCGTATCCGTGCCGGGCTGACAAAAAACGATGTTATGAGGAAGGTCATCCCCATTCTCGAAGATGACTTTGACAGGCTGCCCTGGCCTCACGGTAAACTCCGTGAGGTCATACTTCATCTGGGCCGTCATCGTTTTGATGCGAATCACAGACGCTTTCTCGCCCGAGCTCTTTGGATTTGGCGAAGCTGCCTTGGCGGGAGTATTCGCGGTATCTTTAGCCGTCGGCTTGGTGCCAAGTTGATCGGAGTCAACCCTCAGGGGGCGTAACCAAATGTTGCGATAGCGCACGGGATTGAGGTGATCTTGAAGCAGAAGGTCTCCTTCTTGATCCGGGGCATCGAACTCGCGTAGGTACTGCACCACAATGCCATTGTGGATGACCGTTAACCGCGCCTTCTGATCGGGCTTGGCACGCTCAAAAAAGATGTCGTAGGTCTGCCATTCCCCGGGTTTGCGACTGGCATTCACCATCGGCGGGTATTGGCTGTAGAGCCCAGCCGCCTGACCGTCAGGATAGGTGTCGTTCTGGTAGGAATCCAGCACCTGGATTTCGGGGAAGCCACCGATATAGACTCCGCTGTTCCCACGTCCTTGGCCGTTGCCTGAAACGGTGCTTGGTGTGGCCCATTCAAGGTGCAATTGATAATCTCCACGGAACTTTTTCCGTGTGCGGATGCTGCCGCTTTTTCCCACGATCTCCATGCACCCATTCTCCACCTTCCACTGCGGCTGGTCATCCCCAGGCGGCGAATCCTTGCGCGGCTCGCGTTTCCACTGGGAGAGATCCTTGCCATCGAACAGCACCATCGCATCCGAAGGCGGAGCCCCCGCCTTCTCCGGCGTGCTGAATCCCGGCGGCGTGATCACCGGCGGTCGCGGACGCTGCATGTCATGCGCCCGATAGACACCGCCCGGCGTCATCGGTTGTTCTTTCTTGGGTTCCGCCGCATGTAGAGTGCCGGTCAAACCGAAGGCCAGGAGGAAAGAAAAACGCATGGTGATCAAGACCCGAACAAACGCCCTGCCCTCTGGGGGTCTATCATCGGGGTGGCGTCCTTTGTCGCGCAGGAGCGCGGACTCCGAGCAAGTAGCGCCGTTGAGCCTCAACGGCCTTCTCTCGGTCGGGATTCCGTTGTCACGGCGGTTGGGGCCCAACCGCCCTACTTGGGCTCTGCCTTGCTGGATGAAGCGCGGCCTCCCGAGTCCGCAGCGGGTCGCCGGAGCGTTGGATGAGGAACTGCCGGAACCCAAGCTTGGCAAAGTGCTTGAGTCATGGGCGGGTTGATTTGTTAAGCATCGCCAAAGATGTGGTGCTATTACGACAGGGCCGCTATGAACAGCGTGCCATCTAGCGAGGACGCGACAGCTTCCTTCGGCTAAACAAACACGCTATAATGCGTCACATCCCAGCCGACGCCAAACAACAACTCAAGGCTGCCTAAGGGCTTAAGTCCTTGCCATTCATACCTGCCCCATTTTCCCTGATGAGCCTTTTTTCCCAATGCAGACTGGCGCGGAAGAAAACCTTGTGAAAGCTGTGCCAGACATGCCTGACTCCGCCCTTCACTCAGATCTGGACTACATCTCCCGCTATCTCAGCCAAGGAAAGGCCGTGGTGGTCGTCGGCGCAGGCTTCAGTAAGAATGCGCAGCCGAAGCTGCGGCGTGATGGAGCAACGGCCATGACGGTCAAAATGCCGGACTGGAATGAACTGGTCCGACGCATGGCCGAAGAGCTGCATCCGAGGGATCCTGCTGCCCTGGAGCGCTGTCTGAATTCAGGCCACCTTCAAGTAGCCCAGCAGTATGAGGCGAATGAGGGACCCGAGGCTCTCAAAAGCTTCATCAAACAAGCGCTCCACGCGGTCCGCGTGGAGCCTGGAGAGCTGCACCATCAGCTTTTAAAGCTGCCTTGGGCGGATGTGCTGACCTTTAATTATGATAGCCTGCTAGAGGAAGCGGCCCTGGATTTCCAGCCTCCACAATACACAACGATCTACTCTCAGGCCAATCTGCTTGGTGCCTCCCGGCCGCGGATCATCAAGCTACATGGCTCCATGCCTGACGGGCCGTTTGTCATCACGGAGGAGCACTTCCGCACGTATGCCCAGGACAGGCCAGCTTTTGTGAACACAGTCCGGCAGCTCATGATCGAGAACACACTCGTGCTCGTCGGCTTCTCCGGCACCGATCCAAATTTCAAGCTGATCCACGGTTGGGTACGCGATCTGTTCGAGGCGGACATCCACCGGGTTTACATGTGTCATGTGAATGGCTTCAGCCTTCCTGAGGCCAGGCTCTTCCGCAAGACTTACAAGATCCATCTAATCAACCTGGCCGAACTGTTTAATCCGGGCACGCAGGTGTCGTATCCAGAGAATCTTGAGAGGCTTTTCACCGAACTACAAACCCGCTGCAAGATCAAGGTGGCTTCCCTTCCCATGCCAGACATGCCGCAGTGGCCCGGGGAGGTGCCGTGGCATTTCATCGCTCCGGACGAATTGGAAAAGCAGTCTTCGGACGGCCTCATTCAAATCAACGATTTGTTAGGCGAATGGCGCAGGCAGCGTGAAAGCTATCCAGGCTGGCTCGTGGCCCCTCTGGACATTCGCAGGCAGATCACACAATACACGGACTTCTGGCCCCACCCTCTGGCAACGAAGATGGCTGAAGGAACCGCGCCATCGGAAGTTGAGCTAGCAATCCTTCAGGAGCTTAAGTGGAGGTGGGATGTCTCACTGGACATCATCCACTATTCATGGGCACGGTGGGTAGAGGCAGCCGTTCAGCGCGCTGGAGATGCAAAGGCACTACCTGAGCACTCACGCAGGGCGCTGCGGGACCTGCGTCTGCTCCTCCTCCAGATCCATCGGGAAAACATGAATGAGGTAAACTTTACGCTCATCCTGGAAACTTTCCGTGCTGAGCGCGAGAACGATGCCGGGTTGGACGCGTGGCTATTGCATGAGGAATGTCTGCTGGCGTTTTACTGCCTGGACTTCGACCGCTTTGAGCCTGCCCTGGAAAGATTTGTCTCAGTCACCGCACCTAGCTTAAGACATGCCCTGAGGAAGATCGGGTGGCTTGCGGAGCAAGGAAAGATCGATGGAGTGAAGAAGCTGGCAGACATTGTGATCAAAGATCTTGTTCGGCAGGTGGACGAGACACAGAAGGACATCCTCAAACTGTCACTCGAAGGCTGGGCTCTGCTCTTCCACCAGATTACCTATCAGATGAGCATGCCAGATGTGGCAGCGGGAATTCCGAACCATCGGGACCGCCGGCGTGAGTTGAAAAGAGTGGAGTGTAACCCATGGGACAGGATTGAGGAACTCCGAAGCGCCATCGCCCTGGCCACGCCCAGAACCCCAAAGAAGCCTGAACGTGCGGGATTTGACCCAGGAACCTCCACGCACACGATCTCACTCTTTCCCCAGGGCATGGGCCAGGAAGAAATCTTAGCCTTCCAATATCTGCGGCTTTTTGACGAGGTAGGGCTGCCACACCACCCCGGCATTTTGAACATGGGAGGACCGACGATGGTGAAGGCCGCGCAGATGCTCATGCCCATTGCATTCAAGCGGGCGGTGGCCACGCGAATCCGAAATACTGACAAGACCCTGCAGGAAGAGCTGGGGAGAGGCACTGTGCTCCGCCTGCGCGCGGAAGATGCAGACTGGCTCATCAGTCTCTGCCTGCGCGGTCTGGCGCAGATGCTGCCGCGGCTGCAGGAGAATCTGGGTGCGCTGCGCAGCCACTATGCGGGCCGGGGCGCGCCCTACCTGTGGGACCTAGCATCCCGCCTGACACTCAGGATGACAACCATCCAGTTAGACGAGTTTTTTAACCTGCTGTGCCAGTTCCACGAGCACCCGGGGATCCATGCGGAGTTCATGACTTGGCGGTCCTGGGGCGAGGGACTGCGCAGGGTGCTTTTTTCAGGGACTCAAGACCAGTTGTCAGTGTGGCTGCCGGTGCTGGCGCGCATTCCGTTCGGGCCTTCAGCACATGGGGAAAATCCATGGATTACTCTGCCGTTTGAGCCATTCACCGCAGTGGAGCAGGCTCACATTTCCGATCATCACATAGGCTTCACCTTAGAGGAGGAAAATCTACAATCATGGCTGAACGGCCTGCGATCTCCGCAGGCTGGACGGCGGTGCGCTGCCTTCAACAGGCTGTCCTATCTATCTCAGACCAGCGCCTGGAATCCCGCGTGGTCTGAGGCCTTTGAACAGGCGCTGTGGACCCACAAGAACTCTGATGGGCTTCCGGCATGCAATCCGGGCCCCAGCCGCGTGTTTCTCGGCCTGCCGGAGCGGATTTCAGAAAATGCCAGGAGGCATCTCAAGGCCCACCTCCTGCGTGACGCTATCCCTCCTGTCAGCGAAACAGCCAGCGATGGAACCACCAAGTATTCCGGTGGCAATGCAAAGCACTACCTGCAGGAACTCGTCATACTGGCATCCTGGCCCTGGCAGCCTCCAGAGGAAAGAGCCTTTGGCATCACGTGGGAAACAGCGGAGGCCAGTCAAATCCTGCACCGGGCCCTGGAATGGTGGGATGCTAGCCAGAGGTACATCCTTGAAGAGCTTCTAAATGGAAAATCCGAATGGGAGCGACCACGCGAACTCCTCCAGGTTTTTGAGCAGGGGCTTTGCTGCGTGCTGGCACACTTGTCGTCTGGCGCAGGGCAGGCAGACATTGATCGTTTGATGAAGGTGGCAGCCGACATGAGCGCAGCAGGTTTCCAAGTGCCCAGGCTAGAGGTGGCCAGCTTCATGACGGACCGGCGTGATAACATGCAGCGGCATGATTTGCTGGTGGCATTAATCACTGGCGAACTCCTATCACTGGATGAGGAGCGCGTAGCATCCGCAGCTTATGCCGTAAGGCTGTGGATGGAGTGGCCTGAGGCAGAGGGAGGCAGGGTCAGCAACGTGCCTCAGCAGTTGCTGACCCTGCTCGTGAACCGTGTGAGATTCCGTATGGAACCGGGCCTGGATGACGTCCTGTCGGTATGCGGACGTCTGGCCATCTCTGAGAACTGTCCGTTCGGCACAAGCCATCTTCAGGCCCTTGAAGACGGGCTGAGATTTCTGCTGCATGAGACCGCCTTCTCTACAGCAAAGGAGTCGGGCTGGGAACCTGCGGATGAGGAGCACGATGTGTTGATGTGCAAGTTGCGGGTAGAGTCGGCCCTACTCGCCAAGAGTCTGGCGCGCCTGCATGACAAGGGTGGCGAGCCAAGGCCTGAAATCGTTACAACATGGCTCGATACGGCTGCCAAAGATCCCTTGCCCGAGGTGCGCCGTGTCCTGTGGGGAATGGAGCCCACCTCCGTAACAACGGCCGCCTGACACCGCGTTGAAAGTGGGCAGGTGTTTCAGAGCTCGATACTCCAGTTTTAGAGACTTGGGATCTACAACAGCCTCAAGATTCGCCCTCGTCGCAGCCGATCAGGACAGTCCTGTCCGCTGCGGGGAATCCAATCAGACTGCTTCATGAAATCCTGGCCCCGAGAGTCCGAATTCTTGAGTTCCCCCCTTTGAATCACCTAGAGCGTATTAAATAATACTATAACCGCAAGAAGCGAACCAACCCATGGCGTCTTTGGCGGTGACCTTTGAGAACGCTACGCTGATGGCTGCATCTAGTTGCTCCGGTGTGCGGGCCTCCAGGCTGCGCAGCGAGTTCTTGATCTTGCTCCACATCTTCTCAATCGGGTTGAGGTCCGGCGAGTAAGCTGGAAGGAAGCGC